>SUYX01000007.1 GCA_015060225.1 Bacteroidales bacterium | reverse complement strand
TAGAGAGCCTTCCTGAGATAATTGATGCCAAATATTATGGATGTAAGGCGGAGAGACATCCTATAGTTGAGACCTACTCACCTGAGTTGTGGGAGATTGTGAATGTTACAAACAGGGTAAGCCAGAATATGTATGCTGAGACTATCCTCAAAACCATTGGCAAGGAACTTACAGGTGTGGGCAGTTATGACTCGTCATTTGTGGCAATGAGAAGGGTTCTTGACCAGATGGGTGTTGACCGTACAGGATTTACACAGGAGGATGGAAGCGGACTTTCACGCCAGAATTATGTTTCGCCACGTTTCTTCTGCAATTATTTTGACAAGATGCAGGATACAGAGGTGTTTGAGGAGTTCTTTGTTTCCCTTCCAATGCCTGGCGGTCCCGGCACTTTGAAGAGTGTCCTTAAGAAGGAGAACCAGAAAATAAAGGACAGGATACATGCAAAGAGCGGTTCATTGTCAAATGTAAGATGCTATGCAGGATATGTACAGGGAAGCAAGAAATATGGCCTTGTAAGATTTGCTATCCTTACAAACAACTTTGCAGTTCCTACATCAACCATGATGCCTAAGATTGAGGGATTCATGAAGTCGTTGGCCAACTGGTAAAATGAAAATCAAGTTCTTATTTTTTATAAATACAACTAAACGGTAATTATACATTATGTTAACTCTTTCAAAAAAAGCGCAGGCAATGCCTGCTTCACCAATCAGAAAATTGGTACCTTATGCAGATGCAGCTAAAAAAAGAGGTGTGAAAGTTTATCACCTTAATATCGGTCAGCCTGACATTGAGTCTTCTCCACAAGCTTTGGAGGCTGTAAAGAAAGCAGACCTTAAAGTTATTGAGTATTCAAACTCTGCAGGTAACCTTTCATACAGAGAGGGTCTTGTAAAATACTATGCAAGTGTAGGCATCAATATTGAGGTTGCTGACCTTATCGTTACCTCTTCAGGTACTGAGGCTGTTCAGTTTGCTCTTGCAGTTACTTGTGATCCAGGTGACGAGGTTATCGTAATGGAGCCTTTCTACACAAACTACAATGCTTTTGCTGTACAGAATGACGTTACTTTGGTTCCTATTTCATGTGAGATTAAAGAGGGCTTCAAACTTCCTGCAATTGAGGAGTTTGAAAAACACATTACACCTAAGACCAAAGGTATTCTAATCTGTAATCCTGGTAACCCTACAGGTACCCTTTATACTAAAGAGGCTCTTATCCAGTTGGGTGAGATTGCAAAGAAACATGGTTTGTATATTTACTCTGATGAGGTTTACAGGGAGTTCTGCTATACCGAGGAGCCACACTACTCATGCATGCATATTCCAGGCCTTGAGGAGAATGTTATCCTTTTGGATTCAGTTTCAAAGAGATACAGCCTTTGCGGTGTAAGAATTGGTGCTATCGTATCAAAGAATAAAGAGGTTATGAAAGGTGTAATGAAATATGCTCAGGCACGTCTTTGCTCTCCTTCTTACGGACAGATTGCCGCTGAGGGTGCACTTTCAACTCCTAAATCATATTTTGATGCTGTTAAAGCTGAGTACATTGAGAGAAGAAATGTTTTGGTTAATGGCCTTAACAATATCCCTGGTGTATTCTCTCCAATGCCTATGGGTGCATTCTATACTATTGCTGAACTTCCAGTAGATGATGCTGACAAATTTGCACAGTGGTTGCTTGAGGAGTTCTCATATGAGGGTCAGACTGTGATGGTTGCTCCTGCTGCAGGTTTCTATGGAACTAAAGGCAAAGGTACAAACCAGGTACGTATGGCTTACGTTCTAAAGGTTGAGGATCTTAAGAATGCCCTCAAATGTCTTGAGGAGGCTCTTAAGGTTTATCCTGGTAGAACCAACAAATAGTATTATACGATACATTGTTATAAAAAGGGGCGGTTGCTTTTGCAACTGCCTTTTTTTGTTTAACTTTGTAGATTAGATAAAAACTATTACTACTATAGCTATGCAAGATCCAAAAAGCAACAGATACGCCCTTAGAGGCGTTTCCTCTTCAAAAGAGGATGTTCATGAGGCAATCAAGAATATAGACAAGGGACTTTTCCCTAAAGCATTCTGTAAAATTGTTCCTGATTTTCTGTCGGGAGACCCTGATTATTGTATTGTGATGCATGCAGATGGTGCCGGTACAAAATCTTCTTTGGCGTATACTTATTGGAAGGAGACAGGAGATATGTCAGTGTGGGACGGTATTGCCCAGGATGCAATTGTAATGAATACAGATGATCTTCTGTGTGTGGGCGCAGTGGACAATATTATGCTTTCTTCTACTATAGGAAGAAACAAGCAACTTATTCCAGGTTCTGTAATAAGCAGACTTATAGCTGCTTCTGAGAATTTTGCAAAGGTTATGGAGAGTTTTGGTGTAAAACTTATCCTTACCGGTGGTGAGACTGCGGATGTGGGAGATCTTGTAAGGACTGTAATTGTAGACAGTACCGTTTGTGCAAGGATGAAACGCTCAGATGTGATTGACAATGCAAACATAAAGGCAGGTGATGTGATTGTTGCCCTTGAGTCTTGCGGCAAGGCTTCATACGAGACAGAGTATAACGGAGGGATGGGAAGCAACGGACTTACTTCAGCCCGCCACGATGTGTTTGGAAAATATCTTGCAGAAAAATATCCCGAGAGCTACGATGGTGCTGTACCGCAGGAACTTGTATATTCAGGTACAAAAGAGCTTGATGCTGTTGAACCAAAAACAGGACTTACTTTTGGCAAGCTTGTCCTCTCCCCAACAAGGACTTATGCTCCAATTGTAAAGGAGGTTCTTGACAAGTACCGCAAGCAGATTGACGGTATGATCCACTGTTCTGGTGGAGCACAGACAAAGATTCTCCATTTTGTGGACAATCTCAGGATTGTAAAGGATAACCTATTCCCTACACCTCCGCTTTTTGAGGTAATACAGGCCGAGTCGGGCACATCTTGGGAGGAGATGTACAAGGTGTTCAATATGGGGCACAGGATGGAGTTCTATGTACCTGCAGAGATTGCTGATGACATAATTGCAATATCAAAGAAATATGACGTTGATGCAAAAATCATAGGTAGAGTAGAAGCTTCAGAAGACGGTGCCGCACAGGTATATCTGACTGGAGAGCATGGTACATTTATTTACAGAAAATAGAGTATAATTTTTATCCCGATAACTATGAGAAGATTACTTTGCCTTTCATTTGTGGCAGCATTGCTCCTTTCTTCCTGTGGAAACAAGAAGGGAGAGGAGGCTGTTGTAGAACTTACTCCTATAATGGAGAAGGCTCTGAATGATGTCAATTCCAAATTCTACGCAGATTTCAAACAGTTTCCTGCACAGAAAAACAAGCTTCCTATTGGTGTGTTTGATTCAGGGACAGGAGGACTTACAGTGCTTGAGGTTTTGCTAAATGCAGATATGGTCAATAATATATCGGGAAAAATGGGGGCAGACGGAGTTCCTGATTTTGCGGGAGAGGATTTCACATATCTTGCGGACAGGGCCAATATGCCTTATGGAAACTATTCAGCAGAGAACAAGCAGGATTTCTTCAGGGAACTGGTTGTAAAGGATGCACTTTTCCTTTTGGGTGATGAGTATTGGACAAGTTCTGCAGACAAGGAGATTTCAGGTGAGAAACAGCCATGCAAAATATTGGTGATTGCCTGCAATACTGCTACAGCATGGGGGCTTGGAGATGTTTCTACACTTCTGGAGCAGAGCAAGACAGGGGTAAAGGTGATTGGAGTTATAAATGCGGGGGTGAATGCATTGTACAGCAAAATTGAGGCCAGCGGTTCCAAGGATTCCATAGCTGTGGGTGTACTTGCCACTGTGGGAACCATTGCTTCAAATGCTTATGAGAGGACAATACGGGAGATTGGCGCAGCCAAAGGATATGATGGTTTCTTAAAGGTGGTAAACCACCCTTGTGCCGGATTCGCAGAGTCTGTAGACCAGGAGAAGGACTTTGTGAATGTAAATCTTGTAAAGCCGAGAGAGGGATATAGGGGACCTAAATTGGGGACCGGTTCAGAGGATATAAAACAGGAACTTCTCAGAGTATATAATTTTGAATACAGCAACGGAGAGCTTCTTACAGAAACATCGTTGGGAAAATATACAGCTTTCCAACTGAATTCAGCTGCAAACTATGCAAGATTCCATCTTGTTACATTGCTTGAGAAACATAAGGCAAGTGGGGCTAAGGTACCTTTGAAATATGTAATCCTTGGATGTACCCACTATCCGTTCCTTCTTAATACCCTTACTGCAGCAATTGATGAGTTGAGGAATTTCAGGGATGCAGACGGAAAACTGGTTTATGAGGGACTTATTGATCCCGATTTTGAGTTCATTGACCCTGCAGTCTTTACAGCATTGGAGTGTTATGAGACATTGAGGGCTGATAATAATCTTGCTTTGAATACAGCCGAGGGAAAATTTGACGGATATATTTCTGTTCCGGCAGCAGGCCTTCCTGAAGAGTGTGTGGATGAATCGGGTAACCTTACCTATGAGTTCAAATATGGAAGAGAGTTTGGAACAGAGGATATCACTACCGTATTTGTCCCTTTTTCAACAGAGAATCTTGACAAACAGACTTTGAGCAGGATAGAATCGATGCTTCCTGCCTCGTATGCCAAAATAAAACAAATCATTGAGTAGTTATGGCTTTTGCAAGCAGTGTAACAGTTGATGAGATTGAAGCGCTTGAGATTGCAACATTCCCGGGGGAGATAACGGTTGTCCCCAGTGCGGATTGTGAAGAGTTCGGTGAGGCTATTAAGTATCTTGCATCGCAGGAAGCAATTGGTTTTGATACAGAAACAAAACCTTGCTTTGTGCCAAAGGTACCAAGAAACAAGATGGCTATCCTGCAGTTGAGCGGTCCCGACAGGGCTTATATATTCAGGTTGCAGCAGGTGGGACTTCCACCAAGGCTTGCCGCCCTGCTGGGTAATCCGCAGGTACTGAAGATTGGTGCAGCTGTGCATGATGATATACGTGGATTGCAGGAGTACAGAAGGTTTATACCAAAAGGTTTTGTTGATTTGCAGAGATTGGCTCCAACATATGGAATAGAGGAGAAGAGTGTGAGGAAAATGTCTGCAATCATACTCAAGAAGAGGGTTTCAAAATCCCAGCAGCTTTCCAATTGGGAGAGTTCACATCTTTCTGATGCGCAGCTCCGTTATGCCGCTATTGATGCTTGGATATGCAGGGAGATGTACTACAGGTTAATGGCAGAGAGGGGCGAGTAATATCGCTCTTTTCTGATAATAGGAGATTTATGACAAGAATTATTCTTAATAAAGGCAAAGAACAGTCTTTGAAACGTTTTCATCCCTGGGTATTTTCCGGTGCTGTAAAGCGCATTGAGGGAGGTAGCCCTGCAGAAGGGGATGTTATTGAAGTTTATTCTTCAGATGGAGAGTATTTGGGGTGTGGGCATTATCAGATAGGTTCTATAACAGTAAGGATACTCAGTTTCAAAAAAGAGGCCATTGATGATGCTTTCTGGTACAGGGCCATAAAGGGGGCATACGATGCCCGTGTTACATTAGGACTTGCAGATTCTGAAGATACTACAGCATACAGGCTTGTGCATGGAGAGGGAGATTTCCTTCCAGGGTTAATAATTGATATATATGGCAAGACGGCTGTGATGCAGGCCCATTCTGCAGGAATGTTCCTTGCAAAGGAGAATATTGCTCAAGCTTTGAAAAAAGTGTATGGCAATAATTTGGATGCTGTATATGACAAGAGTGAGGGGACAGCTCCGTTTAAGGCCGGTTTGGATTTGAAGGATGGATATATATATCGGGAAGAGGGGGCATCTGCCGGTGCAGAGAGTGTTCTTGAAAACGGAAATAAGTTTCTGGTAAATTGGGAGGAGGGGCAGAAGACAGGATTTTTCCTTGACCAGAGGGATAATAGGGCTTTGGTAAAAAAATATGCCAATGGAAAAAGTGTTCTCAATCTTTTCTGTTATACAGGGGGATTTTCAATATATGCATTGAACGGTGGAGCCGCCCATGTGGATTCTGTTGACAGTTCCCGCAAAGCTATGGATATGGTTGTTCGCAATGTGGAAATGAATGGCTTTACAGAGGGGGTGGAGCATACATCATATTGTGAGGATGCAATTGAGTTCATGCGTAAATGTGAAGGGGGAAAATATGACCTTATGATTGTGGATCCCCCTGCATTTGCCAAACATAGGGGTGCTTTGGACAATGCATTGCGTGCCTACAAGCGTTTGAATGCTCTTGCAATAGAGAAGGTGAAGCCAGGTGGCGTGGTGTTTACCTACAGTTGCTCCCAGGTAGTTGACAAGCAGAATTTTGCCCTTGCAGTCTTTTCTGCAGCGGCCCAGACAGGGAGAAGGGTGCGCATTTTGCATAGGCTTACGCAGCCGGCAGACCATCCGGTGAACATTTATCATCCTGAGGGGGAGTATCTTAAGGGACTTGTGATTTTAGTTGAATAGTTATGGCAGAAGAACTTGTTATAACCGCAAAGGACAAGGCTGGGATATATGCCCAAATATTGCCTCAGATGGAGGCGGTGGTTTCTGCAGAAACCGATATGATTGCCAATATGGCCAATGTGAGTGCAATCCTCAAGGAGGCTTTTGGATTCTGGTGGGTAGGCTTTTATATAGTAAGAGGGCGGGTTGACAGTGGTCAAGAGCTTGTTCTGGGACCTTTCCAGGGACCATTGGCCTGTACCAGAATAAAGAAAGGCAGGGGTGTATGCGGCACTGCATGGGTGGAGAAATCAACTGTAATTGTCCCAGATGTGGAACAGTTCCCGGGGCATATAGCCTGCAGCAGCCTTTCCCGTTCAGAAATTGTAGTCCCGATATTTGATGAATCTGGTGATGTTATGGCTGTGCTGGATATTGATAGTGAACATCTGTCAACATTTGATGTTGTTGATAAAGAGTGGCTGGAAAAGATGTTGTGCAAAATAAATTTTGGAAATAAATAAACTTGTAGTATATTTGCAATCCCAAGCGGGAATAACGGTTCCTTGGATGAGTGGCTTAGTCAGCGGTCTGCAAAACCGTGTACGGCGGTTCGAATCCGCCAGGAACCTCGCAAAACACCCTCACAGTTCTGTGAGGGTGTTTTTGTTTATTTTTTAAATATGTATACCTTCAGTAGAACTGTCTGTTTTTAGCCGAAATCCTCTCCCACGCATTATGGGATGTTGCGGTTTTTGTATGGTTTCCCATTTAGTAAATTCCCATATTCTTTAGATAGTATTATTTTTTTAGTAAATTCGCAACCTGAAATATAATTTTTACGCATATGCTTACAGGAGGTTGCAGATACGGAACACACAGGGTCTTGAATCCGGAGGGTACTTTGCCCCAGCCGGCCCAGAAACTGGACAATACTATGGAAATCTATGAAAATGAGATACTGATAGATGTAAAGACACTTAATATTGATTCTGCAAGTTATACCCAAATTAAACAGAGTTGTAATTCCGATACGGCAAAGATGAAGGATATGATCCTCTCTATTGTTGGGGAGAGGGGAAAAATGCAGAATCCGGTTACTGGATCTGGAGGTATGCTTATAGGAACGGTAAAGGAAATAGGGCCCAAGTTCCCCAATACCCAGAATCTTAAGGTGGGAGACAAGATTGCAACATTGGTATCCTTGTCTTTAACCCCTCTGAAAATTAATTCAATAAAGAATCTTACAGCAGATTCGGAGCAGGTAGATGTTGATGCACAAGCCATCCTGTTTGAGAGCGGACTGTTTGCAGTTCTTCCCGATGATATCCCTGAAAAACTTGCCCTTGCAGCATTGGATGTGGCAGGTGCCCCTGCACAGGTTGACCGTCTTGTAACTGAAGGTGAAATTGTCTGCATTATTGGTGGTGGCGGAAAATCGGGTATTTTGTGCTGCTATCAGGCAATGAAGAATGTGGGGCAGTATGGGAAGGTGATAGTTGTGGAATACTCCCAGACCAATGCGCAGAGGATAAAAGATATGGGATTGGCAACAGATGTCATTGTAGCGGATGCTACAAATGTAATGGATGTTTATCATAAGGTAATGGCCATTACCGGAGGCAGAGGGTGTGATGTTACTGTAAATAATGTAAATGTCCCTTCAACTGAAATGACCTCCATTCTTGTAACCAAGGGGCGTGGAAGTGTATATTTTTTCTCAATGGCAACAAGTTTTACAAAGGCTGCTTTAGGAGCAGAAGGTGTAGGAAAGGACATTAACCTTATAGTGGGCAATGGCTTTGCAAAAGGGCATGCAAACCTTACCTTGAACATTATCAGAGAGTCGCAGCCAATAAGGGAACTCTTTGAAAAATTATATGTATAACTTTAGAAACTATGAAAGCATTGAAGGATAGAATCCTTAGGGACGGACGTTGTTTTCCAGGAGGGATTCTGAAAGTGGATAATTTTATAAATCATCAGATGGATCCCATTCTGATGAAATCCATGGCAGTTGAATTTGTCCGCCGTTTTTCAGGAACCAAAATAAATAAGATATTGACCGTTGAGGCCAGTGGAATTGCACCGGCCATTATGGTTGGATATTTATTGGAACTTCCTGTGGTCTTTGCAAAGAAACGCAAACCAAGTACTATGGAAAACATGCTGCAGACAGAGGTATTCTCTTTTACCAAAAATCAGGTATATACCATCTGTGTGAGCAAGGATTATCTGCAGCCAGGCGACAATGTGCTTTTTATAGATGATTTTCTTGCCAATGGAAATGCCGGAAAGGGAATTATTGAACTTGTAAATCAGGCTGGGGCCAATTTGGTGGGGATGGGATTCCTTATTGAGAAGGAGTTCCAGTCAGGTGGTACCATACTCAGGCAAATGGGTATTCATGTTGAATCGCTGGCTATTATTGAAAGCTTGAATGATTGTAGAATTAAATTAAAAGAAACCGAACTGTAATGGAGCATAAAGAAACGGAAACCGCAACAAAAACAATGTCACAGGGACTGATATATGGCCTTGAAGAGCGTCCGCCTTTGCGCGATGCATTGTTTGCTGCCATACAGCACTTACTGGCAATTTTTGTGGCTATCATTACCCCTCCTCTTATAGTTGCAGGAGCTTTGAACCTGGATTTGGAAACGACAGGCTTTCTGGTTTCCATGTCGTTGTTTGTATCTGGTGTAGCTACTTTTATACAGTGCCGCAGATTGGGGCCGGTGGGATGTGGATTGCTGTGTGTACAGGGTACCAGTTTCTCTTTTATTGGACCTATAATAGCAGCAGGTCTTGCGGGTGGACTTCCAGCAGTTTTTGGGGCAACTATTGCAGGTTCTGTAGTGGAAATGCTGGTAAGCCGGGTTCTTAAATTTATGAGGCACATTATAACCCCTTTGGTTTCCGGCATAGTGGTGACATTGATTGGCTTGAGTCTTATAAGGGTAGGGATTACCGCTTGTGGGGGAGGTGAGGCTGCAAAGGCCGCCGGTACATTCGGTGCTTTTGAACACATTGGGCTTTCGGCACTTGTTCTGGCCCTGATAATCTTCTTTAACCGCAGCAGCAATCAATATCTTAGGATGAGTTCCATTGTTATAGGTCTGGCTGTAGGGTATGTTGTTTCGTATGCGTTGGGGAAAGTGAATTTTTCAGATATACAGAATTATGGCAGTTTGAATATACCCGTACCTTTCCGTTATGGTGTCACTTTTGACATTTCTGCAATCATTTCATTGGGATTGGTCTATTTGATAACCGCTATTGAAGCATATGGCGACATTACTGCCAATTCCCTTATTTCCGGTCAGCCGGTTGAGGGAGATAAATTCATGAAACGTGCTTCAGGCGGTATTTTGGCTGATGGTTTCAACTCCATGTTGGCAGGTATATTCAACTCTTTCCCAAATTCCATTTTTGCACAGAACAATGGCATGATTCAGCTGACTGGTGTGGCAAGCCGTTATGTGGGGTATTTTATAGCAGTGATGTTGGTATTTTTAGGTTTGTTCCCTGCTGTGGGTCTGGTGTTTTCTCTGATGCCTGAACCTGTTTTGGGAGGTGCAACCTTATTGATGTTCGGAACAGTTGCAGCTGCGGGTATCCGTATTATTGCTTCCCAGAATATAAACCGCAAGGCAACATTGGTTATAGCTATAAGTTTCAGTTTAGGACTTAGTGTAGAGTTGGTTCCGGAGATTCTTACCCAATTGCCGGAATCTGTCCGCAGTATCTTCTCATCAGGGATAACAACGGGTGGCCTTACTGCTATTATCACAAATGCCATAATCAGGATAAAAGAGGATTAGGTGTTATTGTCTGAACAGGAGGTACCTGGATTACACATGTACCTTTTGTAAAAATCATTGATATCCATATGTGATAGTTGAATATTATTCATATCTTTGCAAGATGAATTAGGATACAATGGATAAGTATATATATTCTGTTATAACTGCATTTTTGGCCCTTTCGCTTGTTTCGTGCGAAAAGAGTGAGCCGGCGAGGTCGATTCCCCTGATTGATGATATTGAACTCTATGCCCATATAGACAATATGTCAACAAAAGCATCTATTGGAGAAGAGGTGATTCTGGGCGAGGATGTCTCCTTTCCGGTTATGTGGGAGAAAGGAGACGCCATTGCTGTAATCAATAACAGCAAACTCTATAAATTTTCACTGGATGAGGAGAGTGCCAACAGCTCAAAAGGGAGATTCAAGATTGACAAATCTGCCATCCCTCCCGGTTATAAGGAAGGGGATTTTGATCCCGAAATGGCTATACAGGCATTTTATCCTTACAATGGGGTCAGTTATGATACTGTTTCACATGCAATCAGCTATATAGTACCATCTGAACAGAAATACAGGGCATTAGCAGTGTCAGGTGAAAATGGGGAATCTCTGATATCAGGTAATTTGAACCGTGGCGCTATACCAATGGCTGCTTTTGGTGTGAATGCCACAGACACTGTACATTTTACTAATTTGTTTGGAGTGCTTAAATTGACCATTTCAGGTGAAGCAGATGAGATTCTCAAGGACATTGAGGTAATGTCTGAAAATCTCATTAATGGAGAGGCATCTGTCTCAATTGATGAGGGATATGGTGGAAACCCATATTTCTCCATCCATATTTCAGGTAACAAGGATGAGAATAAAAAAACGGAAAACAGAAAACTTAAATTGACATGTGGCGATGGTGAGCCGTTGTCTGCTCCAAAGGATTTCCTGATTGCATTGCCAGACCGAACTTATGATTATGGGGTGCTCATAACTACGACAAAGGGTGTATATTACAAATATATTTCTATTCCGCATGTTTCTGTGAATCTGATTACAGCTGGAGAAGTCATCACGTATCCCCAACTGAATACAGAAGAGATGTATCCTGCATATATGGAGAACGGTGAATATATGGGTGATGGAATTCCTCTTCCCAAAAGTGCTGACAGTTCAGAAATACTTGTTTGGGCTCCTGTCAATTGTGGCTTTGAAGCCCCTGAAAAAGATGGTGGCCAGATAGTCCATATAGGATATCCTTATGGGAAGCTTTATCAATGGGGGAGAAAGGATGGACAGGGATATAAGGACAATTCATATGAGGATGCAAATTATCCGTCCGAGTCTCATATTTTGGGCACAGGTATACCGGAGCCTGATAAATTCTATTCAGACTGGACAGCAAAAGGGGCAACAGAATGGCCTTCTGATGAAAATCCGTGTCCTGCTGGCTGGCGTGTACCTACAAATGAAGAGCTGCTCTCTTTGTTGGAGAAACTGACTCCGAATGATTATGTTACAGGCCTTGAATCGCATTGGACAGTTTCAAATGGCGATTCACAGAGCAGGCATTTTGGTTTGCCGGGATTCCTGTTTTACGGCAATACTTCAGAGACAGGTGGAAATTGCCTTTTCTTGCCGGCTGCCGGATTCCGTAATTATGAACAGGTGGGAGCGCATGTAAGGGGGCTCACAGGCTGCTATTGGTCTTCTTCATCAAATGGACCTGAAAATGCGTGGTATATGGATTTCAACCGTAATGGTTATGTGGATTCCTATTATGCATACAGGGCTTATGGAAGATCAGTGCGATGTGTGATGGAATGATCTTGATTGTTTAAATAATTGAAATATGGCTAAAAAAATTCTTTTGTTGGGCTCCGGTGAATTGGGCAAGGAGTTCGTTATTGCCGCCAAACGTAAGGGGCAGTATGTGGTGGCCTGTGATTCATATGCAGGTGCTCCTGCAATGCAGGTTGCAGATGAGTGTGAAGTGTTCAGCATGTTGGATGGGGATGCTCTTGCTGCTGCAGTTGCAAAGCATCAGCCTGATATCATTGTTCCAGAGATTGAGGCTATCCGTACAGAGAGACTTTATGATTTTGAGAAGCAGGGGATTAAGGTTGTGCCTAGTGCCAAGGCTGTAAACTATACAATGAACCGTCAGGCAATAAGGGATTTGGCTGCAAAGGAACTTGGACTTAAGACAGCAAAGTATTTTTACGCAAAATCCCTTGAGGAGCTGAAAGAGGCTGCCGGAAAGGTGGGGTTCCCATGTGTTGTGAAACCGCTTATGAGCTCGTCGGGAAAAGGACAGTCCGTTGTAAAGAGTGCTGACGATCTTGAACAGGCGTGGATTTATGGATGTGAGGGGAGCCGTGGCGATATAAAGGAACTTATTATTGAGGAGTTCATAAAGTTTGACAGTGAGATTACACTCCTGACTGTTACACAGCAGAATGGACCTACATTGTTCTGCCCTCCAATTGGACATGTGCAGATAAATGGAGACTACAGGGAGAGTTTCCAGCCTGCACCTGTAAAGCCGGAGCATCTGCTTGAGGCCCAGAGAATGGCTGCAAAAGTGACAGAAGCGCTTACCGGAGCAGGTATTTGGGGTGTAGAGTTCTTCTTGAGCAATGAGAATGGAGTATACTTCTCTGAACTTTCTCCAAGGCCTCATGATACAGGAATGGTTACCCTTGCCGGTACACAGAATCTGAGTGAGTTTGAGCTCCATTGTCGTGCTGTGCTGGGATTGCCTATTCCGGAGATCACCCAGGAACGTTACGGTGCAAGTGCCGTTATCCTTTCAAATATTGCAAGCCAGGAGGCTCCAAATTACCGCGGAGTGGAGGAGGTTTGCAAGGAGGCAAACACTTATTTGAGGATATTCGGCAAACCTACTACCAGAAAGAACCGTAGGATGGGTGTTGTTGTTTGTTATGCTCCTAATGGCAGTGATTTGGATGCCCTTAGAGACAAGTGTAAGGCAGCTGCAGCAAAAGTGGAGGTATATTGATCTCTTCCCGACAATTGATTTGCAAAATTTTTATATATTTGCAACCGGATTGCAGAGAATTTCTGTTCTCCGGTTGCACAATAGGGGCATTAGCTCATCTGGCTAGAGCGTTAGACTGGCAGTCTAAAGGTGATCGGTTCGAGTCCGATATGCTCCACAAAAAAAACTCCCTGACGCCAGGGAGTTTTTTTACTTTTTAAAATATGTTATTAAATGTTTTTATTCTATAGCTGGTCAAAATCAACATCAGAGAAACTGTTGGTCTTCTCCTCACCTTCATAAACCCTCTCCACTACCGGGCATTTCTCTTTAATGAATTTGATTACCTCCTCAAGACCCTCAGTAAACTTTTCAAAGTCCTCTTTGTATAGGAAAATTTTGTGCTTGTCATAAACAAATCTTCCATCTTTGTCCACTCTTCTCTTGCTCTCTGTAACTGTAAGGTAATAGTCATTGCCTTTAGTTGCTTTAACATCAAAGAAGTATGTTCTCTTACCTGCTCTTACTGGCTTTGAGAAAACATCATCACCATTGCGCTCCTGCGCTCCCGCATTATCAAAATCCTCGAAATACATAATTATTTTGCTGTTATTTTTAAAAAGTTTTACAAATATAAAATAAATTTTGGGGCTAATAACCTATATTTGCAAAATATTTAAAAAAATGTTCATATGCTTAACAGAAGACTAATCAGGGTTAAGGTATTCAAGCTGCTTTTTGGAAAAGCCATGCAGGGCAGTGACTCGTTGGACCAGGCAGAAAAGGAACTGATGCTCTCGTGCGGCAAGACTGTGGAACTGTATTGTTTCCTGATGGGGCTGCCGGCTGCTCTTAAGGAGGTTGCCCAGGCAAAGATAGATGCTGCCAAAAGGAAGTTCCACCCTACACCTCAGGAGGCGAATCCAAATACAAAGTTTGTAGACAATAAATTCATACAGATACTGGAGAATGATGCGCCATTCCGTGCTCTCTGCAAGAAGAAGGGATTGCTATGGGGGGAGTATGACAGTTTTGTAAAGAAACTGTTTGCGTCAATTATAACCAAAGAGTATTATACAGAGTATATGGAGAGCCCTGAGCACTCTCTCAAGGAGGATGCGGACTTCATAAAGAAGATTTATGAAGAGGAGCTGGAGGATAACGGGGCTTTGGAGGATATTCTGGAAGAGATGAGCCTGTATTGGATGGATGATCTGGCCTATACTATAAATGTTATTCTCAAGAATATTCCTTCTATTGCAAAGAAGGGTGTTATTGAAGTTCCACAGACATTTCTCAAGGAGGATGACAGGGAGTATGCCAAAAAACTTCTTACCAGATCTATGCTTAACTATGACGAGTATACCGAACTGGTATCGTCTATGGTGTCAAATTGGGATCTGGAGAGACTTGTGGCAACTGACCTTGCCCTTATTGTAATGGGTGTTACTGAGGCTGTAACATTTGAGTCAATTCCGCTTAAGGTTACAATAAACGAATTTGTTGACATCTCAAAATATTACAGTACTCCAAACAGCAAGGTCTTTGTAAATGGACTTCTGGACCGGATTTTGCAGCAGATGGTAAAAGAGGGAAAGATTGTCAAGAGTGGCAGGGGATTGGTTGAATAACAGTATAAATTTAAAACAGATAAAATGAACGCATTGGTAATTTTACAGCAGGCGGCTGCGCCTCAGCAGGGTGGAAACATGAGTTTCCTTATTATGATGGTACTTATTTTTGCAGTGATGTACTTCTTTATGATACGTCCTCAGCAGAAGAAACAGAAGGAGATCATGAAGTGGAGGGAGTCTATCCAGAAGGGTGATAAGGTTGTTACTGTTGGCGGTATCTACGGTGTTGTTGCAGAGGTTAAGCCAAGCTATATCCTTATGGAGGTTGATTCAAATGTAAAAATAAGGGTAGACAAAGGTTCTATTGTAAAGGATGTGACTGATATCCCTGTTAAATAAACCGGCAGGATGTTCAAGCCTTTCATAGGATATATGAAAAAGTTTGGAGGGGGGAGAAACTGGTTGATACTGGTTTTCTCTCTTCTCCTTGCCTTTTTTATGTGGAGCGTGATGAAACTCTCCAGAAACTACTCGTCATATATGAGGTACCATGTAACTGTTACAACAAATATTGAGGGGAGAAAAGGGAGTGCGGCTGCAGAAGATCTGCTGGTAATAGGTGCAAAGTCTACAGGATTCACAATATTGAAGAACAGGGACAATGAAGCGGAAAGTCTTCTTCTGGAGGATGTGGATTCCAGGTTCTTCAGACAATACAATAAAGGGGAAGATATGTATAGTCTTCTTCCCGATGATATCAGACAGCTTGTACAGGATGCATTGGGTAAGGAGATAAGGATTGAGTCCTTTGCCACTGATACACTTCTGTTCAGATTTCCTCTGCAGACAAACAGAAAGGTTCCTGTAAGGGTGCAGAGCATGATCAGTTATAAGGGGCAGTATATGCCATATTCTGATGTTGCTGTAAGGCCTGATTCAATATTGGTATATGGTGATGAGGAGGTTATAGGGAGGATAAATGAGGTGGAGACCGGGACAATAAAGGTAAAGGGGGCAGCCGGAACGGTTACAGGTGTGATTGGACTCATACCGGTTGAAGGTATAAGGTTCTCCCAAGATGAGGTGTTCTATACACAGGAAGTGGGAAGGTATGTTGAGCAGAGTATAAAGATTCCTGTGAAAATCTCGGATCTTCCGGCATATGCAAATGTGGCAATTGTACCGCAGGAGGTTGAATTGCGTTTCAGACAACCGTTCGGATCAGTTGGCAAATATGACATTTCCGATTTTCAGGTATCTGTAGACTACAATAGTATCCTAAAAAAGGATGTGGCCCGGCCAGCTATAACAAAAATGCCGGATGGGATACTTTCGGTTGATATGGAGCCGGCTTTTGTTGAAATTGTATTGTAATGGATATGAAAAAGGTGAAGACTTTGGGTTGTACCGGAGGAATAGGGAGCGGCAAAACTTATGTGTCGCGTATTTTTGAATCTTTGGGATATCCTGCATATTATTCGGATGATAGGGCAAAACTGCTCTATGATACAGATCCGCTCCTCCTTTCCCAGATGACGGAACTTTTGGGGGAAGATATTCTGGATGAAACAGGGAGGCTCAACAGGAAAGTTGTGGCCTCAAGGATTTTCGGCAATGTGGAACTGCTCAGAAAGGTGGAGGCACTGGTGCATCCGGCTGTATTGAGGGATTTCAGCAAATGGAAAGAAGAGGTATGCAGTGAATTGTCGGGAGAAGGAAAAAGTGTGGATTTTGTAATTTTTGAGAGTGCAATCCTGCTTGAGAGTACTATTGTAAAAGGGTGTGCAGACAAGATACTCTCTGTAGAGGCTCCGTATGAGTTGAGGGTGGAAAGGGTGATGCGAAGGGATGGAGTTTCCAGGGAGCAGGTTCAGGAGAGAATTGCCAGACAATGGAGCGATGCACAAAGGGCTGCTTTGTCAGATTTTATTATATTTGCAGATTCTAAGAGGGCATTGTTGCCCCAGATTGCACAAGTAATTGAAAAGATGAAAGGAGAATAGGAATGGGAATTGGAAGATGGATAACCGGTGCTATAGGATGGGCTTTGGGAGGCCCGTTGGGAGGACTCGTGGGGTATCTGCTGGGTTCTCTCTTTGATGGGGACAACGGTGAGGCCCAAAGGGTATATACAACCGGAGGGGGATTCTCTGCAAATGAGCAGAGGAACAGTTTCCTGGTGTCGCTGCTGGTTCTTTCTGCAGCGGTAATGAAGTCGGACGGGAAAGTGCTCAAGTCTGAACTTGAGTATGTAAAGGAGTTCATAAGGCGCAGTTTTGGAGAGCAGGCTCTGCCCCAGGCTCTTCAGATTCTTAAGGCTGCACTTGACAAGAATATAGATCTGCCGCAGATTTGTGCGCAGATAAAACTCTATATGGACCCCTCGCAAAGGCTGCAACTGTTCCACTATCTGGTGGGTATAGCAAATGCAGACGGCCATGTGAGTCAGGTTGAGATTGCAGATCTCAAGAACATTGCCATGTATCTTGGTATCCCTGCCGCAGAGGCGGAATCCATACTTGCAATGTTTGGAGGAACGGATGTGAACTCTGCCTACAAAGTGCTGGAGATTGACCCTTCTGCAACAGATGAAGAGGTTAAGCGGGCATACAAGAAGATGGCAATCAAGCATCATCCCGACAAGGTTGAATCCCTTGGTGAGGATGTAAAGAAGGCTGCTGAGGAGAAATTCAAATCCATTGTAGCAGCGTACGAGACAATTAAGAAAGAAAGAGGCTTTAATTAGTAAAAGAAGAATATAATTATGAAAACAGATTTGAGGAAAGTGTTGTCAATAAGCGGACAACCAGGTTTGTACCTATATGTTTCACAGGCACATCAGGGGGCAATTGTAGAGGCTCTTGCAACAAAGAAGAGGACCTGTTGCCCAATGTCTGCAAGGATGACATCATTGGCAGATATAGCCATATATACAGATGAGGAGGAGATGAGGCTGCAGGAGGTTTTTGAGAAGATGCATGCGCATCTTGGAGAGAATGATGCCCCTGCTGCAAAGAGTGATCCTAAAGTGCTTAAAGGACTTTTTGAGGAGGTTCTTCCTACTTATGACAGGGACAGGTTCTATGTTTCTCATATGAAGAAGGTTGTTGAGTGGTACAATATCCTCAAGAACAACGCATCTTTGGATTTTGAGTCTCTTGACGAGGCTGAAGCATCAGAGGAGGAGTAATTGGATGCAAGGTAAGATAGTGCAATATTGCAGGCCAAAGAAGGTTCAGTTGGTTACCCTTGGATGTTCCAAGAACAGGGTTGACTCCGAGCATCTTCTCAGGCAGATGGCCAGTGAGGGGATTGAAATAGTTGATGCCGGGTATGAACTCAGTTCCAGAAGCAAGGTGGATGCCGTAATACTGAACACCTGCGGCTTCATAAAGGATGCAAAGGAGGAGTCAATTGAGGCCATACTTGCCGCTGTGGATGCAAAGGAACACGGATATGTGAAACATGTATTTGTGTTCGGCTGCCTTTCGCAGAGGTATATGGATGAACTCGTGGAGGAGATTCCGGAGGTTGACGGTTTCTTTGGCGCTTTTGACTGGGACGGTATCCTTAAGGCTATGGGAGTAATGAAGAATGATGCCCTTTTGCAGCAGAGGTTCCTTACCACCCCAAAACATTATGCCTATCTTAAAATTTCTGAGGGGTGCGACCGTACCTGCTCTTATTGCGCAATCCCCGGCATAAGGGGCAGGCATATCTCAGTTCCTATGGAGGAACTGGTGGAAGAGGCCCGCAATCTGGCCGCAATGGGAGTGCGTGAACTTATTGTAATAGCCCAGGATACAACATATTACGGGTTGGATTTGTATAAAAGGCGTGCATTGGGAGACCTTTTGAAACTGCTTTGTGAAGTGGAGGGGATTGAGTGGATAAGAATCCACTATTCATACCCAGACCAGTTTCCCGACGATGTGCTGGAGATTATGGCTTCCAATCCGAAAATGTGCAAGTACATAGATATTCCGTTGCAGCACTCTTCAACAAAAATTCTGAAGATGATGCGCCGTTCCATTGACGGCCCTCAGACGCAGGCAGTCATTGACCGGATAAGGGAGAAGGTCCCTGGGGTTGTGTTGAGGACAACCCTTATAGTGGGACACCCTGGTGAAGACCGGAGGGAGTTTGACAAACTCCTCTCATTTGTCGGGAAGAACAGGTTTGACAGGCTGGGGGCATTCACATATTCCGAAGAGGAGGGAACCTACGGGGCACTCCATTTCAAGGATTCAGTGAGGGAGAGCACCAAGCAGTCCCGTTATGAGGAACTTATGGAACTGCAGAGCGGAATTTCCCTGGAGTGCAATGAGGCACGTGTGGGGAATGTTGAGCGTGTAATTGTAGATTCTTTCACAGACGGAGTGCTTGTATGCCGTTCGCAGAGCGAGAGCCCTGAGGTGGATGGGGAGATTCTTATTGGCAAGAACGGCTATGGAGAATTTGCTCCTGAAAAATTAATTGGTAAATTTGTATCTGCAAAAATAGTGGGTGCCAACGAGTATGACCTGTTGGCCGAGATTGTTGCAGTTGAATAGAGTACTAACCTAAAAGATTTATAAAGATGAAATTATTAGAGGGAAAAGTTGCACTGGTTACAGGTGCGGCAAGAGGTATCGGTAAAGCAATCGCTTTGAAATATGCCCAGGAGGGTGCAAATGTTGCATTCACAGACCTTGTAATTGACGAGAACGGTGAGAATACCAAAAAAGAGATAGAGGCTTACGGAGTTAAAGTATTGGCCATTGCTTCAAATGCTGCTTCCTTTGAGGAGGCTCATGCTGCAGTTGAGCAGGTTGTTAAAGAGTTCGGAAGACTTGATATCCTTGTAAACAATGCAGGTATCACCAAAGACGGCCTTATGATGAGAATGTCTGAGGCTCAGTGGGATGCTGTAATTGCAGTTAACCTTAAATCTGCATTCAACTTTGTACATGCCGTTACCCCTGTAATGATGCGTCAGAGAAGCGGTTCAATCATTAACATGAGTTCTGTTGTAGGTGTTCACGGAAATGCAGGACAGTGCAACTACTCTGCTTCAAAGGCAGGTATGATTGGCCTTGCAAAATCAATTGCACAGGAGTTGGGTTCAAGAGGTGTAAGGGCAAATGCAATTGCTCCAGGTTTCATCATTACCGAGATGACTGCAAAACTTCCTGAAGAGGTTCGCGAGGGGTGGAATGCAAAGATTCCTCTACGCCGTGGCGGTACTCCTGAGGATATTGCCAATGTTGCAACATTCCTTGCAAGTGACTTGAGCAGTTATGTTACCGGACAGGTTATTTCTGTTTGCGGAGGTATGCAGATGTAATTGAAGAAAATTTAAAGGAAACCATATATGACACTTATTAAATCAATTTCCGGAATCAGGGGTACTATAGGTGGTCCTATAGGAGACAATCTTACACCTCTTGATGCAGTGAAGTTCACTGCTTCGTATGCAAAATGGCTTGTGGGCAAGAACCCAGGACGCAAACTTACAGTTGTCCTTGGAAGGGATGCAAGATTGTCGGGAGAAATGGTAAATGACCTTGTGGAGGGAACTTTGCTGGGTTGCGGTGTAAATGTGATAAATGTTGGCCTTTGTACAACTCCGGGTGTGGAGATGGCAGTTGTTGCCAGGAAGGCAGATGGCGGTATCATCCTTACAGCCAGCCATAATCCAAAACAGTGGAATGCCCTAAAACTTCTCAATGAGAGAGGAGAGTTTCTCAATGCTGCCGAGGGTGCACAGATTCTTGAGTATGCCCAGAATGAGGAGTTTGATTTTGTGGAAATTGATGAGATTGGAAAGGTTATAAGCCGCGAGCCTTACGATGTTGAGCATATTGATGCAGTGCTTGCATTGCCTCTTGTAGATGTTGAACTTGTAAAGAAACAGGGTTTCAAAGTTGCAGTTGATGCTGTAAACTCTGTTGGTGGCGTTGTAATTCCTGCCCTTCTGGAGAGAATGGGTGTGGAGGTTGTAAAACTTTACTGCGAGCCTACAGGAAACTTCTCACACAATCCTGAGCCGGTTCCTGAAAACCTTACAGAGATCTGCAAGGTTGTAAAGGAGAGCGGTGCAGACCTTGGAGTTATTGTTGACCCTGACGTTGACCGTCTTGCCCTTGTTTGTGAGACCGGTGAACTGTTTGGCGAGGAGTACACCCTTGTTTCTGTAGCGGATTACGTACTTTCAAATACCCCAGGAAACACAGTTTCAAACTTGAGTTCTTCAAGGGCTTTGAGAGATGTTACAGAGAAACACGGAATGCAGTACAATGCATCTGCAGTAGGAGAGGTAAACGTAACAACCCTTATGAAGGCTACCAATGCAGTTATTGGCGGTGAGGGTAACGGTGGTGTAATTTACCCTGAACTCCACTACGGAAGGGATGCCCTTGTAGGTGTTGCACTGTTCCTTACCCACCTGGCAAAGAAAGGGTGCAAGGTGAGCGAACTTAAGGCGCAGTATCCAAGTTACTTCATCTCAAAGAACAAGATAGAACTTACTCCAGACATCAACGTGGATGAGGTGCTTGTAAAGATGAAGGAGAAATACGCATCTGAGAAGGTAACCGACATAGACGGTGTAAAGATTGATTTCCCTACAGAGTGGGTTCACCTGCGCAAATCAAACACAGAGCCAATTATCCGCATCTACAGCGAGAGCAAGGATGAGGAGAGTGCAAATGCACTGGCCCAGAAAATCGTTGGAGAAATAAAGGAAATCTGCGGTCTGTAGCAGTTTCTTCCCGACAGACAAACAAGGGCGTCCTTTGGAAAATGGACGCCCTTGTTGCGTAAAATTGTTGGGAAAAGGTGTAAACATATTGTGTTTATATATCAGTGAATCAGGGAGTTGTTTCTGATATACCCATAACAGGAATGCAACGTGGTATTTTAATGGGCATTTTGGCTAATTTTGTAAAAAACATCAGATGATGGCAATGACAGAAACAATACAGGATACTCTTTCAGCGGCGGTTGTTTACAGATACCGGATGGATGAAATTGTGGTGAAGATGGATACTCTCCAGACTGCCAACAATATTCTGGTATGGGCAATTGTATTTACAGTTGTTCTTGCTGTTGTGGCAGTTGCTGTCATTGTTGTGTCATCCAGAAAAAGATTGCAGAAAGAACGTTTGGCCAATATGCTGCTGAGCAAACAAGCTGGAGCCATGCCTGCATTTATAGAGAAGGTAAATGCAATTTCCAATAAGAGCATCAAGTTGTCCGGTTCAATATATGATGAGTTTCAGGAGGCCATAGATAAGGTCAAGCGGGAGCACAAGAGCGGCATTATGGAGTTGATGAATGATGATGATTTCAGCAGAAGGTATCCGTATCTTAAAAAGATGTCCATGTTGAGTGTCCAGGAGAAATATGTATTGCTGTTGACAGAAAACGGATGCTCCAATTCTCAAATAGCGCTGTTGTTGGGGGCAAGTATAAATACTGTGCGGACTGTAAGGAACAGGGTGAGAAACAAATTGAAGCAGACCGGTGATGCGGATTATTATATGAAGAACCTGAAAATTTTTAAAAATACACAACAATGAGACGATTGGCGATTCTGGTACTGGTGTTATTATGTATGCCGGGGTTTGTATGTGCCCAACTGGATGTACATCCCAAGTTTGATGGCAAAAGTGCATCCGGATTCCCGTCTTGGGTGTCGGAAAATATAGTTTATCCTATAGATGTACTGGAGAGGATGATAGAAGGAAGGGCCGTAATAAAATTTAAGGTTTGTGAAGACGGCAGTATAAGGGAGGTAAAGGTACTTGCAGGAGTTCATCCATCATTGGATGAAGAGATTGTACGTGTTGTTTCATCATCCCCAAAATGGACACCGGCAATGAGTAACGGAAAGCCTGAAGATGTTGTATATGTTATGCCTGTGTATTTTAAAGATATGAGAAATTCAATGTCTCCTGCAACATTCAATGGCGGAGGAAAAGCAGAGTTCAAGAAATGGGTACTGGCTTCAATCAAGTTGCCTCATGAGATAAAGAAAAAGAAGATATCGGGAGAAATGCTTGTATCATTTACCATAACTGAAAAAGGAGTTGTGAAGAACCCTACAATTGTAAAGGGTGTCCATCCTTTATTGGATGAGGAGGTTTTAAGAGTGGTTTCATCTTCGCCCGGATGGGTTCCGGCAGAAAATAATGGAACGCCCATTATGGTTACATGTTCTTTGCCGCTGCATTTTTCGTGGTAGAGTGATGGAATATTCAAAATTTAAATAGATATGAAGAAGTTTTTATGCCTTTTTATCTCCTTTTCTGTTGCTGTAATGGAGGGGGTGGCTCAGAATAACCCTCTATCAAATGTGGCGGTGTTCAGGGCTGAGTATACTTATTTTTACAAGAAGGATTCTACAAGGGCCGGGTATTTTAATGATACTTATTTTCTGGATATATGCAAGGGTGGACATTCATATTTTTACAGTAGGGCAAACCAATATAGGGATTCTGTTATGTGGGCCTGTCTGGAGCAAGGGATGAATTCATATGAAGCCATGGAGGTAATACGTCCATTGCCAAGAGGATTGCACTGGAGTCTGGAGAAGCGGTTTGCTGAGGAAAAATACCGTTATACAAACAAGTTGATGATTGATTTCTATAGTGCAGTTGACAAGTTGGAAATGCCCAAGTGGGAACTTTTGCAGGATACCCTTACTGTAAAAGGGTGGCTGTGCCGCAAGGCTGTAGCCAAAGTGGCCGGTAGAGAGTGGGAAGTGTGGTATACTCCTCAAATTCCTGTAAATGACGGGCCGTGGCTTATGTGGGGATTGCCCGGACTTGTAATATTTGCCCGGGATGTTCAAAGATATTTTGCGTTTGAGTGCGAGAATGTAGGGGAACTGGCAGAACCAGATACTGTTTTATTGCCTATAGACAGAGTTTCCAAAGATGAAAAGGTGAAAATTTATGATATAAAGTCATTGCTGAAGGCAGAACATTTGTGCAATACAGATTTTATAAAATTTGAGACAACTTATGGTGATGCCATATCAATAACCTCTTCTGCTCCACCTCCAAAACAGTATTATATACCTCTGTATCTTGTAAAATAAATGGCTGAATATGAAAAGAGTACTTTTATCATTGATGTGTACCCTTTTCTGTCTCTCTGTATTTGCGCAGATAAGGGTTAGCGGCAGGATTGCGGATGCTGCCGGGAATCCTTTGCCGGGAGCAACTGTTACAGTTTATGAGAATGACAGGATTGTCTCCTATACAATAGCACAAGGTGACGGGCACTATGAGTTGAAAACAACAAAGGGGGTGACTTCTCTTGATTATTATCTTATGGGTTACAAGAGGGTGACCTTAAGGGTGGATATGAAGGGGGCATCAACCCTTGTAAAGGATGTAATATTGGAGGAGAGTAATTTCCAACTTCCGTCAATTACAGTTAAACCTGTGGCGGTTAAGGTTGCCGGAGATACCGTAACCTATGATGCCACTGCATTTGTGAGAAAGGAGGACAATACCTTGCAGGAGGTGCTCAACCGCCTTCCACATGTGAGTGTTGCATCAACAGGGCAGGTTAAGGTTCAGGGTGTAAACGTGAACAAGGTTTATATTGAGGATATGGATCTGTTGGGAGCGCGCTATGGACTGGCCATAAAGAATATCCGTCCTGCAGATATTTCTGCGGTTAGTGTGTACTATGAGCACCAACCCATAAAGGCGCTGGAGGGAATAGAAAAGAGCAATCAGGCAGCACTCAATATCAAACTTAAGGAGAAAGCCAAAAACAGGTGGGTGTGGACTTTGGGTGCCCTTGCCGGCATTCCCTCTTTATATCAGGGGAAAGCCAGTGCAATGAATTTTGGAAGCGGCCGCCAGACAATGGCAATTGCCAAGACAGACAATTCCGGAGAAGATATCATAACTGAGACCAGAATGCAGAATCTAAAACCGGGAGGGTACAAACTTTCAGATTTGCAGGGAGGGGGTATGGATGACCTGTTTTCTACCGGTGCTGTAATGCTCCCTGTGCCTCAGAATTATTACTATAACAACAGATCCAATGCTTTATCTGTAAATAACCTCAATAAACTCTCCCAAAATGCAACATTGAAGGAAAATGTGGTGCTTTTTACAGATATAAGGAGGGATGATGTCTTTACGCAAAGTGTTGTCATGCCCGGGGACCAGCCTGCAATTGTGATATCGGACAGTATGATGCGCAAGCGTACAGACAAGCAGTTGGAGGCTGAGTTGACATATACTTCAAATTCCAGGGAACGGTATCTGGAAAATCTCTTTTCCGTAAAGGCTCATTTCAATGAGGCCGGTGCGGTGAGAAGCAGTTCGTCGGGAGGATATGTACAGGATTATTCATTGCCGAAATTCATTTTTGAGGATAAACTTTCAGTTGTCGGGAAGAGGGGAGGGAAGGTGAGAAAATTTAATGCAGATATGCATTATTCCCGACAGAACCAGAGTATGGAGGTTGTTTCCGACAATTTAAGTTCCCTTTTTGGAACGGACAGGGTTGTGCAGGAATTCAATACAGATAATCTGAGGGGCAATTTATACACTTCTGTTGTCCGCAAGGTGGGGAAGGGTTCGTTTACATTTACCCCAGGCCTGAAAGCGGAGTACAACAGTTATGAATCTGAGGTTTTGCCCCGGACAGATTCCATGTACAATAATCTGCATCTTTTTTCGGTGCAGCCTTATGCCGATTTTTCATACTATAAGAAGTTCAGGGGGATGAAAGTGGATATTGCTGTTCCGTTGGCTCTGAGGGGTGATTTCATTGGCGGTGATGCAAAGATGCACTTTATATATTCCCCTGCAGTTTCCCTGGAGCATCAGCTGTCCAATACACTTACGTTAAGAGGTAACGCCAATGTGGGGAATAAGGTCGGAGGTATTGGGACTATGGGAAAAGGTTACATCTTTACCGGGTACAGGAATCTCTACAGATACGGCGCAGTGCCGGAGAGAGTTTCGCAGAATTATAGCATGATGTTGTCTCACAGTAATTTCCGCAGAATGCTCTTTACTTCTGTAAATGTGCATTATAATGTGTTCCATTCATCTTTGGCACAGGAGGAACTTTATTTGAAGGATTATACCCTGATTACATTCATTGATGAAAATACCCGAAACAGGAGTTTCTCTGTTGGGGCAAGTGTCAAGAAACTTTTTGGGAGTGTGTTTACATTGCGTGGCGGGGGAGAGTATTCATCCAACAGGCAGGAGCAGTATCTGCAGGGGGAGTTTTACCGTTACAGGACAGAAGGGATAAAAGGCAATTTGGATATGGAGTTTACTCCGTGTGAGAAATTTTCATTGGTGTTTTCGGGGTCATATACCCACAGCATATTCAAATCAGGCAGTTCCAGGGGAATGGACCATATTACGGCGAAAACGGCTGTCAACTGGTATCCGGTACAGCGGCTGCTGCTAAAAGGGGAGATGTACAATTATTGGCAGAAGTCCAATGACAGCAGATACAAAGACATTTCCTTGCCGTTCCTGGATTTCAGAATAGAGTATGAATTGGGGAAGAAAACCAGACTATATGCAATTCTGAGGAATGTACTTGATACAAAAGAGTACAATTATACTTATTTCAGCGGGGCCTCTACCGTGAGCAGGATAACAAAACTCAGAGGTGCGGAATATCTTATAGGGGTGAATGTATCCCTATAAGATATTCAGACTCTGTTCCTTTATTTTTTCCAGTTCGTCCTTCATGCGCACTACCCATTTCTGGATCTCTGCATGGTTGGCCTTTGAACCCATGGTGTTTATCTCGCGGCCCATCTCCTGTGCAATGAAACCGAGTTTCTTGCCCGGATACGGCTCTGAATTGATAGTCTCCATGAAGTATTTGCAATGCTGGCGAAGACGCACCTTTTCCTCATTGATGTCGAGTTTTTCCACATAGAATACAATCTCCTGCTCCAGACGGTTTTCGTCGGGATTAATACCAAGTTCCTCTATGCGGTTGTGGATTCTCTCCTTTACGGCCTCTACGCGGCTCTGCTCGTGTTTTTCCACCTCTGCCACAAATGACTCAATGAGGGCAACGCGGGAGGTTACATCTTTGTAGAGGATTTCCCCCTCCTTGCTGCGGAACTCATTGAGGGCGGCAACTGCCTGGTGGATTGCCTGCTCAATGGCGTTCCAGGTCTCCTCGGTAATCTCCTCTTTTTTGGCCTCAATTATGTCGGGAAGACGGAGGATTGTCTGGAGGATTGCATCGTTGCTTAACTGGATGCCAAGGCCGTTTATCTGCTCCAGGTAGCCGTTGAAAATATCCTTGTTTATCTGTTTTGCCTTCTCTGCCGCATTCTGCTCAAAGTTTGCAAACAGGTCTATGTTGCCCCTCTGCAGCTCTTTGGCTATGAACTGCCTCACTTCCATCTCCTTTTCGCGCGGGATGATGGAGGTCTTTATGCTTATGTCGGCATTCTTGCCGTTGAGTGAACGGATTTCTATTGTCATTTTGCCACTGGGAAGGGGACATTCTGCCTTGCCGTAGCCGGTCATTGATTTAATCATCTCTAAAATGTGTATTGTGAGGGCAAAATTAAATAAAAAAGAGTATATTTGCTTGATAAATTTTTACACAATGGAAGAAGTTAAAAATGAGATGGCACAGGAGCGCCAGTTGAACTTTATTGAAGAGATAGTTGAGAGCGATTTGGCCAGTGGAAAGCATGAGAGTATCCTTACCCGTTTCCCTCCGGAGCCAAACGGTTATTTGCATATAGGCCATGCCAAGAGTATCTGCCTTAACTTTGGCCTGGCAAAGAAGTATGGCGGAAAGACAAACATCCGTTTTGATGATACCAACCCTACCAAGGAGGATGTGGAGTATGTGGATTCAATAAAGGAGGATGTTAAATGGCTCGGCTTTGAGTGGGCCAACGAGTTCTATGCTTCAGATTATTTTGAGCAGCTTTATGTGTGGGCACAGGAGTTGATTAAAAAGGGTCTTGCTTACGTTGACGACCAAAGCCAGGAGGAGATTAGAGCCACTCGTGGTACTGTAAACCAGCCTGGTATAAACAGCCCTTACAGGGACCGTAGTGTTGAGGAGAACTTGAGGCTGTTTGAGGAGATGCGCCAGGGCAAATACAAGGAGGGTGAGAAGGTTTTGCGTGCCAAGATTGATATGGCCCACCCTAATATGATGTTCAGGGACCCTCTGATGTACCGTATCAATTATTCTCACCACCACAGGACAGGTGACAAATGGTGCATTTATCCTATGTATGACTATGCCCATGGCCAGAGCGATTCAATTGAGGGTATCACACACTCAATCTGTACACTTGAGTTTGATGTGCACCGTCCTCTGTATGACTGGTTCATTGAGAAACTTGAGATTTTCCCTTCACACCAGTATGAGTTTGCCCGTCTGAACCTCACTTATACAGTAATGAGCAAGCGCAAACTTCTGGAACTTGTGAAGAACAACTACGTACGCGGCTGGGATGACCCACGTATGCCAACCATCTGCGGTATAAGAAGGAGAGGTTATACTCCCGAAAGTATCCGTCTGTTTGCGGAGAAGGTGGGTGTTGCAAAACGTGACAACACAATTGACCTTTCATTGCTGGAGTGGTGCGTAAGGGAGGATTTGAACAAGCGTTCAAACAGATATATGGCAGTGCTGAACCCTGTAAAACTTGTTATAACCAACTGGGAGGACGGCAAGGTAGAGGAGTTCCAGGCACCGCTTAACCCTGCTGATCCCGACGGTCCAAAACGTACAGTGAAGTTTGCAAAGGAACTTTACATTGAGAGAGACGACTTTATGGAGGAGCCTCCTAAGAAATATTTCCGTCTGAAACCGGGTGGGGAGGTACGTCTGAAATATACCTACATCATCAAATGTGAGGAGGTTATTAAGGATGAGAACGGAAACATTGTTGAGATCCGTTGTACATACGATCCTACCAGCAAGCCGGGTGCAGGCGAGTGGCGTTCCGTTAAGGGTACAATCCACTGGGTTGCATGTTCACAGGCCAAGGAGGTTGAGGTAAGGCTGGTTGACCGTCTGTTTACAGAGCCGTTCATGGATGCAATTCCTGAGGGTACAGACTACAAGGATTACCTGAACCCTGATTCAATGAATATCATTACAGGTTATGCAGAGCCTGCTTTGCTTGAGGACAACAGCGGTATTGCGGTTCAGTTTGAGCGCCTTGGATATTTTGTGAAGGACCAGGATTCAACACCGGAGAAGTTTGTATTCAACAAGACAACAGGTTTGAAGGATACCTTTAAGAAGTAGATACTATTCACACTAAACTAAAACTTTTATATTATGGAAAACAACAATTTAATTTGGAAGTCAAGCGTACAGAAAGCGTTTTACGGACTATTGGCTTACACTTTGTTAAGCGGTATTTTGTATACTATAATTGATATGGTTGCAGATCAGCCTCTTCCTATCATTATAAGTATTCTTGCTCTTGTGGGTTATATTTACTACTTCTTGGGGGTAAAAGGGATGAAGGCAAGTGCTGTTGGTTCTGTTATGGAGAAAGGTGCTGCAAGCCTATATACCGGTACTCTTTTGGCCTTGATTGGCGCAGTTGTAGATGTTGTGCCACTTATGGGATGGATTGCTACAATAATTAAAGTTATTGGTTTCTTCATTATGATGTCAGGTTTCAATAATCTTCGTAAAGTTGCAACCAATCCTCTTGCTGCCAAAGGTGCAAAACAGTTGTGGATTATGATGATACTTACAATAGTTGCTTTAATTTTAGGATTGATTCCAGTACTTGGTGATATTGTTGTGCTGCTCATATCCATTGCAACTGCAATCCTTACATTCCTTGGTTGGAAGAATTTCTCAAATTCAGAGCTGTAATCCAGTATAATATATGATAAAAACGGGAGACTTTTAAAGTCTCCCGTTTTTTTATTATTTTAGCAAAAAAAAAGAGTATGAAATATATAGGAGCTCATGTGAGTGCAAGTGGTGGAGTTTATAATGCTCCACTCAATGCGCATAATATAGGGGCAACGGCTTTTGCCCTATTTACAAAGAACCAGAAGCAGTGGGTGGCAAAGCCTCTTACAGATGAGGAGATAGGGAAATTCAAGGACAATTGTGCAAAGTATGGCTATACGGCAGCACAGATTCTTCCGCACGACAGTTATCTCATAAATTTGGGAAGTCCGCGTGAGGAGGGGCTGCAGAAATCGCGTGCCGCATTTATTGACGAGATGCGCCGTTGTGAACAGTTGGGGCTGGACAGGTTGAATTTCCATCCAGGCAGCCACTTGAAGGAGATATCTGTAGATGAATGCCTTGCTACCATAGCACATTCAATCAACTTGGCGTTGGACAAGACACAGGGTGTTACTGCTGTGATTGAGAATACTGCCGGACAGGGAAGCAACCTCGGTTATACTTTTGAGCAGATTGCCCAGATTATTGAGCAGGTGGAGGACAAGAGCCGCGTAGGTGTATGTATTGATACCTGCCACAGTTTTGCTGCAGGGTATGACCTTTCTACAGAATTGGGCTTTACCCAGGTGTTTGAGCATTTTGAGAATGTTATAGGATTCAAATATTTGAGGGGAATGCACCTTAATGATGCAACAAAACCCCTTGCCAGCAAGGTTGACCGCCACAGTACATTGGGCAACGGCGTTCTTGGAATGGTTCCTTTCCAGATGATTATGAAGGATTCCCGCTTTGACGGTATTCCGCTTATTCTGGAAACTCCTGATCCCGACATTTGGACACAGGAGCTGGATATGCTCAGAAGTTTTGAGGGTTAGCTTATCTGTGAATAGTCTGTAGGAGCCTTTCCGTATTTCTTCAATACGGAAAGTTGCTCTTTCAATAAAGCATTGGCAGGAGCCTCCAACAATGGGTCCGATTCCAGCACTGCCAGTGCAAGCTGGCGGGCATCTTCCAGAATTTGGGAGTCTTTGGCGAGATTTGATATATGGAGGTCCATTGCCAGACCGCTTTGGGAAGTCCCTTCAAGGTCTCCAGGGCCGCGCATACGCAAGTCAGCTTCGGCCAGTTCAAATCCGTCGTTTGTCTGGCACATGAGCTCTATTCTCTGGCGGCTCTCCTTGCTCAACTTGTATCCCGTCATAAGGATGCAGTATGATTTTTCAGAGCCACGTCCAACCCTTCCGCGCAGCTGGTGGAGCTGGCTCAATCCGAATCTCTCAGCACTTTCAATTATCATTACTGATGCGTTGGGAACATTTACACCCACCTCAATAACAGAGGTGGCTACCAGAATATGGGCACGACCGCCGGCAAAAAGATCCATATCGTGCTGTTTGTCCTCGTTTTTCTGTTTGCCGTGCACTACTGCCGTTATGTATTCGGGAGCCTTGAATTCCTGGATAATTGTTTCGTAACCTTCCTGCAGATTTTTGTAGTCCATCTTTTCGCTCTCCTTGATGAGCGGATACACTACAAATACCTGCCTTCCGGCCTTTATCTGTTCCCTCATGAAGGCAAATATCTTTCCACGCTGCGCTTCTGTGGCGTGCATTGTCTGTACCGGCTTTCTTCCGGGAGGAAGCTCGTCCAATACAGAGACATCCAGGTCTCCGTATAGTGTCATTGCAAGTGTGCGTGGAATAGGGGTGGCTGTCATTACCAGTATATGTGGTGGAACAGCAGATTTCTCCCACAGACGTGAACGCTGTTCCACACCAAAACGGTGCTGCTCGTCAATTACTGCCAGTCCAAGATTCTTGAATGCTACAACTTCCTCTATAAGGGCATGGGTTCCTACCAGTATCTTTATCTCTCCGGCAGCCAAAGCCGGAAGAAGTTCTTTCCTCTCCTTTGTTTTTGTGCTGCCTGTAAGTAGCGCAACGGATATGCCGGTTGGTTCCAGCAGTTCCGAAATACCTTTGAAGTGTTGCTGTGCAAGCACCTCAGTAGGGGCCATTATACAGGCCTGGTATCCGTTGTCAACAGCCAGCAGGGAGCAAAGTACTGCAACCAGAGTTTTACCGCTCCCCACATCTCCCTGCAGCAGACGGTTCATCTGCTTCCCGCTTTTCATGTCTGAATGCATCTCCTTAATTACCCTCTTTTGGGCCCCGGTAAGCGGATAAGGGAGTGATGCATAGCATTTGTTGAATCCTTCTCCAACTTTTGGCATCCGGATGCCGCCATCATTGCGCATTCGGATGCTTTTCTGCTTTAGAAGCCCGAGCTGCAGGTAGAAAAGTTCCTCATATTTGAGACGGAGTTGTGCCCGGGCCAATGTGGAATTATCTGTCGGGAAGTGGATGTTCTTCAATGCTTCCCTGAGGGTACATAATCTTTTCTTCTGCAGAAGGTATTGGGGAAGGCTCTCGGGAATGGAATTGAGATATTTTTCCAGTATGGTCAACTGGAATTTTGATATCTGCTTGTTCCCTATGCCGCTGTTTTTTATTTTTTCAGTGCTGGAATATACCCCCATCATTGAACTTCCCCCGTATAGGATTTCATCTGTTGGGAGGTTTATCTCGGGATGAACCATGTTTATTGTTCCATTGAATTCACTCGGCTTCCCGAAAGCAATGTACTCCTGCCCCACTTTCAATTTCGCCTGTATCCATTTTATCCCTTTGAAGAATACAAGATCAATCCTTCCTGTAGGGTCCTGCATGGTTGCAACAAATCTTTTGCTCCGCGGAGAGTCTCCGGCAGTGGCGCAACTTACAATCTTTCCCCTTACCTGTATGTAAGCCATGGTGGGCTGGAGCTCCCTTATGGTGTAGACCTTGCTGCGGTCTATATAGCGGAACGGGAAGAAGTGGAGCATGTCCCTGAATGTGAATATACCAAGCTCCTTTCCAAGAAGCTCAGCCCTCTTTGGCCCTATGCCCGGGAGGTATTTAATTTCGGTGTCAAGGATTCCAGCCATATTACAAAGATACTAAAATAAATATGTGTAATTTTTATTTTTTTGCTATATTGCAAAGTTTTAATGAGATTTTTATGACACGAAAAATAGTAGTAGGAATTACGCAAGGGGATACCAATGGCATAGGATATGAAGTGATAATCAAGGCTTTGTCTGATGCGCGAATCCTTGAGATATGTACCCCTGTAGTTTATGGATCTTCAAAGGCTTTTGGCTTGTACAGGAAAGATATACCTGAGACAGAGAATATTAACACCAATGTCATTTCATCTGCAAAAGATGCCCATCCAAAAAGGGTAAATATTGTGAATTGTGTTCCCGACAATCTTCAGATTGAACCGGGACAATGTACCAATGATGGGGCAAAAGCTGCCATCATTGCTCTTGAAAAGGCGGTTGAGGAGATAAAGGCCGGACATTTGGATGCAATAGTAACTGCACCGTTCAACAAAAGGTCTGTAAATGAGGAGACATTCAAATATGCAGGACATACAGAGTATCTGATAAATGAGTTTGAGGCTAAGGACGGCCTTATGTTCCTTTGCTCAGACAAGATGAGGGTTGGTGTTGCAACCGGCCACATTGCCCTTTCCAAAGTATCCCAGGCCCTTAATCCGGAACTTATTGTAAGCAAGCTGAGGATAATGAATGAATCATTGCTCAAAGACTTCAATATAGTGAAGCCGAAACTTGCGGTATTGGGGCTAAATCCACACTCTGGAGACAAGGGGCTTATGGGTGATGAGGAACAGAATATAATTGCTCCTGCTATAAAGATGGCAAATGAAGAGGGAATTATGGCATTCGGACCTTATCCTCCCGACGGATTCTTCAGTGTGAACATGCAGTATAAATTTGATGCTGTACTGGCAATGTATCACGACCAGGGACTGATTCCATTCAAATCCCTCGCTTTTGACAGCGGTGTCAACTTTACTGCAGGATTGCCTGTAGTGAGGACATCTCCTGACCATGGAACTGCATTTGATCTGGCAGGGGAGAACAAGGCAAATCCACAATCCATGATAAGTTCCATTTATCTTGCCGTGGATGTGGTAAGAAACAGGGAAAGATATGCCCAGATGCATGCGAATCCACTTAAGATAAAGGAGTTTGAAACCCAGCAGAAGGAGAGGACGGGCAAGCCTTTCATTGCATAGCATACGTAGATGGAGCCTATAAATCTATATACGGACGGATCTTCGAGAGGTAACCCCGGGCCTGGAGGCTATGGGGTTGTCCTTTCTTGTGGCCCGCACAGAAAGGAGTTGAGCGGAGGGTTCAGGAACACCACCAACAACAGGATGGAACTGTTGGCTGTAATAGTGGGACTTGAGGCAATCAAGAGGCAGAATGCCCAGGTAAATGTCTATTCAGACTCTTCTTATGTGGTTAAGGCAGTTAATGAGGGCTGGCTCTCAAACTGGCAGAAAAAGGGGTTGCACAAACAGAAGAATGCAGATTTGTGGGAGCGTTTCCTTGTGATATCCCGCAAGCACCAGCTCCGCTTCTTCTGGATAAAGGGGCATGCCGGTCACCCGGAAAACGAAAGGTGTGACCAATTGGCCACAACCGCAGCCATGTCAGACTCCCTTGCTGTGGACAGATGGTTTGAGGAGAATGGGGGTGTTGGAAACATGCTATAATGAAAATTTTTTTAAATTTTCTCTCCCGATTAAACTTTTTTTTGTTTCACAAGTCTAATGTTTGAGTCCTTAATGGAATATTGGGGTTATGCGGTATAGACGTTCAAGGTGTGCGGGTATGCCGTTCAAAGGGGTTTGATTTCCCGGTATTCCGGATTCATCTGAATTTATGTGTTTTCCTTTTAGGAAGGCAGCCGGCAGCCTCAGTGTTGCCGGTTTTTTTTTTCTAAAAAAAAAGGTTATATTTGTACTTTGTACAAACCTGAATATCATGATTACATTTTTTGAGAATGAAAATCTGAGATATGCAATGATAGGAAGTGGCAGCTGGGCCACTGCGCTCGTCAAATTGCTGCTGAATCATCAGCAGTGCATATCGTGGTTCATGCGAAATCAGAAGAACATAGACAACATCCGGGAAAATCATCACAGCCGTTCATATCTGCAATCAGTGCTGCTGGATCCTACCAGGCTGAACATGAGTACAGATATCAATGAAGTTATTGACAGTGCAGATGTGCTGGTCTTTGCTGTTCCCTCAGCCTACTTCATGAGTGTCATGCGGAACTTTACCGGATCTTTGGACAACAAATTCATCATTTCTGCAATCAAGGGCTTTGTGGATGAGAAGAATCTTACAATCGCGGAGTACTTCAACCAGATACATGGGGTCCCTTTTGACAGGATTGGCATTATCAGCGGACCTTGTCATGCGGAGGAGGTGTCCATGGAGAGGTTGTCTTATCTGACACTTACCAGCAAACACATTGAGGTGGCCAGAGCATTGTGTGATGTTTTTGCATGCAAATACATAAAGACAACTCCAAGTACAGATATATATGGCGTTGAGTTTGCCGCAGCCCTCAAGAATATTTATGCGATAGCAGCAGGAATATGTCATGGGCTGGGGTATGGCGATAATTTTATGGCTGTCCTTATGACAAATGCTTTCCACGAGCTTGCATCTTTCCTCAATGCCACCCATCCCGACAAGAACCGTGTGGTGAAATCGGCAGCATATCTGGGAGACCTGCTTGTAACCGGTTATTCGCAGTTCAGCCGTAACCGTACTTTTGGAAACATGATTGGAAAGGGATATTCTGTAAAGAGTGCGCAGGTGGAGATGAGTATGGTTGCTGAAGGGTATTATGCCAGCAAGTGTATTCATGAGATAAATAAGGAATACAGGATAGATATGCCTATAGCTGAGGCTGTATATCTGATTCTGTATGAAGAAAGATATCCTCCTTTTGTAATAAAACAGCTTACAGAGGAGTTGTTCTAGATTATCGGGAAAACAATAACAATAATAATAAAATGGTTTCAATAAATTTAAAAGCTGCTGAAGGCTTTATTTCAGAGGCTCTTTTGAAAGAGCATGTAGAGAAGGCTTATGCCGGTTTGGATACAGTATTGGCAGGGAATGGTGCAGGAAATGATTTCCTTGGCTGGGTAAACCTTCCATCAGAGATTGACAATTCACTTGTTGACGCTTGCAACAGCATTGTAAAGAGATGGATTGGCAAGGTGGATGTTGTAGTTGTTGTGGGTATCGGCGGCTCTTATCTTGGTGCCAAATGTGCTATTGAAGCACTTTCGCACACTTTTGCTGCAAGCATGCCAAATACTCATCCGCAGGTGGTATTTGCCGGCCATAACATTTCTGAGGATTATACTGGGGAGCTTCTTGAGTTCCTTGCAAACAGGACTTACGCCACAATTGTAATATCAAAATCAGGTACAACTACAGAGCCTGCAATCGCTTTCCGTATCCTTAAGGAGAATATGGAGAAGAGGTTCGGCAAAGAGATCTGCAAAGAGAGGATTGTGGCAATTACAGATGCATCAAAAGGTGCTTTGAGGACTCTTGCAACTCAGGAGGGGTACACAACTTTTGTGATTCCTGATAATGTGGGTGGCCGTTTCTCTGTATTGACTCCAGTTGGACTTCTTCCAATTGCTGTTGCAGGTTTTGATATAAGGGCTCTTGTTGAGGGTGCAAGGCATATGCAGGAGGTTTGTGCAAAGAGAGAGGCTTCAAATCCTGCAATCCTATATGCTGCAGCGCGTAATGCCGCATATTCATTGGGCAAGAAGATTGAGATTCTTGTAAACTACAACCCTAAATTGCAGTATTTGGGTGAGTGGTGGAAACAGCTTTACGGAGAGAGCGAGGGTAAGGACGGCAAGGGTATTTTCCCTGCATCGGTAAACTTCTCTACAGACCTTCACTCTATGGGCCAGTACATCCAGGACGGTGAGAGAACCTTGTTTGAGACAAATGTACTTGTGAAGAAGGCTTATCATACAGTTAAGATTGAGAGTGATGAGCAGAACCTTGACGGTTTGAACTTCCTTGCCGGAAAACGTGTTGAGGAGGTTAACAAGATGGCCCAGTTGGGTACACGTCTTGCCCATACAGATGGAGGTGTCCCTAACTTTGAGATAGAGATTGAGCAGATAGATGAGTACAACTTGGGAGAGTTGTTCTATATGTTTGAGATTGCCTGCGGTATAAGCGGCTATATGTTGGGAGTGAATCCTTTCAACCAGCCTGGTGTTGAGGATTACAAGAAGAACATGTTTGCCCTGCTTGACAAGCCCGGTTATGAAGAGGCTTCAAAGGCTATCAGAGCAAGATTGTAACATAGCAGTTGCATAATGGTATATTGTATGGAGGGCGGCTGCTTTGCAGTCACCCTCCTTGTGAATAATATGGGAGGAGATGTATATGGAATGGACATTTGTTTCAAGATTATTGATTGCAGGAATGTTGGGGGCTGTAATTGGCCTTGACAGGGAATATAGGGCAAAGGAGGCTGGGTTCAGGACACATTTCCTTGTAAGTTTGGGAAGCGCACTTTTCATGATAATTTCGCAGTACGGGTTTGCGGAGATTGTAAAGGCCAATGGTGCAAATTATGACGGGGCAAGGGTTGCTGCCCAGATTGTAAGTGGAATTGGTTTTTTAGGTGCCGGAACCATAATTTTTCACAAGCAGTTCATTAGGGGGCTTACTACAGCAGCAGGTCTATGGGCAACCGCCGGTATAGGAATGGCTGTTGGTGGAGGAATGTATTTCCTTGGTATAGCTGCAACTATTCTTGTGCTTATAGGGCTTGAGGTGCTTACTCTTATTTTTGGAAAGATTGGACTCAGTTCCATTTCCATTACTTTTTATACCTCCAGGAAAGATAATCTTGAGAGGGTTGTGAAGGAGATTCACGACAGAAAATATCACCTTGTCTCATATAGCAGTATGGAGGAGATGCATGGAGGTGTGGTTGTATACAAGGCTGATGTGGTTATGAAAATACATGGACACAGGGAGCAGAACGGGCTTTTTGTGTTTATCCAGTCTCTTGACGAGATTTCCCAATTAAAAGTTGAATAGTCCGGTATGAATACGCTTTTGTCCGATTTGGCCCTGATACTTATAGTTGCCGGGGTTGTTACTGTAATTTTCAAGAAACTCAAACAACCAGTAGTTCTTGGATATATTGTTGCAGGTGTACTTGCAGGTCCGTACATTACTTTTATCCCTACGGTTGCTGATTCCCAGAATGTTGAATTCTGGGGTAAGATTGGTGTAATCTTCCTTCTGTTCGGCCTTGGACTGGAGTTCAACTTCAAGAAGCTCAAGAAGGTGGGCGGTTCGGGTTTCATTACCGTATTTACTGAGGTGGTAATGATGTTTTGTATGGGAATAATTGTGGGAAGGGTTCTGCATTGGACATGGGTCTCATCAATTTTCCTTGGTGGAATGCTCAGCATCTCCTCCACTTCAATCATTATCAAGGCTTTTGATGATATGGGGGTGAAGAACAAGAAGTTTACCCAAATGGTATTTGGGGCACTTGTGGTGGAGGATCTTGTAGCAATTCTTATACTGGTACTGTTGCCTGCAGTTGTGCTGAGCAAAAGTTTCAATGGGGTGGAATTGGCAGACAAGATTGCTAATCTGGCACTGTTCCTGCTGCTATGGTTTACTGGGGGAATATTCTTCATACCTACAATCTTTAAGAAAATGAAACAGTTCCTTTCTGATGAAACAGTTATTGTCGTTTCATTGGGGTTGTGTTTCATGATGGTTGTCATTACTATAAAGGCAGGCATTTCAGAGGCATTGGGGGCTTTTGTAATGGGCTCCATTCTAAGCGGTACAATTCAGAGCGAGAGAATTATTAAGCTTGTAAAGCCTGTAAAGGATTTCTTTGGGGCAATTTTTTTTGTTTCGGTAGGAATGCTTGTTGATCCTTCTGCTGTCTTCAAGTATTGGCCGCAGATACTTCTCATTTCCGCAGTAATCATTACTGCAAAGCCGCTGGCGGCCACTTTGGGGCTTCTGTTCTCCGGTCAGACGCTCAAGAATGCAATATTGTCGGGAATATGCCTGTGCCAGATAGGAGAGTTCTCTTTCATTATTGTGCAGATGGGACTGGACCATAAAGTGGTTCCTGAACACTTGTATCCGGTTATTGTAACAGTCTCCATACTTACTACATTCATCACTCCGTATTGGATGAAGTTGGGTGAGCCGCTCTACAATTTTATTTACAACAGTGTAAAGCCACAGTGGAGAACTGTAATTGAGAGATTGGGTACAGGAAGAAAGACACTTAACCGGGAGAGTGAATGGAACAAACTGTTGAAGTCGTATGCGTTGAGGCTCTTCATTTATATAGGGTGGATATTGTTTGTGAACATTTTCTTTACACAGATAATTTATCCGTATATAGTGAGGCTTTTTGGGGAAGCTACCCATATAAGGATACTCTCTTTTGCAATAAATCTCTCTGCAATGTTGCCTTTTCTGTGGGCTTTGCTCAAGAGGAAGGACAGCGACGGGGCATTTGACAAAATATGGCAGGACCAGAAATTTGCACGCGGACCGCTTCTGTTCATGATGATACTCAAGTACCTGATTGCAATCATTGCCATATCAATAACTTCATCTTTCTATATTGCAATGGGATATGGAGCGGTGCTTACCCTATGTGCGCTCATTATTTCTGTTGTGCTTGTTTCCAATAAGATAAAACAGCATTATGCCCGTATTGAGGACAGATTCCTTACAAATCTTAACAGTGAAGGTGGACGAAGGTCCTTGGTGCTTCCACGAGAACTTGCGGATGAAATACATATAGAGAAGGTTGAGGTTGAACCTAACTCTTTCATTGCCGGCAAGACTATATCCCAGATACACAGGAGCAGGAATACCGGGGCTTTGGTAATACAGCTGCTCAGGGGTATGGATATTGTGGACCTCCCGGTAAATACAGAGATATTATTCCCGATGGATATCCTTATCATACTTGGCACAGACAAGCAGATAATGGATTTCAAGGATGCGGCAGAGGAGAAGGTTAAACCAAGGGAAGGTACATCTGTTGAGATGGAACTTTTCCAGATAACCCTGCAGGAGGATTCTCCTATGATTGGGGAGAATGCCAACATTACACATATAAGGGAAAAGTTTGGAGTCCTTCTTGTTGGACTTGAGGGGGAAGACAGCAATACATTCATCAGGACCACATCTGCCACAATCATACAGCCTGGGGATACGGTATGGGTTGTGGGAGAGAAACATAAGGTTAAGGAGTTGGAATAAAGGGTTATGAATAATCAGTTTTTAAGGGAAGTTGCCGGATGTTTTGTGTCAGACAACAGATTGGATTGTACTTTTGTGCTTCCAAACAGGAGATCTGTGAAATTTTTTCAGAGATATTTTGGACAGGAGTATGGAAGCAGATGGGGTACTCCTCTCTTTTCACCTGAAATAATTACCATAAATGACTTTGTACAGCAGTTGTCTGGTTTGGAGCCGGCTGATCCGGTTGAACAGCTGTACCTGTTGTATAAAGAATATGTTGCAATCAAAAGCGGTGGTATTGGGAATGCTGCACCGGAATCCTTTGACGATTTTGTCCACTGGGGGAATGTAATTCTTAAGGATTTCAATGATATAGACAAGTATATGGTGAATCCCCGACAGCTCTTTACCAATATTAGGGAGTTGAAGGAACTGGAAACAGATTTTTCATTTCTCTCTTCCCGACAACTTGAGGCTGTAAAGTGTTTTTGGTCAAATTATCTCAAGGGGGGGACATTTACCCAAAAGAAGGAGTTCTTTGCTTCCATTTGGGGAATAATGTACACCTTGTATGAGAACTTTAATAAGACGTTGATTGGTAGAGGAATAGGGTATGAAGGACAGATATACAGGCGGGTTGCGGAGAAGATAGATGGAAAAGAGTTTTCCAAGGATGTTGTCTTCATAGGATTCAATGCGCCAAATGTGTGCGAGAAGAGGATAATGCGGTATTTGAGGGATTGTGGCAAAGGGGATTTCTATTGGGATTTTTACGGTGAGATGCTTACTGACCCCCTTAACGGCGCTTATGGAATAATAAGCGGATGCGTTAAAGAATTTCCATCCAAATATAGGATAAAGGGGGATACCGTTCCAAAAGGTGAACAGAAGATCAGTGTATTTGCTTCCCCGTCGGGAATAGGGCAGGCTTTTGTGGTTGCAGAGATTCTGGAGAAACTTTTCCCGGGAGAGGAGGTTGGTGCGGATGATGCATTTTCCACTGCAGTTGTGCTTCCCGACGAGAATATGCTCATGCCTGTTCTAAATTCAATTCCACCAAAGTTCAAGTCAATAAATGTTACCATGGGGTATCCTTTATCTGCTGCTCCTCTGGCTTCTTTTATGAATCTGGTCAGGCAGATGCAGAGTGATGTGAGGATATGGAAAGGGGAAAAGGTGTTTTATCATGCCTCATTGTTGGAACTCCTTTCCCATGAATATGTGAAGAGGCTTGCCAAGGAGGAGGGGGCGAGGATAAGGAGACAGATTGTAGAGGGCAATATGATATATATTCCTGTAGGGGCAGCTTTGCTTGAAGGGGAGAATGTGCTGCTTTCCAGATTGTTTCATGCAGTTGACGGTGCAGATGACATACTCGGGTACCTTATGGATATGCTGGAGTATCTTGATTCTGCCCTGGAAGGATGGGACAGGGAGTTTGTATACAGATATTATCAGCAGGTGAACAGGCTGAGGAAGCTGGAAATTCCTATGGAAGGGGCAACATGCTTCAGACTGCTGGAGCAGTTGTGCAGGGGAATTGTTGTACCATTCAGGGGAGAGCCGCTGGCAGGGTTACAGGTAATGGGAACCCTTGAGACCAGGGCCCTGGATTTTGACAATGTGATAATAGTATCTGCCAATGAGGGGAAATTTCCGCAAAGCAGTGTGGCGGATTCAATTGTACCATATAACTTGAGGGTGGGGTTCGGGCTTCCTACATATGAACTTCAGGATGGTATAGCTGCATACCATTTCTACAGGAGCATTTGCAGGGCACGCAATGTGTACATGATTTATGATACCCGTACAGAAGGTCTTTCTGTAGGGGAGGTAAGCCGTTATGTTAAACAGCTGAAATACCATTTTCAGATGCCTCTGCAGGAGACGGTTGTATCTGTACCTCCGGTCATCAATGGGCAAGCAGGACCGGTGAAGGTGGAGAAGAGGGGTGAGGTAATGGAGAAACTTGTGGGAATGTTTACTGGAGAAGGGACAAAATCCCTCTCTGCAAGTGCTTTGAACAACTATATTGCATGTCCCCTCAAATTCTATGTGGAGAGTGTTGAGGGAATGGCAGATGAGGAGGAAGTTGCCGAGAGTGTGGAGAGCAATGTGTTTGGAAGCATATTCCATTTTGTGATGGAAGGGCTTTATAAGGAGTATGAAGGGGGTATTGTGGGAAAGGAGGTAATAGCCGGGATGATGAAGGATAGTGCAAGGATAGGGGAACTTATCCTCAAAGGATTTGAAGAGCATATGCATCTTAAGGAGCTGGAGGGGCAGCACAGGATTGTGGAGGCACTTCTGAGGAAGTATATCTCACTGGCCCTTGCTGAGGATATGCTGGTGGCTCCGTTCAGATATGTTGCTGGTGAGAGACGTTTCCGATATGTTCTACCAGTTTATGGAGGGAAACTTGGGGTGAACTTCAAGGCTTTCATAGACAGAATAGATATCCTTTCCCAGGACAACATAACAAGGATTGTCGATTACAAGACCGGTGCCGTAACAGCGCCGGACAGCAAGTTTGAGCTTCCTGTATTGTTTGACAAGGATGGGGATGGAAGATATAAGGCAATAACCCAGCTATATCTTTATGCACTTATATATTTTAAAGATGAGTTGGAGAGGGGGGAGACGGTTAAGGATGCTCTTCTTACCATTTATCCGTTGAAGAAAATTGCAAAAGAGCACCCTATGCAGCTGTTGCTGGAGCATGATTCTCTAATGGAGTTCAAGGAACTCCTTGTGAATTGTGTTGAAGAGATTTTTAATGAGGATGTGCCGTTTTATGCCAATCCGCAGGAGAAGCATTGCGGCTATTGTAAATTGCAGGCTCTGTGCCAAAGGTAAAGGATATGTTACAGGTAATTAAGGCTTCTGCAGGAGCAGGAAAAACACATAGGCTTACAGGGGAGTATATAAAGCTGCTGTTTGGGCAACCTTTTGCCTTCAGGCATATATTGGCTGTAACCTTTACAAACAAGGCTACCGATGAAATGAAGCAGAGGATTCTTCAGGAATTGTATACGCTTTCCTGTAAAGATGCAAAATCGGATTACCTGAACGATATAATCGGGTACACAGGGAAGGGTGAATCATGGGTGAGGAATAAGGCGGGGGAGATGCTCATTTCCATTTTACATGATTATACTTCGTTCAGAGTAAGTACCATTGACAAGTTTTTCCAACTTGTTATGCGCTCTTTTGCCAGGGAGCTTGGGAGAATGGCCACATATAATGTGGAACTTGACAAGGATAATGTGCTTTCTAAGGCAGTGGACAGGATGTTTTCTGACTTGGATGATCCAAAGAACCGCAAATTGCTGGATTGGCTGATTGAATACTCGCTGGATGCTGTGGACAAGGGAAATTCGTGGAATGTGAAGGGGGAGATAATGAAATTGGCATCACAACTTTTCTCAGAAGAGTTCAAATTGGCACGGGAGGCATGCGGGGATGATTTTGAAAAGGCTTCAGTAGCTGATGTCGCTTTATTGAAGGGAGAGTTGAAGGGGGTGGCCGGCACTTTTGAGAATGTGGTTGTGGATTTGGCAAAGGAGGGATTGCAGATTATATCCGGAGCAGGCCTTGAGCTTGTGGACTTCAAGGGGGGAAGCAGGACTCCGTTCAATTATCTGGGCAAAATTGCCGCTAAGAAGGGTAAAGGGGGAGTGGAGCCTCCGGCGGCAAGTTTTGTGGCGTTATATGACAATATTGAAAAATGGTACACAGGAAAGCGCTGTCCGGAAGGAATCGAAATGGTTTATCAGGGACTGAATGAAGTTGTCGGGAAGATTGTGGATCATTTTGAAAAAGGTTACAGGGGGTATGCGACGGCATGTGCTGTACTGGCCAATGTGAATATATTGGGTATTCTAAATGACGTTTATGTGAGGGTACTGGAATATTGCAGGGAGAAAAATATAATACTTTTGTCGGAGTCTGCCCTGCTGCTTAACAGGATAATTGACGGGAGTGACACTCCGTTCGTATATGAGAAGATTGGTGTGCAGTTGGAGAATTATATGCTGGATGAGTTCCAGGATACTTCTTCTTTGCAGTGGAGGAATTTTTATCCTCTTCTTAAAAACAGTCTTGATGACGGAAAGGGGAGTCTTGTAGTGGGGGATGTGAAGCAGAGCATATACAGGTGGAGAGGTTCGGATTGGAAGATACTTGGTGAGGATATTTTCAGACAGTTCAGAGAAGACGAACTGGTTCGTGATCCACTTCTGACCAATTACCGCAGTGGCGCCAATATTGTGAACTTCAACAACAATTTCTTCAAGTTCTGTTCCATAGAGGCCCAGATACTTTACGATGGGAGTAAAGAGGGACCTATTGTTGATGTGTATATGGGGCTTGACCAGAAAGTGTCGGATAAGGGCCTGGAGTCTCCAGGTTGTGTAGATATCGGGTTTGTCCCTAAATCGGAGGAGGGATTTGAGGAGAGCGCACTTGCACTTTTGCCGGTAAAGGTGGAGCAGCTGCTTGGTGCCGGGTATTCACAGAAAGATATTGCCGTACTGGTAAGGAAAGGGAGCGAAGGGAATATGGTTGCTGAAAAGCTCCTTGAGTGCGGTTACGATATAATATCAAGCGATTCCCTTTACATTTCATCTTCAATTGCAGTACAGAAGGTTGTAAATGTGTTGAGGGAGATGGATAATCCTCAGGGTGATTCTTTGAGGATACTCAGGATGTTCCAGAACATTCCGCAGGCAGAGTTGGTGCATAACCATTCTTTATATCAGTTGTGTGAGGCTGTGATAAGGGAAACACTTCCCGATGAAGACCGTAAGGATATTGCCTTTCTTCAGGCTTTCCTTGATCTGGTACTCGATTTTACCAACAATCATGGAACCAATATTGCACAATTCGTAAAATGGTGGGATGAGAGTGGAGTAAAATGTACAATATCTGCTCCAGAGGATATGGATGCCATAAGGGTAATGACAATACACAAGTCCAAGGGACTGGGGTTCAATGTGGTTATTCTTCCTTTCCTCTCGGAAAACCTCGACCACAAGCCTCTTCTGGCGCCAAATCTGTGGTGCCGTTATAACGGTTGGCCTGTACCGGTGAAATATTCGAGGCAATTGCTGGATACAGAATTCGCACAGGCATACCTGAATGAAAAACTTTGTACTTATATTGATGCACTCAATACCGTATATGTAGCATTTACCCGTCCCAAAAAGAGTTTGGTAATTTTTGCTCCGGAGCCTGTTGCAAGAAAAAGTGGAGAGTCTAAGGGGACCGTTTCAGATCTCCTCTATGCATATTGCAAAAAGATGGCTGAAGGTGAATGGTGCGGAAAAATGACAATCGGTAGGCATGATGCAGGTAAGTGTGAGGAGAAATCTGCAGGAAAAATGGTCCTGGGGAATGTCTTTGCATCTTCTGTAAATGAAAAGAGATTGAAGATGGCTGCCGCCGGAGGCTCTTTAGGGGAGGGGGAATCAATACGCGAGCATGGTATAGCAATGCACTATATCTTTTCTCTGATTGATTATCCCCAAAGTACCCCATCTGCAGTTGCCAAGGCCTGCAAGGAGGGGATTGCTTCATGTTCTGAGGAGGAGCTGCTGGATATGGTAAATTCAAAAATGGAATCTGTTGCGCAGTATGGATGGTTTTCTCAGGAGTGGAAAGTGCTGAACGAATGTACACTTCTTACCGTCAGTGGAGAGGAGAAACGTCCGGACAGAGTCATCATTAAGGGTGATGAGGCAGTTGTGATAGATTATAAGTTCGGGTCAGCACATAAAGGAAATCCCAATCTTGGAGAAAGGTATAAAAAACAGGTGAGCAGCTATATGAAACTGCTCACCGGAATGGGCTTCAAAAATGTGAAGGGGTATTTGTGGTACCTCTCCGAGGATGAAGTCATATGTGTCTAAAATGTCTGGCCTTGAAATATGTTTGAGTCGGCATACGGAACTATGACACCGGTCATTGTAAGGTTATTGTTGTTGAAATTAGGGTAAACTGTTACTGTTGTCCTGTTCCCGTCTCCAAGAAGCTGTACATTTACCGAGGCAGAAACAAACATCCCTTGTACATTAAAGTTGTAATAGACAAATCCTTTTTTGTCTGTACTCATTGTTATATCGGATACTTTTCCTTCTACAGTAATTCCTCCCAAACCGTTAGGGCCGGGGTTGTAATAGCTGGTGGCAATCTGTATGACTGCATTTCCCTGATTCATAGAGATAAAGTTTGTAAGGCTTGATACAAACTTTGAGTTTCCTCTCGGGAACAGCAGCTGGTCCACTTCAATGACAAATGAACCGCTTTTTATTGTTTCTACTGCTTTCTGGAAATCTTTCAGCTGCTGTGCTGCTTCAGCTCTTCTGTGTGCTGCTCTGGCGGCTTTTCTTGCCTCCTGCCGGCTCATCGTTGATTCAGCTCCAAAATCTTGGTTATTTGTTTGTTGTGCATTAGCTTGGTTTCCATAAGTAATAAAGGTAAGTAGGGCCAGTGATAGCATTAAAATTCTTTTCATTGCTCCAATTCATTTATTCAGTTTCCAAATACAAACAAAGAAAGAGGCGGAATGTTCTTGTTTTGAAAATTTTGGGGCCTGACAAAACAAATTGGGATGATGTGTGTTGAGTAGGTAAAGCGGTTTAATTTAAAATTCAGGCGTATGAAAAAAGTTTTTATGATTATGATGGTTTCAATAATGTGCTTACCGGTGTTTGCACAAGATGAAACAGTAATAGAGATCCAGAATGTTAAGGGCCCGTATGTTACCAACGGTTTTTGGGACAATTGGTTTGTTTCAGCCGGAGGCGGTGTCCAGATTTATTTTGGAGATGATGATTCCCACGGTTCAATAGGGAAACGTATGGCTCCTGCCCTTGATATTTCAGTGGGCAAGTGGATTACTCCGGCTGTAGGAGTAAGATTGCAGTATTCAGGGCTCCAGGCCAAAGGATGGAGCTACGGCATGTTGCCTTATTCAGAGGGCAATATTGACAAGGAGGGGTTCTATAAGGAGAAATTCAACACAATGAACATTCATGGAGACTTCTTGTGGAACATCTCTAATGCTATTGGAGGTGAAAGAGTTGACAGATTCTGGAATTTTGTTCCTTATGCCGGTTTTGGCCTGGCGAGAAGTGAGGGCAACGGTACATCCAAGAAAGAACTTGCCGCAAATCTTGGCCTGTTGCACAATTTAAGGCTCTCGGATGCATTTGATATAAGTATTGATATGCGTACCATGTTTGTAAACCAGAGATTTGTCCACAGCCAGGGAGACAACGGGGTAAATGTATTGGCCACCGTAACAGCCGGCCTTACATATAAATTCAATACCAGGGGATTCCAAAGAGCATCAGATCTTGTTGTAGTGGAAGACAATACCCGCTATGTGCAGGAAATAGCTGCTTTGGAGGCAATGCTGGAGAAGGCCGACCAGAAGAGGTCAGTGCTTGAGATGCAGCTCAAGAATGTCAAGAAAGAGCTCAATGATGCCAACAGTGTGGAAATGCCGGTACCGTTGATGCCTAACCTTGCAATCTTCTTTGAGATTGGTAAAGCAGATCTTACTGAGAAATCCGTTATTAATCTTGGATATATGGCTGATATGATAAAACAGTTCCCTGGAAAGAACTTTGTAATCTTTGCATCTGCAGACAAGGAGACAGGTACTCCTGAGTTCAATATGAAGTTGAGCCAGAAGAGGGGTGAGGCAGTTTATAAAGTATTGGTAGACAAATATGGAATTGATCCTGCACAGTTGAAAATTGATGCGGTAGGTTCTTCACAGCAGAAATTTGAAGGTGCACAGCTCAATAGGGTTGTTGTAATTGAAGATAAAGAATAGTGGAAATGAAATTGTGTAAAATTATGGTGGCCTGCATATGTGCGGCCACTTTTTCTGTCCTAAAGGTAAATGGGCAGGATACAGTAGTATTGAAGGTGCTTGAGGAGAATGCCCCCAAATATTTCAATGCACCAGGTATGCCAAGATTCTCAGTAATTGGTAAGGAAAGGGAGTTTTATCTGGGAATTGGCGGCTATATCAGGGGATCCCTCTCATATGATTTTGGAAATCCTATTGAGAGTCCAATGTACTTTGTGACCAGCGCAATCCCTATGCAGCCTCAGGCCGGGAACGGTTCGCTTGTACAGATGAGTGCCGCCTCATCAAATATCTTCTTCAACTTTGTGGCACTGCCCCATACAGAGAACAAAGTGGGTGCCTATGTTGATTTTGGCTTTGCAGAGGGCCTTGACAATTACGGATTTTCCATTAAGGCTGCATATCTCACATACAGGAATCTTACAGTGGGATATACCACAAGCCTCTTTACTGATGGAGCAGCGGCGGCCCAGACAATAGACCAGCAGGGGCCAAATGCAATGACATTTCTGTTCAATACAGTTATAGATTGGCAGAAGAGGTTCGGGGAACACTGGAAAGTTGGAGCCGGACTTGAGATGCCATCTGTAAATGCAAATTACAGTGCCGGAAATTATGGTGTGAACCAGCGGTTTCCCGATATCCCGTTTTATGTGCAATATGGATGGAAAGAGGGAAATGGATGGCTGAGATTGTCGGGATTGATAAGGAATATGGAGTATCATAATGCTGTATTGGGAAAGAATTCTACACAGACAGGTATTGCAGTGAAACTGAGTGGAGTAAGCCCTCTTACAAAAAAGCTTAACCTTTACAGTCAGAGTGTGTTTGGACGGGGAATCGCCTCTTATGTCCAGGATTTGCAGGGATTGGGGCTTGATATGGTGAGTGTTGATGCAGGAAGCGGAAGAATGAAAGGTGTTGAAGTGGTTGCATCATATCTGGGATTGCAGTACATCATAAATGAAAAACTGTCAACTTCCGCTACATTCAGTGAGGTGAAATGTTTTTTGCCTGAGGATTATTCAGGTGAGCAGGGGGATATCTACAGAGAAGGTGTCTACTTTGTTACCAACCTCATTTATAAGGTTTCTCCGGTACTGACAACAGGTGTTGAATATTTGTGGGGGAGCCGGAAAGACCGGAATGATGTATTTCATCATAACAACAGATTGCAGGCATCATTAAGGGTGAACTTTTGATTCACCCTTTTTTTATTCCTCCATATTCCCGTCATAAAGATCCTTGAGCTTGAATGCGTAGTTCATGAGGGTGCATCCACCTATGATGAATGAAACTCCACTCCACAATATTACAGCTTCAATGCCGTAAAATATGGGTTGGAGAAGAATTATTGCACCACAGATTATCAGCAATACTGCTGAAAAGATTGTCCATCCCCAACCGCTCCCTTTTATTTTACTCAATGCATATCCCATTCCAATGAGTGTGAATCCTTTGAACAAAAGCCAGAATCCGAGAACGATTGGGATTGCAATAGCAGATACTGCAGGGGAGAGGGTAAGGAAAATTCCCAGAATAATTTCAACTATTCCGGATGCAATGAGCCATCCGCGTCCTTTTACCTCTTTACAGAATGCCAATCCTATGTACATTATTCCCGACAAAGCTATCACAATTCCAAAAAGGAGTGTCATTGTAAGATAACTTGCCTGTGGGAAAACAAGGATTACAATACCTAGAGCCAGGATCAGAATTCCCAGTATGAGGGGGCTCCACCAATGTTTTTTTTCCATATTCAAATTGTTTTAAATTAATGTATGTTTTGCTTTTTTTAAAAAGAGCAATAAAATTCAAACTTTATCTTTTTCAGGTATCCCCTTTGGCGCAGTAGGAGTATTTTCGCCTCAAAAAAAAGGAAATGAAAAGACTCTTTTTGTTCGCTGCATTTGCCTTGGTGCTTCCTGGTACCACATATATATATGGGCAAAATATGCATGTTTCAGCCAATCTGCTGGATTATCTTAATCTTGGAACAATTAATGGTGAGTTTGGTTTAAGTACGGCCCCCAACTGGACCTTTTATATAAGGGGGCGCTATAATCCCTTTACATTCCAGTTCAATGACAAGCAGGTACAGAATAGGGTAGCAGCAGGTACAATTGGGGTAAGGTACTGGTTCTGGTACTCCAATAGCGGATGGTTCCTGGATGCCAATCTGGGATGTGCAAGATATAATACGGGAGGTATAATTGACCGTTATGCTTATGAAGGGGATGCTGTTGGAGCAGGAGTTGGAGTTGGGTACGCCTTTATGATAAGCAGCAGGTGGAACCTGAATGTAGGGGTGGGATTGCAGGGGGGATACACCTCATATACAAAATATGGATGTCCTGCTTGCGGAAAGGTATTGGGCAAGTATGAAGGGGGCTATCTGATCCCTTCAAATATAATGGTACAACTTTTAAGGGTGTTGTGATATGGAAACTGTAGGGTATAAGGGGTGCTGTTGGGCATTGGCTGTCAGGCGTGTTTCAATAATTGTTGTGGTTGTGGTTGCGGCCCTTATGATGGTAGGGTGCGCAGGAGGGAGGAAACTCTCCTATGTAAGGGAAGGAGGAGTGACGGCTGAGGTGGCTGTCGGGAGTCTGGATGATGTTTATTCCGCACCGGCAAATGATACGGTACAGAAACCTCCGGAGGTGATTGAAGTTAAAGATCTGCAGGGGAACAGTATAATAATGAATGCCGTGATGGATGATGAAAGCGGGGAGATGGTTGCTGTAGAGCAGCTCAATGAGATTGTTGTAGAGGCCAGGTTCAGACATGTTGCAGAGAGGAACGGAGTGGTTGACCTTGTTTTTGAACTTGCTGTACCTGAACAATTGCAGAGGAGCATGTGGCAGGTGAGGTTCTTGCCACGCTATATGTTTCTTGGCGATACCCTTGCGGCAGACAAGATATTCATTACCGGGACCAGATTCAGGAAGGTACAGGAATGGGAATACCGGATGTACGGCAATTATATGGGACGGGTGGTGCCTCAGGAGGTGGCGGATACACTGTACCACAGGGAGAAGATGATGGAGAGATTTGTAGCAAGGAACGGCAATAATGTTGCCGACACTGCTGCCAGAAAGCATTTCAGAAAAGGTATTCTGGCTGGAATCAACAGCAGGATGGCCAGGGCCAGCGAAAAGATTTACAACAGGTTTGTAGTGGATCCATATCCGGTTGGGGGTGTGAGGCTGGACTCCGTAGTGCATGATCCGGGGAAAGGGAAAATCAGGTATTTCTATCTCCAGAGGATTGAAGCCCGAGCAGGACTACGGCGGGTAGATATGGTTATGGATGGGGAGGTATATACCAACGGAAGAAGATTATGTTCCCTTAAAGGGACGGAACCTATTACCTTTTATATAAGTTCAATTTCATCATTCACAGACAATACCGGGAGATATCTCAAAAAGGTGATATCCAGGGATCTCCATTTTGATGCAATGTATAATATTGAGTTCAGGAAGGGTGAGTGGAAAATTGATCCTGGAGTAGGAGATAACTGGAGAGAACTGGCCTCATTGAAAGATAATATCTCCCAGATACTCTCAAATGAAGATTATGTAATGGATTCAATTCATATCACCGCAGCATGCTCCCCTGAGGGGAAGATGCATGTGAACAGCAAACTGTCGGGAAGAAGGGGGGAATCTATTAAGAATTATGTTATGGAGTATATGCGGCAGTACCGTGATTCCCTGGAGAGCAGTGTATGGGAGATAAATGAGGATGACGGATATGAGGGGGATGTGAATGGAAAATCTGAGGGTTTTGGGAATGGAAACATAAGGATAACAGAGATATCTGAAGATTGGGAGAGTCTGTATGCCATTCTCCGGAAGGATACGGTTCTTGGATGTGGATCTGAAATGCTGGAGAAGTGTATTAAGGAAACTGATCCCGACAGGAGGGAGGAACTTTTGACAGGTATGGATGGCTCCGGTTATCTGCAGAGGGTTATTTATCCCCGTTTGAGGAGGGTGAAGTTCAATTTCAAGCTGCACAGGAAGGGGATGTTGAAGGATACAGTGCATACAACAGTGCTGGATTCCGTTTACATGAGTGGCGTAGAAGCTTTGAAAAACAGGGATTACAAGAGGGCTGTAACACTCTTGAGACCATATGACTGCTATAATACAGCTGTGGCGTATGTGTGTATGGATTATAACAACTCAGCTCTGGATATCCTCAGCAGACTTCCAAGAGATGCCAGGAGGGATTACATGCTGGCAGTTGTGTACGGGAGGCTGGGCGATGAGAAACTGGCAGTAGAGCATTTCCTCAACTCAGTTGAGCAGGATGAAGCAATGAGACATAGGGGAAACCTTGATCCTGAAATAAGTGCTTTGATAAAGAAATACGGATTGTTCAACAATTTTTAAAAACTATATTATGAAGAAAATCTTATTTATGATGGCAGTGGCAGTAATGGCCTGCAGCTGCAGCAAGGAGGATCAGCCAGTTGTGGCTGAAGATCTTATGGAAAGTGTACTGTATGTTAATCTCAAACCCCAGGAGGGGACCAAGGCTGTTGGAAACGGACATGGCATACAGAGTGATGACAACCATATACAGACATTGGAGATATTCGTTTTCAGGGTAAATGAGGGAAAACCGGATGACGGGGTATTGGACGGATACAGAAAATTCACAACAGCTGAATTGGGAAACCTTACAAATCTGGAAGTTCAGACAACTACAGGCAACAAGATGATTTATGCAGTGGCAAATTCTCACAGGGCAAACTGGAAGGGGGTAAATACCCGTACCCTTTTTGAGCAGCAGACGGCATTGCTGGCACAGGAGAATCTGAAAAGTTTCATAATGACGGGGGGAACAGAAGCACGGCTGCAGATAGCTTCAACCGTATCATTTACCATAAAAAGGCTTGTGGCACGAATACAGGTCAAATCTGTAAGGACAGCTTTTAAAGATGGCCCTTATGAGGGTATGGAACTTAAAAATGTGAAGGCTTATTTGCTAAATGCTCAGGCAGAAAAAGTGATTTTTGATGGCAGTGGAGACAATCTTAAGGTTTATAACAAGGGAAAAGCTCTGGAGGAGGATGCTGATGCATGTGCGATGGCCGGTATGATTTATGATGATCTGGGAACTGGAATTTCTGATGCAGGATATGCAACTCCGCACTATTTCTATTGCTTTGAGAACGGATTTGCTGCAGAGAATGATACGGACAAGTTTACAAGAGTTGTGATAGAGGGGGAACTGAACGGGTCAGTATATTATTACCCTGTAAAATTGAGTGAAGTAAAGAGGAACTGCTGCTATTCGGTAGATGTGACCATCAAGAGGCCAGGTTCTCTGGATCCTGATTCGGATGTTGAGAAGGGTACATTGTCGGCGACAGTTAGTGTTAAGGACTGGGAACCTCTCTCTGAAAGTGTAGTTGAGTTTTAGTAGGTATGGAAAGGTGCTTGAAATGTTTGTTTTTGGGAGCTATCCTTGCTTTAGCCGCGGGCTGCAGGGTATTTGAAGACAGGGATGTATGCCCTTCGTATCTTACAGTGGATTTGAAGGATGTGGACAAAAGTATAAGGGAACTGCAGATGTGGCTTTTTAATGAAGTGGGGGAAATGATATACAAAGATACAATATACAGAAGGGACTATACCTCCCCCTATGTGGTTGAGGTGCCGAGATATGAAGATGTGAGGTGCATGCTTTGGGGTAACATCAGGGGAGGTACTGAACTGGTGGAGAAATATTCATTGGGTACGGCAATGCTCAAACGGGATGGCATACAGGCCGATTCTCTCTATTTCTGCAAGAGTATGATTAATACAAAATGTGAAGATTCTTATATTAAGGTGAGGCCGCATAAGGAGTTTGCAACTGTAGATGTATATTTGCAGGGATGGGTAGGAGTAGATTTTGATGTGGAGATGGTGCTTCTATGTGCCAAAGGGGGCTTTTATGTAGATGGCGGGTTTTCGGGAAGCAGAGTGCAGACATATATGGAATTGTGTGATATGGGCAATTATTATACAAAATATTCCGGACGAATTCTTCGCCAGCCTGATACCGAGAATATTCTGCTTTCTCTGCTGATACGGAAAAGGGAAGTGGATGGTACATTGGGTAAGATTTTGGTAAACAGGGATATACCAATTGGAAAATATCTTGAAGAGAATGGATATGATATACAGTGTGCCAATTTGGGGGATATAAGAATGGAGATTGATTATTCTTATAACCAATTGATTATTAAGGCAGAAAATTGGGAAGCCGAGTATAGTCTGGTGGAAGAGATATGATTTTTACATCAATTGTGCTGCAAATGTTTGTATATTTAAAAAAAAACTCTACATTTGCAGTCCCAAAACGGGATGATTCGTTAGCTCAGCAGGTAGAGCACAACACTTTTAATGTTGGGGTCCTGGGTTCGAGCCCCAGACGGATCACAGACCAAGCCGCTGGAAAAGCGGCTTTTTTTGTGGGGTACAGCTGGCTCTTGTGGGTGCCGGGAGGTGAGCTGAGGCGGCATTTGTCCACAAAAATGGTATCTTTAGTGGATGCAGAGAGATAATAGCAACCGCTTATCCACGCTGAGGATGCCGAGTGTGGACGAAATGTAATTTTATGTATTTTTGCAACAGTTTTAACTATAATGATTTGATACAGTTATGAAAAATCTTGGATATTTAGCAGTATTGTTTCTGGCGGCAATCACCCTTGTTTCTTGTGAAAAGACAAAAATCAACCATGATGGCCCGGCCAAATTTGTCCTTAAAAACATTACAACCGGTGAGGAACAGACATTTGAGAGCGTGGAACTGGGATACAATTCCCCATTGTTGACAATCAGGAACAATGATTCCCTTCAGGTTAAGTTTGTCGCCGAACTGGAATATGTAAAATATGGATTTGATGTTGTCTTTACATTGTTCAACAATAATAAGGTGGTGGACAATGAGTATCCATATCTGTACAAGTTCAAGGTAGAGGGGATAACCCCAGGTTCCTACAGATTCTCATGTGTGGCCACCTCGGAAGATGATGAAGTGAGCATCAAAGAGGAGAGCGTGGCACAGGTGGAAGTGGTTGAGTAGATCTCACCATATTTTCACCCCAATTGGGTAGCTTTTTATATTGTAGGGTGTGAAACTTTTATGTAGTTTTGCACCCTATTTTTATAAGTATACTTATCAAATGAGAAAATTGTTTTTTGGAACTCTTATGTGTGCGGCATTACTTGCCGCTTGTGGCATGGGCACGAGTGCAAATGCCCAGGAGCAGAATGGAAGCCTGCAGCCCAAGAGTGTAGTTAAGCCACCGCTTGACCACTCGGTTTATGACAAGTGGGAGACACTTGGCGGCTATGCCATTACAGACAACGGCCAATGGGCCGCTTATTATTGCAATAGGGAGGAGAATGACGGCTCTGTAAATGTTATCAATCTCACAACAGAGAAAACCACAACTGTCCCAAGGGGGGCAAGAATGAAGTTCTCACCACAGGGGAAACACCTCGTATTTACCATCAGGCCTACCCATGCACAGCAGAAGGAGGCGAAACTGAAGAAACTCAAAGGGGACAAGGCTCCCAAGGATACTTTGGGCATTCTTGAACTTGCTACAGGAAATATTGTAAAGTTCCCGGCTCTCAAAGGGGTTGAGATTCCTCGTGAGGGGGGCGATTTCATCGCATTCAAAGTTGAGCACAAGGAGGCTCTTCCCGATAATAAAGAAGATGCTGCACAGGAAAAGAAAACTGCAAAGAAGCAGTCAAAGCCAAAGACAGAAATCCTTACCATCATATACAATCTGGCTACAAACTCTATTGCAGATACACTCAAGGAGGTGGATGTCCTTTCATTCAGCAAGAAGGGAGACCGCCTTTTCTGCATAGAAAAAGGGGAGAAGTACAAGAAACTTTATTCTTACAATCCAGCAACAAAATCTTCAGATGAGATTCTCCAAACAGGTAAGAAGGGGGAGATTCTGAAACCTTATCTCTCTGCAGATGAGAAGTTCATAATTTTCTATGCCAATACTGATACTACAAAGAAGATTGATGAGAATGTTGAGATCTATACATTCAATATTTATGATAAAGGGGCAAAGGCCCGGAAAGTTGTTGACAACTCAATGGCCGGCATTCCTGAGGGGATGAGGGTTACCCGCAACCGTGCCTTGAATACCAATAAGGCTGGCAGCCGTCTCTTCTTTGGCATTACAGTAATACCTCCACAGAAGGATACCACCAACAAGGAGGAGCAGGCCAAGGTAGATGTATGGCATTACAATGATGACTTCATCTCAACCCAGCAGTTGAACATGAGGGGTATGCTTACCAAGAGAAGTTACCTCAGTACAATAGACCTTGATACTGTATCACATAAAGCGGCAAGTGCGGAACTTGTACGTCTTGCGCAGCCGGAATATCCTAATATTACCGTACCTGCAGAGTGGAGTGCAGATTATGCCTACGCATTCAGCAGTGAGAGATACAATATTCAGAGCCAGTGGGATGCAAATCCAATTTGTGACCTTTACCTTATTTCGTTGAAAGACGGATCTTCAAGAATGGTTGCTCAGAAGATTTATGCCGGCAATATAAGTGCATCTCCAAAAGGGAATTTTCTTGTATGGTACAATCCTGAGCAGAAACAGTTCTTCTCATTGGACTTGCGCGGAGCAAACACAGAGAAAGGTGTTGGTATCAGCAATGTGGCTGAACCTGTTACAATTACCAACGGAATCCATTTCCCTCTCTGGAAAGAATCGCATGACAAGCCCCAGATGGCCCCTGCATATGGCAACGGCGGTTGGAGTGCAGATGAGAGGACCTTCTATGTATATGACAAATATGATGTATGGGAGGTGGACCCTCTTGTGCAGAAAGCTCCCCAGATGCTTACCCAGGGATTGGGAAGGGAGAAAGGTTATACCTTCAGGATGATGAGATGGGATGCCCTCCAGCTTCCCGACGGTACTCCAGGTATAAAGAAGGAACCTATAGGGAAGAAGGATAATGTATATTTCACTGCACTTGACAACAAATCTAAGGGCAACGGATATTATATGAGGCAGAACCGCAGGGGGAAACTCCTCCCTATGAAGGAACTCATTATGGAAACGGATTTTGCTTTGGGATATCTGAACAAGGCCAAAGATGCAAATGTGATCACTTATACAAAGAACAGCTTTGTGGAGAGTACAAACATGTGGGTTACCAAAGACATGTTCAAGACCTCAAAGAAACTTACCAATTCAAATCCTCAGCAGGCAGATTACAATTGGGGAACTTGTGAGTCTGTGTATTGGACAGCCTATGACGGCCGCGAACTTGAAGGTTTGCTTTACAAGCCTGAGAATTTTGATGCAAACAAGAAGTATCCTATGGTGGTTTATTTCTATGAGACATCCAGCCAGTACAAGCATGCATACCGCAAACCTGCTGTAAGCCGTTCTACAATCAACATCACATATTTTACCAGCAACGGGTACCTTGTATTCATGCCGGATATCCACTATACCGTAGGGCACCCGGGAAAGAGTGCCTACAACTGTATAGTTTCAGGTGTTGAGGCCCTTTGCAAGAACTCTTGGGTTGACAGGGATAACATTGCAATCCAGGGACAGAGCTGGGGTGGATATCAGGTGGCTTACCTGGTAACTCAGACAGATATGTTCAAATGTGCCGGCTCAGGTGCACCTGTAGCCAATATGACAAGTGCATACGGTGGTATAAGATGGGGCAGTGGAGTTGTGAGACAGTTCCAGTATGAGCATACCCAGAGCCGTATAGGAAAAACATTGTGGGATGAGGGGGGCTTTGACCTTTACATAGAGAACTCACCTCTTTTCTTCGCCGACAAGGTGAACACTCCTCTGCTCATAATGCACAACGACAAGGATGAGGCAGTTCCATGGTATCAGGGCATTGAGTACTTCACCGCATTGCGCAGACTTGGCAAACAGGTTTGGATGCTCCAGTACAACGACGAGAGCCACAATATAAGCAAGAGGGTGAATGCCCTTGACTACACAATAAGATTGTCACAGTTTATGGACCACTTCCTAAAAGGGGCCCCTATGCCTGTGTGGATGAAATACGGAGTTCCGGCAACCCATAAGGGGATTGATATGGGACTTGAACTGGTTAAAGAGTAATAAATAGCATATATATGAAAAAAACAATGAAATTGGCATTGGCTGTATGCTCCGCACTGTTTGTCATTGGCGGTAGCAGCTGCAGCAGCAATGCATCTACAACCCTGGCTGTGGTTGTAGATGAAAAGACTTATGAAGTCATTCCTGAGCAGATTGATGCTTATGTGAAATCTGTAGATAATGACTACAGAAAAGGTGTCCTTGTTGTTGACAAATGGTTCAACCCTGATTCAATCAAGGGTCACTTGTACAACATGTACACAAATGAGAATCTTGAAGGGGCAGTATTCATTGGTGACATTCCAATTCCTATGTTGAGGGATGCCCAGCACTTTACAACAGCTTTCAAGATGAACCAGAAAATGGATATGAAGAGGTCATCTGTCCCTTCAGACCGTTTCTATGATGATTTTGACCTCAAATTCAAGTTCCTGAAACAGGATGAGCAGAAAAAACTTTTCTTCTACTATTCACTTTTGGCAGACGGAGCCCAGGAAATTGAGTGTGACATATATTCTGCAAGGATAAAGGCTCCTGAGGTAGATAACAAATATGAACTTCTTGCTGCTTATCTTCAGAAGGCGGTTGCAGCAAAACAGAATCCGGCCCCTATGGACAAGATGCTACATTTTGGTGGACACGGTTACAACTCAGAGAGCATGAACGCCCGTATAGATGAGGCTGTTGCCTTCTCTGAGCATTTCCAGTTCCTTAACCGCAAGGGTGGAGACCTCGATTATATAGACTTTACATTTGACAAATATGTGAAGACCCGCCTTATGGCGGCAGTTGCAGACAAGGAGTTGGATCTTGCTGTACTTCACCACCACGGTGCGGATGATACCCAGTATCTGAACGGTTCACCTTTTGTAGCAGACCCTACAGGGTGGATTGACCTTGCAAGGAACTATTTCAGGGGCAAGGTGCGTTCAGCAAAAAATGTAGAGGCTACAAAAGCCCGCTTTGTAAAGAACTATGACATTCCAAGGTCATGGCTCAATGATGCATTTGACCCTGTACGCATTCAGGAGGACAGCCTTCATGCAGCATCAATGGATATAGTAATTCCAGATCTTGAGGGATATGAATCAGGTGCCAGAATGGTAATTTTTGATGCATGCTACAACGGCAGTTTCAACCAGGATGATTACATTGCCTGCCATTATATCTTTAACCCGGGTAATACAGTAGTGGTTAAAGGCAACAGTGTAAACACTTTGCAGGATACCTGGACAACTGAACTTATAGGTCTGCTCAACTGGGGCATTTCAGCAGGAAACTGGGCAAAAGGGCAGATGACCCTTGAGTCACACCTTATAGGTGACCCTACTTTTGAGTTCGGAGCCCAGGATATTGAGTATTTCAATAAGGGAGGATTCAATATCAATGAGGTAATTGCTTCCAAAAAGAATGATGTAAAATATTGGAAAAAAGTCCTTGATGCCCCTGTAGATGATGAGTTGGTTTGTGACTTCAAATCTCTGGCAATAAAGATGCTCTACAACAACAATGCAATCACATCACAGGAGTTGCTTGATATCCAGAAAAACAGCAACAGTAAGGTGTTGCGCCTGGCTGCATTCAATACCAACAGAAAGATAGCGGATGAGAATCTTCCTCAGGCAATTATCCTTGGATTGGCAGATGACTATGAACTTACACAGCGCCTTAGTGCAATGTATGTGGGCAAGAACTTCTCTGAGGAACTTATCCCTGCAGTGGTAAAAACTTATATGGATCCAATGACTTCTGCCCGTGTATTGTTCCAGTTGAAGGGTAACCTTAAAGGTTATGATGCACAGAAGCTGATAGAGGAATTCAACAAGGAGAACCAGGCAAATCCTTATTGGGAGGGCCAGGAGGCTTTCGGGAAGCTGATAAAGATGATAAACAATTATGACAAGTCGTTCCAGGAGGAGGTTGCCGGTGTTATGGACGGCTCAATGTCATTGAAGGAGCAGAAGAGCTTTGCCCGTGGCAGACGCAACGGTTGCGAGCCCAAATTGGTTGAATCTTTGATGCACATTATAAAGAGTACAAAGGACGAGGAGTTGAAACTTACAGCAATTGAGGCTTTGGGATGGTATGAGTACTCATGTGTGAAGGATGATATCATTGCCCAGTGTGAGACTCTTTATAGTGCTGAGAATGAGGGCGCGGCTAAAGATGAACTCCTTAAAACCCTCAACAGACTTAAATAATAACCTGCAATATTATAATATATGAAAAGATGCAGTTTTATAGCAGCACTCCTTTTGTTTGTTTTGCCTGCAGCCCTTTTTGCCCAGCAAGGTAATAATGATGCAGCCAAATACGCCCAGATAAAAGGAAAGGTTGTAATGGAAAATCCTAAGGGGGAGCCTGTAGGATTTGCAACAGTACATCTGTTGCCACAGGATGTATATACATCTACAGAACTTGACGGAACATATCTGCTGAAGAATGTTGAGCCTGGAAAGACCTCCATTGCCATTCAGTTTGTGGGTATGGAAACAATTGATACATTGGTGAATCTTGCCCCAGGTGCAACATATACCTTCAATTTTACAATGAAGGAGACAAACTTCAGATTGAGTGAGGTTACTGTACTCGCAGAGCAGAGCAAAGCGGGAGAGGCTACCGCCTCAAACATTTCCAGACAGGCAATTGACCACCTTCAGGCGGCTACCATAAAGGATGTGATGCAGCTGTTGCCGGGAGCCACATTGCAGAACTCGAACATGTCTGTAGCAAACAACATTTATATAAGGACAATTGCCCCTACATCAACTTCCCGCAGTGCCACCACAGCTACTGATGATGCCCATGCAAATATGAACAGTTTGGGTACAGCGGTAATTATGGATGGTGCAGCCCTTTCAAACAACGCAAATATGCAGCTGCTGTCGGGAACAATGCAGGGGACAAATTCAAATGTAGGAGTGGGTTCAACCCCTGCTGCCGGTGTGGATTTGCGAGGTATCTCTACAGACAACATTGAGAGTGTTGAGGTTATTAGAGGTATCCCTTCTGCTCAGTATGGTGACCTTACATCCGGTGCAGTGATCATAAAGACCAAAGCCGGCAAGGAACCTTTGAGGATTAAGGCCAACCTCAACCCTTATACATATTCTGTATCTGCATCTAAAGGTATGCAGTTGGGTGAGAAGGGTGGTGCCCTTTCAATCAGCGGAGATTATGCCTACGATGCGCGCCAGCAGGAGATGGCACACCAGTATTACCAGAGGTTTACCCTAAGGGGCCTTTGGACAAAGACATTCTTTGAACGTCTTACAACCAATACTTCCCTCGATTTGAAATACCGCAAGGATACCCGTGAGAAGAATCCCGATGATGAGCGCTCCCAGATGGCCTACGGTGCTGATGAGATTGGATTCAGGTTCAACAGCAACGGTTCATTCTCAACTCCCAATGCGGGTTGGCTGAAGAGATTGAGCTATACCCTCTCATTTTCTTATGCAGACAAACAGTCTTATAGGGAGAGCATGCTTTCAAATGCATACGCACCGTACCTTATGTCTTCAACAGACGGTTCTGTACTTTCCAATGTTGCAGGTTTGAAGATTTTTGACAGGGATGGAAAAGAGATTACAAATATTCCTGTAGGAGAGGAGTCATATTATGGAACTTATCTTCCGTACAGCTATTTCTCAAGATATGACATTTATGGAAAGGAACTTAACTTCCAGGCCTCTGTTAAGGCACATTTCAATAAGAGATGGGAAAGCAGCAGCAACAGCATCCTCGTGGGTGTTGATTATAAGACAGACGGTAACCTTGGAAGGGGAACAGTCTATAACATAAATACCCCTCCACAGAGCAACAGCAGCTCATCTGCTTACCGTCCAAGGGCGTTCAAGGATATTCCGTTCATAAACCAGTTGAGCGTATATGTTGAGGATGTATTCTCGCATTCGTTCGGAAACCATGAACTGAAACTTACTGCCGGAGCCCGTTTCGACCAGATAAACAGCAAGAGTATACTTACTCCACGATTCAACGCCTCATTTGAGATTTTGCCGCGTACACTCTTTGTCAGGGGTGGTTGGGGTGTCCTTGCAAAGGCTCCTACATCTTTGTACCTGTATCCGCAGGATGCATATTTTGAGTTTGTAAACTATAATACCTTGGGCGATGAGAAGCTTCCTGCAGACCAGCAGTTGCTTCTGGGTACAACAAGAGTATTCAAGACAGAGAACCCTGATCTGAAAATTGCCAAAAATACCAAGTCTGAGATTGGATTTGACCTCAAGTTCAACGACGGGAAGATGGGATTCTCAGTTACAGGATTCCATGAGGAACTCAAGAACGGTTATTCAATGGGTACTGACCTTTACTCAGGTTTCCACCTTATCCCATACATAACCTATAAGGACCTCCAGAAAGATGCACAGGGCAGATATACCCTTGAAGTGGATGAGGTAAACAATATATTTGTGAGCCACACAACCCCTATGAACTCACTTTCTACTGTAAACAAGGGTATTGAGTATGAACTGAATCTTGGCAGGATAGATGCAATCCGTACCAGCGTAAATGTGAACGGAGCCTATATGCATGTGAAGAAAGTAAACAATAACCATACTTACAGCTCCGGTACAAGTGCAAACAATCTTGAACACCATATTGGAGTTTACGAGAAAGGTGTTTCACGCAGTTTTAATGAGGTATTCAATACCACATTCCGTTTTACCCACAATATCCCTCAGGTAGGTTTTGTTGTGACATTGTCTGCACAGGCAAACTGGTTTACCAAAACCTGGACAGAGTATGGCAATGATACAATGTTTGAGAAGTACATTTCATACAAGGATGGCAAGGTGTATGACTTTGACCCGTCAATGAAGGATGATCCGGAGTTCGCAAATCTGTTTGAGACACCAAATGACAGGAGGTTCATAAAGGAGAAATATGATCCGTATGTAATTTTCAATATTAATGTGTCAAAAGAGATAGGTGATTTCCTTACAGCATCGTTTTTTGCCAACAACATTTTCAATACAAGACCTTTGTATGAGAGAAAAATGTATCCCGGCTCATACCTTGAACTTGGAATGCCTACATTCTTTGGCTTTGACCTTAAAATTAACATAAGATAGGAGGAGACCCAGATGAAAAAGATATTTGTTCTAATGATGGCGGCATTTTCAATCATTGCCTGTGAACAGTTTGAGGATGTGAAGGATATTGTACCTGTAGGGGAAATATCGGCAGGAATACAGATATCCCTCAATAAAGGGGAGGAAGTACCTGCTCCAAAGACATATAAAGTGAAACTCAACAACTATGCAGAGAACATTGAGATGGTGCAGGATGTAAAAGCAGGTGATGTAGTGGAACTCAAGGATATTATCCCCGGCATTTATACAATAGCGGTTTCAGGAGAGTCTTCTGCAAACGGCTTTACATATGTTTTCAACGGTAACCTTTCCAATATAAATATTACCGAGGACGGAAAGAGATTCTCACTTGAATTGTCTGCTGCAAAATCGGGCAATATTATCCTTAAGGAGATATATTACTGCGGAAGCAAGATAAATGGCAAGACATCGTATTTCAGGGACCAGTACTATGAACTGTACAATAACAGCAATGAGGTGCAGTATCTGGACGGTTTGTGCCTTGGAAATATAAATCCTGCAGGAACCTCTTCAATCAAATATGTTTGGGAGAGGGAGAACCAGGAGGATTATATCTATTTCCAGACCATCTGGCAGATTCCTTTTGACAGGGAGAATCCAAATAATAAACTTTACCCTCTTCAGCCTGGTGAGTCAGTAATCCTTGCCCAGATGGCACATGATCACAGGGCGGAGAATTTGAATCCAGATTGTCCTGTAGATTTGTCGGGAGCAGAGTTTGAGTTTTATTTGAAAACTACTGCATATACAAAAGACAATCCTGCCCACAATATGGTTGGAGCGTTCTGGAAACTTACTACCTCGTGGTGGCTGGTTACTGTAAACGGTGGTGCTTTTGCAATCTTTTATCCCGATGAGCAGATGGCCTCACTCATGTATGATCCTGATTATGAGCAGAAGTATTCAAGCACATGGATTACACCGGTTGGCTATTCTACAAAAGGAAAAGATGTTCCTATTGACTGCATTGTGGATGCTGTGGAACTTATGCTCAATGAGACAAAAATCACACAGAAACGTATGCCTGCGGTTCTTGATGCCGGTGCAACCTGGGTAGGAGGTACATACAAGGCTATGAGTGTAAGCCGAAAGGTAAAGGAGACAAAGGAAGACGGAAGAGTTGTGTATGTTGACACAAACAACAGCCTTGAGGATTTTCAGGTAAATGAGAAACCTGTACCAAGACGTGACGGAGCCAAAATACCTTCATGGAACACTTGGGCAAACTGATTGTAGAATTTAAACTCAGAATAATAGGATGAAAAGATTATATATACTATTGATGGCATTTGGCTTGTCCGTTCCTTCAGCTGTTTATGCCCAACAGCAGGAGGTTGTGAGGGAACCGCAGATAGAGATGAACCTTGCCCGCAGCCTGTGGTGGAGCAGTAACAATGCTGCAGGTATGAGTGTGATGCCGCTCAGCAAATACAGTACTGTAGGTTTGGGTTATGAAATGATTTCCGGTGATTTTAAACTTACTCAAGATGGGGAAAAGGAGAACACAGTAGGGTTCAATACCAATGGCGCAACATCAGTTGGCAAAACCCAATTGTGGGGTACCTTTGATTATAAGAACATTGTGGAGAAGGATGCAAGTTTCATTACAAACCTTTATGATCCGCATAGGGATATGCCTTATTATGTGGCTGATGCCGTAATGAGCAAGTTCAAGAAACAGTCTTACGACCTTGGTGTAAAGGCGGCATTTCCTCAGTTGTGGGGATTTGTGACTCCCGGTATGGATTTGCAATATACTACCCAGACAGGTGCCAAACAGAGGGATCCCCGTTCGGTAACTTATTACCTCACAGTAAAAGCTGCCCCTTCACTGTTGTTTGAATTGTCGGGAAGAAGCAGTTTGGGACTTACCTTCAACTATGAGTATCTGTATGAGAGAAGTACTTTCAACAGAAGTGATACGGAGGTTGATTACCCTGTATTCATTATGAGAGGATTGGGTAACTATACTTCGGGGGTTGTTTCAGGTTCTGTAGGAGTGGGTACATTCTTCTATAAGGGTAACAGGATTGGCGGTGGTTTGCAGTACGGCTATACCAATAATGATGATTTCTCTGCCCTTGTGGATGTGAAATACTCATACAAGGTAGAGGATGCATTCCAGACCCCAACCAAAAAGCAGAATATGGGTTCTACCAAACAGAATTTGTGGGGTGTGGATGTCCAGCTGCTCAATGATGGTGAGGTTTATATGAAGAAATTGGCTATCTCCTTTCTTGACAGGAAGACAGAAGGTATTGAGTATGTTCAGGAACTGGATTCATCTTTTGATGTGGCAGAGTGGGTTACCCTTGCAAAATATGTGAGGAGCAAATACTCCTTCAGGGATTTGAGTCTCCGTTATGACATGTATGCCAAGAAGGGTTCAGGCTATTCATGGATGGCAGGTGTGGAGATGAAACACTCCAAGCAGTCAGACAAATATCTTTTGCCGGTATCTTCTCTTGAGGCAGACAACTTTTTCTGGAATCTTTATGCAAAGAAGAATTTTGAATTGTGTGAAAAGAGTTCTCTTCTTGCAGGTGTGAATTTGGGTTACAACTCCAATTTGGAAGGTGAGTACATCTACACAGGTGCGTACGAAACCTCAGAAACTGTTACAAACATGTACAGGAATGATTTCATGTATCTTGTGTCTGACTACTACAGGTTTGGCGCTGAGGCCACCTATTCTACATTTGTCTCAGATTTGACATCTCTGTTTATAAAAGCCCAGTTCCAGTATTGGGCTCCAAAAGGTTCGGAATTTGACAACAGAAGTTATACCGGTTTAACTGTAGGTATTACTTTTTAACGTTGTCTTTTTGTATAAAACACTGATTTACAGTGTTTTTAAAATCCCTCTCCTGCGTTGTGAAGGAGAGGGATTTTTGCAATTCATTGTGAAACAATGAATTGTACAAAAAGACAACGTTATAAAAAAAATATTACCTTTGAAAAAACATTCAGTTATGGCAGACAATTATTTGGAGAAAAAATTTGAGGAGTTGCAAGCAAGGAAAGGTGGTACAAAGCATAAAGTGGCGGCCAGCAATCCAAGTCTGGATTCTCTGTTGCTCAGGAACAGAAGTTATAGGGGGTTTGACAATTCTTATAAGGTGAGCAGGGAGGAGTTGGTCAAAATTGTGGAGGTGTGTACAAAAATTCCTTGTGCCAAGAACCAGCAGGCATTGAGGTTCAAACTGGTTTACGGTGAGGATGCTCCGCGGATGCAGCAATATACAAAATGGGGCGGGGCATTGCCTGAACTCAATCTGCCGTTCAAGGGGACTGAGCCTACCGCATTCATAATCATCTGCTCTACTGTGGCGGAGAACAAGTGGGTAGATATCGATTTGGGAATTGCAGCCCAGAGCATGCTCCTGAAGGCGGTGGAAATTGGTTTGAACGGTATCTGTATTGGTGCCTTCAATAAAGTGGAGACAGTAAATGAATTTGCACTTGAACATGAGCCGGTTCTGGTACTTGCTATAGGCAAAGGGGCGGAGAATATACAGTTGACCCGTATAAAACTGGGTGAGCCGCAGGCATACTACCGTAAAGATGGAGTACATTTTGTCCCTAAAATGGGAGTTGATGATATACTTGTGTAAAATATTATAAAACCATATTGCAATGAAAAGATTTATGTTGTTTGCAGCCCTTGTCCTATGTTCCATGGCTGCCGTTGCCCAGGAGTTCCAGATAATGCCGGATCCTGGCAAAAAGATCTCTTATGAAGTTAATGCAGTAACTCCTATGGGTGTTACTAAAATGTATGTTACCCAAACTCTGGAGAAAACCGAAGACGGAAAATATATTGTAACAAGTTCCGCTTCCACTGCAGAGGGGGTGGAGGGACAGAAAAGTTCCCTTACCTATTCTGTTGCAGATGGTGAATATGTCATATCTGTAAAGGAGGTACTTGAAGGTCAGCTTTCCCAAATGGGAGGCAATGCTGAGGTGCTTGAGGCTACAGACTTGGTCTATCCTCTTACCCTTTTAGAGAATTTGGAACTGAAACCTGCCACTATGCGTGTAAAGGTTAATATCCAGGGAATGGATTTGGATATGACCATTTCAATAAAGGATAGGAAAACCGGTACAACAGAAGAACTTGTTACCCCTGCAGGTACTTTCCAATGTGTTAAGATGACTGAAAAACAGGTTGTGTCAGTAATGGGCCAGGAACAGGTATCTGAGGTAACCTACTGGTATGGCAAGGGTGTCGGACTTGTTAAACAGGCTACTGTTGCTATGGGAGGAATGGTCTCCACAGAACTTTTGCTCAAGAAGATTGAGTAGTTATTCCAGGCCAATTGTGTATCCGCTGCAGAAAATGGAACATCGGCATCCCAATGCATCAGCAAGCAGTTCCGCTGCACGGGTACATGTACAATGCCCCGTGTGGATTTTCAAAAGAGGATATTTTTCTTTTATGATACTGGCCGTCTCAAGTATTGAGGCGGCCTCTTTTTCGCCCTGCCCCATAAGAAGATAATCCACATAGTGGAGCCCTCCAACGAAATGTTTTATCATTTCGGCGCAATCCACTTTTCTCCACATGCCGGCATTGCTTCCACTTTTGCTGCCGTTGCCATATTTCCTTTCAATCCACTCCCTGCAATCTTCCAGAATATTCAGTATCCCGTTGTGGCTGCATGGGGAGATTACTGCAAATTCCTCCGGAGCATACTCAACCAGAACGGCAACCTCGTGGGTAAAATTGTCGGGAAGATCATTACAGTAGAGGAATTCATTTCCCATTGGGGTGGGGAAATCCCTTCTTCCCGACAACGGTATAAGGGTAATCTTCTCTGTAATGCGGGTAATTTCTCCAATCTCTGTGAAACGGTGGCCGAAATCTGCAAAAAGGGCCTGTTCCATTCCAATGTTGCGGGCTTCGCGTACCCCTTTTTTGGGGCGGCAAGAGTAGAAAAAGTTTCCCCTAATTGAATTGTGCAGGTACACTGGTGCCTTTGAATTGTGTTCAAAGAACTTCCTCAGCCCCCCTGTATGGTCATTGTGCCCGTGGGAGATGAATACGGCATCTATATCCTCTACATTACATATACCATTTCCGGCAAGTGCCTCCATGTTCCCGATGAATGCACCGCTGGCACCTGTATCTATAAGGTAGTTTTTTCCATCTGATGTAAACTGGAAGCAAAGGCCGTGCTCCGATTGAAGGTTGGGGCCCGATGTATCCTTTGACGGCTGATTGTCTATGATTGTATGCAGTATCATATTATCTGAGCCTGTATTTGTAGAAGTGTTTGCGGATGAGGGTAAGGAGGTAAACAAGCCCCAAAATTGTGAGGGCAAATCCTACAGCGTATGCTGTTGAATAGTTTGAGTATTGGGCAATGATTCCTCCGCAAAATACTCCTGCACCTACACCAAGGTCAAAAAATGTGAGGTAGGTGGCATTTGCGGCTCCCCGTTCAGTATCTTCTCCCAAGTTGATTATCATTGTCTGGGCAGTAGGGGAGATGAGTCCGTAGCCGATACCCATAAAGATGGCGGAAGAGTAGAAGGCAGTGGGGTTAAGTATGAATGCCACTATAAAGAACCCTATAATGAGGGAGATTATACCCAATGCAAATACCATTATGTATTTTCCGCTCCTAAGAATCATGGAAGATGAGAGGCGTGCAGCCACAAGCCCTGCAGAGAATATTGTAAAATAGTATCCTGTCCCTTGGGTAAGCCCAACCTCTTCCTTTGCGTAAATTGAGAGATACACTGTAATTATTCCGTATCCGAATGTAAGGAGCACCATTACGGCAGCAACCGGAAGACCCTTCCGCAGGAGCAGGCTGGAGATGCTGAATTTTCTGTTAGAACGCTGCACATCCTTGACAGGCTTTATGTTTGCAGTGGCCAGGAAACCGGTCAGGCCAACGCAGAATACCGCAATGAAAATGGTGTTGAAATCAATGCCGTTCTCATACATGAAAAGCGAAATGAGGGGACCTGTGGCCATAGCCAGTGATGTGGATGAGGTATAGATACCCAGACCTTCACCCCTCCGTTCCCAGGGGATGATATCCACAGCCATTGTATTTATCCCTACGGTTGAACAGCCGAATGCAATGCCGTGTACGAAACGGATTATGAAGAAAAGCCCCAATGTGGCTGCCAGGGTGTAGCTCAGGCACATTGAGATATAGAAAAGATAGAAGCACATCATAAGGGGCTTGCGGGAGGCTTTGTCAAGCCAGAATCCTGCTACAGGCCTTGTTATGAGTGCCGCTATAGTATAAAGGGACAATATTGTCCCTATTATAGATTCACTTGCGTGAAGATGATTTGCCAGATATAGTGGCAAAATGGGCAACAACATGTAAAAGGCATTGTACATTAAGAAGTTGCCCAAGTTTACCAATATAAAGTTCCTGCTCCAAAGCATTATTGTGCTTTCTCCATTTTTCTTATTTCCCTGTTTATACAGCTCCAGGTATAAACAACTGAAACAACCATTGCAACAACTGTTGCGTAACCCATTGCGTTAAGTAAAAATTCTCTCATGACACCTGATATTTTAGTTTGTACTGTTTTAATTACAGTGCAAAAATATCCCGGTGTTTTGTCAACTTTTGACACAAGAAAATTTTCTGCAAAAAATTTTAATATCCCAGGTTATCGCCTCTCATGAGTTTCTGGAAGAAGGCGATATGCTGCTCAAGGGCAAATCCCCAGTAAGGCCATGAGTGTTTGCCTGGGGTAAGGAGCGCAAAATGTGGGATTCCCATGTAGCGGCATTTTTCAGAGAAGAGGTCTGTACACCTTACATAGAAATCATCGTAACCGCAGCTTATGATGAACGGCTTGTTTTTCCCCTCAAGTTTGTGTACCCTGTTTATTGCGCTCTCCTGTGCAAGTCTCTCAACTTTGTCACCTATAACCTCAGGTATCTGGTTCTTTTTAAGAGGGGTGAGTTCAAGGTCAAGGACACCGCTCATGCTCCCTGCAGATTTGAACATATCCGGGTTGTCAAGGAAGAGGTTCATTGCACCGTGTCCTCCCATACTCAAACCTGTAATGAAGGTTCTCTCGGGAACAAGGTTGAACTTCTTCTGCATCATAGGGAAAAGTTCGCTCCAGAAGAAGGTTCTCCACTGCATTTTCTCAGGGTCAGTATTGTTGAGGTACCATCCGTTGTAGAAACCGTCGGGACAAATGATACGGAAATTGGTTCTGTTGCTGATCTCCTGGATGTCATGTTTTTTGCTCCAGTCCTTATAGCATCCGCTCCAGCCGTGAAGGAGGAACAGGGTAGGAGTCTGTTCATTTACATTCTTTGGGGTAAAAACAAGAATTGAATCATTGCATTTGAGGTTCGGACTCTCAATTACAATAAGTTCCTGGGCACTAACTTTGCCCATTGCCATAATGCACAGCAATAATGCAACTGCAAAACGAATCATAATATTAAAAGTTATTTTTTGGTTATAAGCGCAAAATTAGTGTATTTTTGTGATATGGATATTATAAATGTAAATAAAACTAAGGCCATTTTAAAGAAAAGGTCCGTTTATGTAAGCCTCTCGCTGGCTTTTATAGTAATGATGCTGTTTTTCCCCAATGAAGGGAAATTCCCATATGAGTACCACAAAGGCCGTCCATGGATGTATGAAACACTCGTAGCACCCATAGACTTTCCAATCCTTAAAACAGATGCGGAACTCTTTGCCGAGAAGGATGCAGCAGCGTCAAAAGTGGTTCCATATTATATCTATGATGAGAGTGTAGGACTGGAGCAGCAGAATGCCCTTGCGCATTTGCAGGTGAGGTATTCAATTCCTTCAGATTTGGAGAGGGAGTTGCAGGATGCCCTAAGGCATATATATGAGGAAGGGATTATTCCCGACAAATCAGAACTCTCCCCTTCCCGCACAAGTTATGTAATAGTGCAGAGGGAGAAGAGGGCTACGGAGGTGCTTCTGACTGACCTTTATACAGTAGCCTCTGCATGGCAGTATGTGAAGAATGACATATTCATAAACATGCCGCAATACAATGCGGATTCCCTCCTTACACTTTATGGCGTTGACAAGCTGGTGCAGCCCAACCTCCTATTCAGCCAGCAGAATACGGATCTCCTCCATAAGGAGGCAATGGACTACATCTCCCCAACAAAGGGAATGGTCTACTCAGGGCAACTGATAGTTACCCAAGGGGAGACAATTACAGCAGAAATCCAGCAGTTGCTGGATTCATATAAAGCGGAATATGAATTGAGCTACGGCTATACCGGCAACATTTGGCAGCTTTATTTTGCACATGTCTTCATCTGCATTGTTGTGCTGCTGCTTGTGTATGTTACAATATATTTTGTAAACTTCAACATACTTACAGAGAGCAACCGTTTTAATTTTATCCTGCTTGTAGTGCTCATGGCGTTTATGGCAACTGCTGTAGCAAGACAACTTGAACCACACTTCATGTATATGGTCCCTTATGCAGTATTTGCCCTATATATGATGGCCTTCTTCAGGAACAGGCTTGTATTCCCAATATATATGATTTCGCTGTTGCCTCTGCTGGTAATATCAGAAAACGGAATAGAACTCTATATGCTTAACCTTGTTGCAGGAGGTATAGCACTGGTCTCTTTCTCATTCCTGTATAGGGGATGGCTCCAGTTCCTCAACTCACTGCTCATCTTTGTTGGAATGTTCATATTGCATATGGCATTCAGGATGATGGAAGGGGGGGTATTTGAAGTGGCAAACTACAGGATAATATCATTCATTTTCTGCAATGCATTCCTTGTAGTAGCGGCATATCCTCTTGTATTCCTCCTGGAAAAGATATTTATGCTTGTCTCAGTGGCAACATTGAAGGATCTGTCGGATACCAACAACAGGCTGCTGCAGGAACTTGCACGCAAAGCTCCCGGTACATTCCAGCACTCGTTGCAGGTGGCAAATCTGGCAGAGAGGGCTGTACTTGCTATCAGGGGCAACTCCAGATTGGTAAAGGTTGGTGCAATGTATCACGATATTGGAAAGATTAACAATCCGCAGTGCTTTATAGAGAACCAGGCCCCCGGTGTACAGTATCATAAGGACCTTTCTCCTCAGGAGAGCGCAAAGGAGATTATCAGGCATGTAGCAGACGGAGTAGAAATAGCAAAAAAACATAATCTGCCTCAGATTGTGATAGATTTCATCACTTCCCATCATGGACGTTCCCAGACAGCATATTTCTATATGCAGTATTGCAATAACGGAGGAGATCCGGCAAATACTGCTGACTTTACATACCAGGGAACACTCCCAACTGCAAAGGAGCAGGTGGTGGTAATGATGGCCGATGCGGTAGAGGCTGCATCCCGTACACTCAAAGATTATTCTGCTGAGAGCATCTCCAAATTGGTAGAAGGAATTACAAGCCAGAGAATCAACGATTCCCAACTGGCTATGGCAGATATCTCAATAAAGGAGATAAATATTGTAAAGGCTGTATTCAAGAAGCATCTGCAGGAAATTTATCATGCCCGTATAGCTTATCCTCCAAAGAAGGAAGAATCCGGTACCAGCAAGCGGGATGTACTGGTAAATGAAGATACAGAGTAGTTTTGTTAAAATATGTAATGAGAATGAAAAAGATAATCAATCCATATGCAGGGACTTCTGAGGGATTGGGTTATAACTGCTTCGCCTGTGCCCCGGAAAATCCGTGCGGACTCAAGATGGAATTCTATGAAGACGGTGATGATGTAGTATGCTTCTGGAAACCTAACGGCAATTTCCAGGGATGGCTCAATACATTGCATGGAGGCATCCAGGCCACCCTTATGGATGAGACCGGTGGATGGTTCATCTCCCGCAAGTTCCAGACTTCAGCCATGACCACCAGCCTGAACATCAAATACAAGGCTCCTGTGCCAATTGAGGGAACAATTGAAATACGGGCCAGGATGAAGGAGCAGAAAAGGGCCTTTGTAATTATGGATATTACCCTCACTGCAAACGGTACTTTATGTTCTACAGCAGAAGCAACCTACTACTGCTTTTCCCGTGAAAAGGCGGAAAAGGAATTCCACTTCCTTCCATACGAGGTAGAAGAGTGATGGATTGACCCGGCTTTTCCGGTAGAATTGAGCTGTTCTTCCACAAAACTGCGCTAAAATGAGGACAAAAGTTTCTTCTGGGCGTTTTGCATCCACACCGGATACCTCTTTTGTGGACAGATAGCGGCAAAAATTAAATTCCTCCACAAAACATTATGCTTTTGTGGAGGAATTCTTATTTAGCGCCTGGTGCAAGCCTCCTGGTGCAATGCCTCCTGGTGCAAGCCTCCTGGTGCAATGCCGCCTTTGTGGGGTTACCATTGCAGGGCCGGAGCAGGGGGCCGTTATTTCCTTACAAACTCACCTACAGGATCCACTATATCAAAAGTAAGTGACTGGGCACGGTTCCCTTTAACTGTGAATGTAAGGTCAAATGTACCGGAGCCTTTTGCGTAGAAGGTAAATACGTTGCCGTTTTTATGTTTCAGAGGGCTGTCAACCTTGCGCAGTTTAAAATACAACTGCCCATCCTTCTCATAAACTTTGGCAGTGCCAAAAGGCTCAAGGGTGTAGTTTCCAATGTAAGCCTTGTTTGCCAGTGCAGCAACAGGGGTAACCTCTTTTTGGGGCTCAGGTTCATCTTTGCTGAACAAATCCTCTTTGTAGTCTGCAAAATACTCGTCAAAATATGAAGATTTGTTTCCTTTGTAAAGTTCAATAAGGTCACGTCCAAGGGCAGACTGAGGGTCTGATGAACTTCCGTTGTTTGTGAGGAATACAAATCCAAGGTTCATTTCAGGAACCATACCTACCAATGCAGTGTAGCCGTATGCCAAACCGGTGTGTCTGATGTAGCGCCCCTGCTCGCCGAACTCAACTGTCCATCCCTGGGCGTAGTTGGTAAGGCGTGTAGAGTCACTTCCGGTAATGGTTTGAGGATACCATAGCATATCATGATTTTTGCGTGAAATAATCTCTTTGCCGTTGAATGTACCGTGGTTAAGGTGCATTTTTACCCAATTTGCCATATCCTCTACGGTGGAGATTACAAAACCTGCAGGGGCAACGGCAGAAAGCCATGCAAATGCATCCTCCTTGTCTGTACGGGGAACAACAACAATCTCGTCTTTGTCTTCCGCTTTTCTCATCCTGTAGCCCTGGGCAAGGTTTTCAGCGGTATAGAAAGAGATGTTTCCGGTAGTGGAGTTCTTCATCCCAAGAGGAGTGAAGATACGCTCAATCAAAGCGTTGTCCCAAGTTTTGCCGGTATATTTCTCAATGATTTTTGCGGCAATTGTGTACATGCTGTTATTGTAGGCATATTTTGTACGGAAACTGTAGGTTGGCTGAAGTACAGAATAGATCTTGTAAAGGTCATCCCTATCGTATCCCCAAGGTGGAAGATCATCAAGGGCATAACTGTTGAATCCGCTGTGGTGCGACATTATCTCCCTCACCTGGAAATTTTTGGTAACCCAAGGGTCATACATCTTGAAGTCGGGGAGATAATTGATTACCGGTGCATCCCATTTTATCTCGGGATACTCATCCATTACATTTGCCAATAGTCCCGATGTAAATGCCTTTGAGGTTGATGCAATTACAAACTGTGTCTGTGGGGTAACAGGTACAGGAGCGGTAACCGAGTCCCCAAGGTGGGCATTACCGTATCCTTTCATGAAAACCACCTCGCCGTCCTTTACAACGGCAACTGCCATTCCGGGAACTTTCCACTCGTCAATGGCACGCTGGCACATTGCGTCAAATCCGTCGGGAATGGACTTATAATACTTCTGTGAAGGGTTGCTGCTGCAGGAAACAATAATTGCAGCCAGCATTGCAGCAGCAACAAGATTGAATAGTTTTTTCATAATGGTTGAATTTAGTTTGGTTCAAAATTAAGCAAACTTCCACACAATTATGGCATTTTTTTCAATGTTTCTTATCTTTGCTCCCGACAAGAACTTAAAATCATGAACAAGGTATCGGGAAACCCTTTAAAAAACCGAGTGAAGGCACGCCTGCGTGCCGGAGGTCAGTCTGTAAGCAACCAGACTGCACTTATGGTGGTTACGGCGCTGTTCGTATCCTCCTACCTCATCTCAAACACAATGGCAGTAAAGGTCATTGGATTATTCAACATCTTTTTCTTTGATGCAGGAACAATAGTTTTCCCCTTTGCCTACATGCTGGGCGATGTCCTCACAGAGTTATGGGGCTTCCGTATAGCAAAAAGGGTAATCTGGACAACATTCTTCTGCAATATCCTTATGGTGGTGTGTACCCAGATAGGGGTATGGCTCCCTGCCCCTGAGCATATGGAAGAGATTTCAAATGCTTATGGTACAATATTCAATTGTGTCCCCCGCATTGTATTGGCCTCATTGGTGGGCTTCCTGTGTGGAGAACTCTCCAATGCCTGGCTTATGGTAAAGATAAGGGAGAAGACAAAGGGAAAGCATCTGTGGGTGCGTACAATAGGAAGTTCTGCGGTGGGATATCTGTTTGACAGCCTCCCTTTTGTGCTTATAGCATTTGCAGGTGTGGTGCCTGTGAGGGAACTCCTTCTTATGATGGCTTTCCAATATGTGAGCAAACTTCTTATAGAGGCTCTGTTTGGAACACCTCTGGCTTATGCAGCCATAAAGTTCGTAAGAAAATATGTCAGATTGGACTACAACAATTAAAAAACTATACTTATGAAAAAACTGTTTGTATTGTGTATTGCCATTATGGTATTGTGTTCTGTTTCTGCAAATGAGGTAAAGGCTCAGAACATACAGGTTCTGTATGATACAGAGCGCGAATGCGTAACTTCTACAATAGAGATGTTCCGTCCTGATGCCTGGGGAAGCACATTTTTCTTTGCAGATTTTGACTACACTCCAAATGTGAGCGGAGCATATTGGGAACTTTCAAGGGAGTTGTGTTTCTGGAAGGAGAGCAATCTCTCATGGCTCTCATTGCACCTTGAGTTCAATGGCGGATTGAACAATGTTGCAGGTTCATTCAACAATGCGTGGCTTGCAGGTCTTACATATTCAGGCCACTCAAAGGATTTCAGCAAAACCTGGTCTCTTTCTGCAATGTACAAACTTATTCCGGATACAATAGGTCTGGATGGAGAGGAGCAGGAGAGCAACTTCCAGATTACCGGAGTATGGGGAATAACCTTCGCCGACGGATGGTGTTCATTCAGCGGATTTGCAGACTTCTGGAGAGAGGCAAGACCTTGGCAGGATACAGAATATATCTTCCTGGCAGAACCTCAGTTCTGGGTTAATCTCAATAAGATTGAGGGGTGGAAGGATGTGAATCTGAGCGTTGGCGGTGAGCTGGAACTCTCTTCAAATTTTGTTGAGAAAGGGTTCAAGGCAATGCCTGCCCTTGGCGTAAAATGGACATTTTAAGAGTCTTGAAACTGTTATTTCAAAGTCCCGTACGAAAGGATATGTATTGAGATTCCTGCCGCAAGTAGGATGAACAAAAGGCTCAGTACCCAATGCCCTGCAATCGCGAACGCACAGTAGAGCAATGTAAGCCACACAGTTGTAACTGATACTATCTTTACTCTCAGGGGAATTGCCTTGTGCTTGAGGAAGTTGGTTATATAGGGTCCCAGACGGGGATGGTTTATCAGCCAGTCATACAATCTTCTGTTGCTTCTGAGGAATAATGCCGCTGAAAGAAGCAACAGGGGAGTTGTGGGCAGAAGGGGAAGAAAAATCCCCAGTATCCCCAGTCCCAGTGAGATTGTTCCCAATATCGTAAGAAAAATCTTCATATTGTCTGCTGAACCAAAAATAACATGTTTACAGCGGGCAAAGATACTTTTTTTATGCTATATTTATAGCTTTAAACAACAGGAATAAAATATATGAAAAGAATATTGTTGGCCGGTGCAGTATTGGCTTTGTGCGGGATGCTGGAAGCCCAGGAACTTAAAGTTCCAAAGTTTGGCAAGAGGCTCTCATCGCAGCAGGCAGTTGAATACCTTGCCCACGATGCCCTGCAGGGGAGGGATGGCGGCACAAGGGGGGATACCCTTGCTTCAGATTTCATTTTAAGGCAGTTGGAGAAGTTGGGACTCAATCCGCACAAACAGCCCTTTACAATAAAGAGAGGTAATATAAGCACCTTCAATGTGTATGGAAGCATTCCCGGACGCAGTGGGAAATACATTGTGGTAGGGGCCCATTATGACCATCTTGGAATGGGAGGGCAGGGGAGCGGCTCCCGCAGGCCTGACACCCTGGCTATACACAACGGGGCAGACGACAACGCCTCAGGAGTGGCAGGAGTGCTATATCTTGCAAAACATTTTGCCAAGAGGAAGGATTTGCAGCATGGGATAATCTTTGCGGCATTCGGTGCGGAAGAGAGGGGAATTGTGGGAAGCAAGAATATGGTGGAGAACCTGCAGGAGTTGGAACTGTCGGGAAGAAAAGGTATTTCAGTTAAGGATATTGTGGCAATGGTGAATTTTGATATGATAGGGCGCCTTCGCAACAAGGCAATTACCCTTGGGGGAACCGGAACTGCAAAGGAGATGGATGCAATAATAGCCGGAGCATCGCACCGGATGGGGAACGCCCTTAAGGTAACCCGTTCAGAACAGGGGCACGGCCCAAGCGACCACTCTGCTTTCTATGCTCAAAACATTCCGGTATTCTACCTCACAACCGGCAGTACAGAGGATTACCATACTCCCGACGATGATTCCCACAAGATAAATTTTGGTGGAATTGACTCTGTTGCAACATTTGCAGCCCTGCTTGTTGAACAGGTTCAGGAATATCCGGGAGGATTGACATTCACAGAGACTGCCGCGCCTGAGGCTTCACCAATGCGCGGAGGATTCAAGGTGTCTTTGGGACTCATGCCCGATGTTACCGGCCAGGTTGAGAACGGCCTGAGGGCTGAGATAATTGTAAAGGGGAAACCGGCTTATAAGGCCGGAATGAAGAACGGGGATGTGATAATTCAGGTGAATGATATTGTAATTAAGGATATTCAGGTATATATGCAGGCTCTTGGAACACTCAAGAAAGGAGATCTGGTAAAGGTAAAGGTACTGAGAGAGGGAAAGGAGATGCAGTTTGATGTACAACTATAAAACAGTGTTATGAAGAAGGTATTGTTTTGGATACTGGCAGTTGTAATAACTTTGTCTGCCAGCATTTATCAGAGAAAGACCGGTCCTACAAATCCAAAATATGAAACCGTATTTCTTGCAGGGGATGAATATAGGTTCAAACTCCCCCGTAGTGGCGGTGAAACGGACTGCAGCGTTGTCTTGAAAGGTTTTGGAACCCCTCAGATGATTGATTCCCTCGGGCTTGACATAAATGCCGTAATGTATTGGAGAAAATATCCCGGTGGGGGAGAATATACTGCTGTACAGATGCTCCCTGCAGAGGAGGGGCTTACCGCATTTCTCCCTGTGCAGCCGGCCGCCGGCAAACTTGAGTATTACATAGAACTGGAGACATTCAGGAAGGATGATGCCTCTTCCCTGAAGACCCGCACAATGATATGTTATGACGAGCCGCTGATAATCCGCTTCAAAGGGGATGTTCCGGCATGGGTCCTCATTCCGCATATCCTCTGCATGTTCATTTCAATGCTCTTTGGAGCCTATGCATTCCTGTGTGCCTTGGCAAACATGCCTCAATACAGGAGATACACACTCCTTTCATTCTGGTTGCTGGTGCTGGGAGGCTTTGTATTTGGCCCTATAGTACAGAAATACGCCTTTGATATATTCTGGAGCGGCTTCCCGTTTGGTGGGGACCTCACAGACAACAAGACACTGTTTGCAGCAGTAGTGCTGTTGTTTGCAGTGGTTACCGGCAAAAAGAGGTGGAACAGATGGGCGGTTGTGGTTGCAATGGCGGTAATGTTTGCAATCTTTTCAATCCCCCACAGCATGAGAGGCTCGGAACTCAACCATGAAACGGGAGTTATAGAGTCTGCAAAATAAATCTCATTTGAATTGTCAATACTTTTAATATGGAACATATATACAGATTCCGTCTGTTTGCAATGAGCCTGATTTTAACTCTGCTGAGTGCAGTTGTCTTAATGGCTCAAACCGAACCGTCAGATAATGAGAAAATATTTACAAAATGGGAAAATGTCCCTTTTTTTATATGGCAGGGTGAAAAGCATTTTGAGTACAATTATACTGCTGACAATAAGGCTGTTGTAACAAACTATGGGGCTCCTGTATACTCTCTTCCAAAAAATCTGCCTGTAACTGTACTTGCAAGATACTATGAGGGGGGTGATAGGTTTTATTATATAATGTTGCCTGACGGAAGTTTGGGATATGTCCCCTCTTATGCTTTGGATGAAGTTGAAATAAGTTATTCCAACAAGTGGAAAGGTACCTCAGTACATTATGACGGATGGGTAAAGGGTAACAAGAAGGTTGGCAACAAGATATATGCAAAATACGGATGGCAATCACCCGAGGTTACGGTGAAAACAGATAAGGGCAATAGGAAGATACCGCTCAATCACACTCTTGTAAGGACCAATGATACTAAATGGTATAAAGTTGAGATGGACAAGCATGTGTCCGAGCTTATCCTTTTTGTTGGCAATCCCAAGGATATTGAAAATCTGGTAGGCCATGACAAAAAATTTGTAGAAAACAGGTTCGGTAAAGCAAAGACATTTGTCGGTGATGCACTTACAGATGTTGGATATGCCTACTCATACTACCAGAACATTGCCATAAAGAGCTTTCCTGAGCGCTACAAACTATATGGCCTGGCTGTTTATTACAACAAGGATATGAATGTTGTAGATGCAGCATTTATGACAGGATTGGATGGAAAATTCAAAGATGAATCAATCAGCGATGCAAGAATGCCGGATGCCCCGGGCCAATTGTGCGGCAGGGTGGATGTCTCTTCCGGTCATATGAAGTTGCGGGGTATTCAATCGTACAATCCTAATAAACAATACCAGTTATATGACGCTCATGATAAATCATTGATATACACAGCTTTGATTAATCCCGCAAAAGTATGGCATCTGGCACTGGCCCTTTTGTGTCTGTCATTATTAGTCTTTGTACCTCAGACTATTGTAATTACATGTACAAAAATTGGCTCCAATACTGCTCATGAGGTGTTCAGTGGTTTTGTGACATGTTTGCTTTGGTTTTACAGCATATATGTTTTTTGGGCGGAGGGACCGGTTTGGGCAATTTTATATTCATTCTTTATTCTGTTTGCTATTGGCATCCCAACTGTCCTTGTCGGTTTTCTGACGCATGAAGGGACAAGATGCCCATACTGTAATAAATTTAAAACGGTTAAGGTACTTGAATATAAAATACTCCGAAGATACAAAGAAGTGGGACGCCAAGATGAATATATAAGATCCGGCTATGATACAGTTTATAACAAGAATTTTATGAAAGATGTTGCAAACGCCACCCCTTATAAAAATATATGGATTTCAAAGAGGGTGGAAAGGAGATTGTATAGAGAAGGGAAGAAGATTACGAACAAAATCACACTCCAGCCCCATTATAAATGCAACTCATGTAATAAAGATTGGTATGGCACACCTGATACTTTGGAATTGTCTTCAAGAATAGAGAAGGGAGGAACATATTGGAGAGAAGGTAATGTATCGGATGTGCAGAGGTACAGTCCGGATAACTGGGAAGTAATAGAGTATGCAGAACGTCATTCCAAAGATTGAAATAATTGCCTGTATTTGAACTTGTGTCAAAAGTTGTCAAAACTGCACCCTAATTTTGCAGAAAAATAAGACAATAACTAAAAATTTTGACGCTATGAATACAAATTTATCTTTGGCAATGAACCTTCCTTTGTATGTAATCAACAAAATGATGGAGATAGCAGGACGCAATCCGCAATATCAGGAGTGCAGCGAGATTGAACTCTTCTGGGCAGCCGAAAAGGAACTTGCCCTCGACTAAAGGAAAATGGCAGCCGTCGGTGATGATGGCTGCTTTTTTTATTGTGTAATTTACTCCCCTCTGCTTCCGTCCCTTATGCTTTATGTGGGGAGACTACGGTTTCGTATGGAATATTGGCACTTAAACCTCCCTGATTGCCTCAATGTAAAAACTCATTGGACGGAATCCGTCATTGCAACTTATCATTGCGCTCATAGGGTCCTTCATCCATCCGTCGTAGAAATTGCCTTCCCCTCTGGCAAGGGATTCCACAAATTCCCTCATTGAAGACCAGGCCGAAGGACACATCCCCTCCGGACATTTCCCCTCTTCTGAAATCCATTGCTGCCCCACCTTAATATCACAGGTGTGTTCAATTGGGTTCTCATATTTTGCCATAAGGTCGGGATACACACTCTGGCGTACTGCTGTTATACGTATGTTCATGGTGCCAAAAATAATCTTCCTGCCACAAATTTATTAATTTTGCGCCAACAAATTCAATATAGGTACAAGACGGTGGCATTTTTTACAGAAAATATTCTACAGATATTCCTGCTGGCTGTTGGGGCCAGTTTTGTACAGAGGACAACAGGGTTCGGGTTCGGCATTTTCATAATGACGCTGCTTCCGTTCCTTATGCCTTCGTATGGGGAGGCAACGGCTTTGTCGGGATTATTGGCACTTACAACCTCATTGATTGCCTCAATAAAATACAGGAGGTTCATAACCTGGAGAAGGCTCATTCCAATACTTTCAATATTCCTCCTTACCTCCACCGCTGCAATATGCCTCCTTAAGGTGATGCAGGACGGGACAATAAGGTTCATACTGGGCTTCATACTCATTTTTGTGAGCATCTATTTTGCTTTCCTCAACAAGAGGATAAAATTTGGCACAACATTGCCGTACCAGTTGGGTGCAGGCTCTTTGAGCGGCCTTATGGGTGGCTTCTTTGGGATGCACGGCCCTCCGGCTGTGCTCTATTTCATCTCTGCAGAACGGGACAAGGAGCATTATATGGGAATGATCCAGACCTACTTTGTAATAACAAATGCAATGATGACAATAGCCAGGGCGGGGAACGGATTTGTAACCCCGGCTGTTGGGAAATGCTACCTGTTCTGTCTTGGTGCCGTTGCAATAGGCTCCACATTGGGGGCCTGGGCCTTCAGCAGAATCCCCGGCAAAAAGTTCCCGTATGTGGTATATGGGTATATTGGAATAAGTGGAGTGATAATTTTGTGCAGTGCAATGTAGTTTGCATTATAATTCAGACCGTATTATGGAGATTGCAATAAAGAAAGCCAGCCGGGAGGATGCCCCAATAATTGCCAGAGCAGTTGCAATGGCAATTGGGGAGGAATCTGTGGCAGAGTACTGCGGGGAAAATTACCTCGCAGTGCTGGAAGAGGTTGCCAGTACTGAGGGGACCCAATACAGTTACGCCAATTCCCTTGTGGCATTTGTAGAAGGGGAGCCTGCAGGTGCAATTGTGGGGTATGACGGGGCACTCCTCTACCCGTTGAGGGAGAATACCCTCTCCATTGTGGGAAAATACAACCCTGCTGTTCCCCATCTTCCCGACGAAACTTCGCAAGGAGAATTCTACCTCGATTCCCTTGGTGTGCTGCCCCAGTTCCGCGGCTGCGGAGTTGCTTCTGCCCTTATCCGGGCCATCTGCTCCGTTGCATCAGATGCAGATTGCAGTAGGGTGGGCCTCATAGTTGAGGTAGAACGGCCCCATGTGGAAAAACTCTATGCCTCCCTGGGCTTCAGGCGTGTTGGAACTAAAGAATTCCTGGGCCACCCTATGTGGCATATGCAGATGGAGTTGACTGCCCAATGATGGGTAATGTGTCTAAAAAATAGTACTTATTCCCGACAATTGTGTTGCGGCCGGCAACCCTTGCCGGGTAATCAGGCCCATCACTGATGCGGATAAAATGAAAGATTGGGACCGGTAAAACCCCTCTCTAACAGGGGCAGGTAAGACCACTCTCCAACTGAGACTGGAGAGGGGATTGTTTTGTGGTATGCCTTGCCTACTGAAGAGGTTGGGCACACAACCCTTGGGCGGAAATGCATCAGATAGTGGAAGGCGTGCCCAACCTCACGGCATCTTTGGAGGTTAGGCACACGTGCTACCGTTCGGTGCCTACTGTGCCTTATTTCCTGTTCCCAACCTCTTGGACCAAAGGGTAGAAGAGGCCTACCCAAAATATGCACTCATGGGAACATGCGCCGCCAGAAGAACATTTATCTGCTTTGCCCTATCAAACGGCATATCCCCACAAGTAGTAATGAAGTGGACCGGTCACTCAGACTACAAAGCAATGCGCCCATACATTGACATAGCAGAAAAAACAAAATCCGACGCAATGAAACTCATAGACGGTGCGTGGGGAATGTAGGAAAATCAGTAAATTTGCAACAAGGAGATTATGCTTATGAAAGGAACAGAAATTACAGAAGTTAAGGTAGATGCCCTATTTGAAAAAATAGCAGGCTTGATTGAAGAGT
>SUYX01000046.1 GCA_015060225.1 Bacteroidales bacterium | reverse complement strand
TGGGCACCACCCTGTGCAAAACCATAAGCCACAAAGCCTAAAAATAAAATGATAGAAAATAGTACCTTTTTCATGTCAGATAAAAGAATTTTAAATAATTCTACAAACTTAGTAAAAAAAGGGGAACCTGACAGCATTTTCGAAATTTATTCTTCAAATGGAACAAATTTGCATTTTTTACTAAAAATACATCAATATCTTCTTGAAAAGGATCAAAACAAATGTATTTTAAAAAAAATATACCCATCAAACCCAATATTTCAATTAAAATATATACATTTTTACACATATATACATATATTTGCAATCAAATAAACATAAAAAAACTGATTCAATCAGATGGGAAATATAAGAACAAGGGCACTGGAGGAGTTCACAACCCACAAAGCCCAAAGGTTTTACGAAGAAGACAGGCCTGTATCGGAATATTTTGGGACAAATGTATTTGATTTACCAAAGATGCAGCGCTACCTATCGGCAGAAGCCTACAACGCCGTGGTAAACGCAATAAACGACGGAATAAAGATTGAGCGTGGAATTGCAGACCAGATTGCCCAAGGAATGAAGAACTGGGCTGTAAAAATGGGAGCTACCCACTACACACACTGGTTCCACCCACTTACCGATGCCACTGCCGAGAAGCATGAATCATTTGCCGATCCTATGGTTGGAGGTGGAGTTTTTGAGAACTTCAAGGGGAGTACCCTCATACAGCAGGAGCCTGATGCTTCCAGTTTTCCCAACGGAGGTCTGAGAAATACTTTTGAGGCACGTGGATACACAGCATGGGATCCCTCTTCACCGGCATTCATCATTGACCAGACACTGTGTATTCCAACAGTTTTTGTAGCCTACACCGGCGAATCGCTCGACCTTAAGACCCCTCATCTGAAGTCAATTGCAGCACTTGACAAGGCAGCCCAAAGCATATGCAGGATGTTTGACAAGAATGTGACCAAAGTAAATATAATGCTTGGTATTGAGCAGGAGTACTTTATCGTTGATGAAGCCTTCTACCGTGCAAGGCCGGACCTGATGATATGCAACCGTACACTTATAGGACATACGGCAGCAAAAGACCAGCAGCTGGAAGACCACTACTTTGGTGCAATTCCAAGCAGGGTAATGGCATTCATGAAAGATTTTGAGACTGAAGCATACAAACTGGGGGTAACTCTCAAAACAAGGCACAATGAGGTTGCTCCAAACCAGTTTGAGTTTGCCCCTGTATATGGTGAGGCCAACATATCGTCAGACCAGAATCTGATGATGATGATTATAATGAAAAAAGTTGCCAAGAAGCATAAATTAAAAGTGCTGTTCCACGAAAAGCCGTTTGACGGAGTTAACGGTTCAGGCAAACACTGCAACTGGAGCATGGTTACAAATACTGGTGTAAATCTTCTTTCTCCAGGCAAGACACCAAGGACCAATCTGCAGTTCCTGAGCTTCTTCTCTGTTGTAATGAAGGCTGTATATGAACACAATTACCTCCTTATGAGCAGTGTGGCCTCCCTTAACAACATGTACCGGCTTGGAGGGCATGAAGCACCTCCTGCCGTAATGAGCATCTTTATTGGAGAAACTCTTACAAAGCTTGTTGAATCCATTGAAAGCCTTACAGACAGAAATCTTACCAGTTCATCTGAAAAAGAGGTGAAGGTGCGCTCCAAGATGCATATTGTAAACCAGATTCCGGAGATTTTTGCAGACAATACAGACCGCAACCGTACTTCTCCTTTTGCGTTTACAGGAAACAGGTTTGAATTCAGGGCCGTAGGCTCATCATGCAATGTAGCATCATCAATGTTCCTTCTCAACACAATAGTAGCCCAGCAGCTTGTTAAATTCAAGGAAGAGGTTGATACCAACATGCAGAAAGGGATGGCACAGGATAAAGCAATGATGAAGATAATCCGCCAATATCTCTCAGATTCACGAGCAATAAGGTTTGAAGGGAATGGTTACAGCGAAGAATGGCATCAGGAGGCAGAAAGGAGAGGTCTCAAAGGGATTAAAAATGCTCCCGATGCATTCAAGGAATACATCACACCAAAAACTTTACAGCTATTTGAAGCTGTAGGGGTAATGACTGCGAGAGAGGCTCAAGCGCGTTACGAAGTGCTCAACGAAACATTTGTAAAGAAACTGCAAATTGAGGCCCGCGTCCTTGGGGATATGATAACCAATCATGTAATTCCAACTGCTTTCTCCTTCCAGAACACCCTTATTACTAATGTAAAGGGGATAAAGGAGCTATTCCCCGACGAGTACCGGACAATGTGTAGCACACAACTGCACCTTATCCATAAGATAAGCGGATATGTCAACAAACTGCATACCCTTGTAGGAGAAATGGTTGATGCCAGAAAAGTTGCAAACAAGATTGAAGACATACCGGCAAAAGCAGAGGCATATAATTCGACAGTACTGCCTTATATGGGTAAAATCAGGGAAATAGCAGACAAGCTGGAGATGTACATAGATGACGAATTGTGGCCGTTGCCAAAATACAGGGAACTTATGTTCTTCAGGTAGTCTACATAAAATAGGACAATCTATGCAATACCGCCGCACAGCACAGGAGAATAAGTTCAATCCTGGCTGATGCGGCATTTATATTTGCAGTAAAGAAATATGAAAATATCATGGCCATGGGGAGAGCCACAATCATATTTACAGGAATGTTCCCATTGCCGAAAAACAGCACAAAAACAAGTACACCCAATACCAGGCACATAAGTTCCATCTTTAGAATATGGCCTGTAACTATATTGTTCCTGAACATTGTGGAGAATATGTATGACACTGCATGAAGCATTATGGCCGATATACAGATTACAAGAAATATGGATGTAAATTCAACTGATGCCATTGGTGAGGAAACCTCCACGGCCCGGCTGATGTACTCATCTATAAAGACACCGGCATCCCCAAACATCATGAATCTGAAACAAAGCAGATACAATGGAGGAAGCAGCATCCCTCCAAAAGATTTTACAGCAACCCTGAAAATATCAGCCGTCCCTATTATACTTATTGCCCATACCAACGGCAATGTCCATATCAGCGGTGCATAAAACAGCGCCGAACAACTGAGCAGGAACATTGATGTAAATTTCTGGTTTATTATAAAACAGAACTGCCCCCACACAAACAGAAGCACCGCCGGATGCAGACAACTGAACCATACCGATTGGGGATCCAGCAATATCAGGAGCAGGAAGAATGATGTAGTTAGATGGGGGTTGAAGACATTGTTTACACTCTTGGCATTTATTACCGCAAGACTCACAACTATCAGAACATTGAACAATCCTCCCAAAAGAGCCATTGTCCACATGCTCTCCCCCATTATGGACATATCAAAAAACCCGCTGAGTATGGGAATCCACTCCTCCCCCCTATCCGCAGCAGGGATAAGGTAGGAAGAAATGGTGAGTCCAAGCAGCAGGCATGAAAGTACCTTTGTCCAGAATAAATACTTTCTTTGCACCTTTATCCCTTATAATTCAACAGATCAAGTCCTACATCCCTACGGCAGTACTTCCCTTCATATGAAATATTCCCAATCTCCGCATATATTGCTTTACGTTGGGCCTCTATTCCATTGCCGTTAACTGTAACTGCAAGCACACGACCGCCCGCTGTAACCAGTTTGCCATCCTTTATTGCAGTTCCGGAGTGGAACACCTTTATCTTGCTGTCGGGAGTATTCTCATAAAGATATCTGCTTCCGCCCATCTCAATCCCTTTCTTGTACTCCTCCGGATAACCACCTGAAACACATACTACTGTGAGGGCTCCATCCTTTGAAATCTCCATCTTCTCACCGCTCAAATCACCTTTGGCAGCAGCAACAAGATGAGAAAGGAGGTCAGAATCTATCCTGGTCATAACAGCCTCTGTCTCTGGATCACCCATACGCACATTATACTCTATGACATAAGGGTCCCCTCCGCAGTTCATAAGACCTATAAAGACAAAACCCTTATAATCAATATTGTCTTTCTTAAAGCCTTCTACTGTAGGTTTTATGATCCTCTCCTCAACTTTTGCCATAAACTCAGCATCTGCAAAGACTACCGGTGAAACGGCACCCATACCTCCGGTATTCAAACCTTTGTCCCCCTCACCTATCCTCTTGTAATCTTTTGCTTCAGGCAAAATCAAATAATCTCTTCCCGATGTAAGTACAAAAACTGATACCTCAATTCCTTTGAGGAACTGTTCTATCACAACAGTGTTTCCGGCTGCGCCGAATTTTCCACCCATCATATTCCTCAACTCAGCCTTGGCCTCTTCCAGATTCTCAATAATAAGTACCCCCTTTCCTGCAGCCAATCCGTCTGCCTTCAACACATATGGTGCCTCCAACTGCTCAAGGAAAGAATCTGCCTCAGCCAGGGTCTCCTTGGTAAAACTTCTGTATGCGGCTGTAGGGATATTGTGCCTTGTCATGAATTCCTTTGCAAAATCTTTGCTACCCTCAAGTTGCGCCCCTTTTTTACTTGGCCCCACAAAAAGTACATCCTTCAACTGTTCATCCGCAGCAAACATATCCCTGAGGCCAAAAACAAGAGGGTCCTCAGGACCTACAATAACTATATCAATACTGTTTTCAATGACACATTTCTTTATTGTTTCAAAATCCTTCACGCCACCACTTACATTGGTTGCAATCTGGGCTGTTCCGGGATTGCCCGGAAGGCAGAAAAGATTTGTACATTTTTCGCTCTGTTTAACTTTCCAGGCAATGGCATGCTCACGGCCGCCTGAGCCAAGTACTAGTACGTTCATATAAGTCAAGTTTTAATAATATCCTACTGTTTTCTGTTCAAGTGCACCAAGAAGATTGTTTGCCAGACGGCTCGCCCCTATCCGGAATAAAGAAGAATTGCACCACTCCTTTCCAAGTATTGTCTCCACCACTGCAAGATAGCACAATGCATCCTTTACATTTGATATTCCTCCGGCAGGTTTGAACCCTACTCTTCTGCCGCTTTTTTTATAATATTCAGCTATGCTCCGGCACATTGCTATAGCCGCTACAGGAGTTGCCCCCTGCTCCAGTTTACCTGTAGAGGTCTTTATAAAATCTGCACCGGCCTCCATTGCAAGCATTGATGCCTCCATAACATCTGAGACATCCTGCAAGGCTCCTGTTTCAAGAATAACCTTCAGACATTTGTCTCCCACAGCATTCTTCATTGCAGCAACCTCCTCTGCAGCCCCCTTCATATCTCCTGCCAAAAACAGATTTAACGGAAGAACCACATCCACCTCATCTGCTCCCAATTCCACGGCTTTTGCACACTCGGCAACCTTTACATCAAGGAATGTCTGTGAATGGGGAAATCCTCCCGCAACCACGGCAACCTTCACCCCTTCTGCCCTAAGCTGTTCCTTCACAAGCATCCCCCATTTTGGATACACACATATTGCGGCCGGATACGGATACTGGGGAAAATGCTCCCCAAACCTGTTCACCTTCCCGGTAAAAGATACAATTCTCTCAGCTGTATCGGTGGTATTCAAGGTAGTAAGATCTATACAACCCAGACACAACGCCAAATTGTCGGGAGTATTCCAGTGCTCCAGATTATTGTGCACCGCCTTAAGTATATTCTCTATCATCTATTCCCTGTTTTTTGAATCAATAAGTATTGTTACCGGCCCGTCATTCACTATTGTAACCTTCATGTCTGCCCCAAATCTGCCGGTCTGTATCCCTTTTCCCAAATCCTCCTCCAGCTTCTTTATGAACTTTTCATAAACCGGTATAGCTATAGCCGGCGGTGCAGCCTTTATATATGACGGTCTGTTTCCCTTTGCAGTTGCAGCCTGGAGGGTAAACTGGCTTATCAATAGAATATCCCCTCCGGCATCCTTTATACTAAGGTTCATTACCCCCTGTGCATCATCAAAGATTCTGAGATTCACTATCTTCTTTGAAATCCAGGCAATATCTGTATCATCATCTGCAGCCTCTATACCCACAAGCACCATCATACCGGGACCAATACTGCCTATCACATCACTCCTCTCCATACCCTCCTGCGGAGCTACTGCCACATTTGACTCAACCACTCTCTGTATAACAACTCTCATCCTAACCTCTTATTTGAATATTGAAACCCTCTCTCTTCAATGGCTCAGCAATTGCTTCCATCTCCTCCACAGTAACTTTCTGGAGATTCTTTGCCGGAGTCTCCCTGTCTATGGTATACATCATAACCTCGCGCGGAGCCAGTTCCCTTACCAGATCCCTCCATTTTGAAACATGCTCTTCATTTGTACAATCTATCTCCACACCGTTTTCAACCCCCTTGAGGAACATTGTCTGGAGAATGAAATTATGGTTAAAAAGCTTAATATTCCCGATAGTCTTCTCCAGGGAATATGATTCATTCGGGATATTTATGGCATCAACCATCCACTCTATAGGGGAATCTATCTTCAGTATAGGATTATCTGTCTTCTGCAGCGCATCACGCACCTCAGCCCTTCCCAACTGTGTTGCATTTGTAAGGACAGAAACCTTTGCAGAAGGGTACAATTTGTCCCTCAACTTCAATGTGAATGAAATGATATCGGGAAAAGCAGGATGCATTGTAGGCTCTCCATTACCCGAGAAGGTTATGGTATCTACAGGTATTCCCTCCTCCTTCAGCTGGTGAAGTTTCCTGTCAAGTGCCTCATATACCTCATCCTTTGTAGGGAGAGAAGTATCCTTTTTGCCATCCCTGTTCCAGCCGCATTCACAATAAATACAATCAAAACTGCACCACTTGCCATATCGGGGGAGAAGGTTTACACCTAGGGAACTGCCAAGGCGCCTGCTCCTGATAGGACCAAAAACTATATCATTGAAAAGAATTGTTGACATATTACACCAATCTTCTTGCTGTTGTCTTATCTGTTAATTTCATATTGTTCCAATCTATGTTGTCCATCAATACAACACCTGGAGCCTTGCCTGGTTCAAAACTGCCCAATATATTATCCTTACCCAACATCTTTGCGCCATTGGAACATGCCCAGTCCAATATCTCTGCCAACTCTATATGAGGGAAATTCTCATGAATGCATACTATCTCCTTTACAATTGAGAGAACGGTATTGCTGGAAAGGCTGTCTGTACCGAGACATATCTTCAGCCCGTTGTTCCTCATGAGGTCCAATGGAGGCAATGCCCTATGGATAAAGATATTTGAAAGAGGACATATTGCAAAATAAGGGCTTGCAAGATGCTTCTTCGCATAATCTATACTCTCCTGATTTATGGCCACATTGTGCACAAGGAGGATGTTTCCCTGAACAGGTGACTCGCTGAACGAAAGCAGACGGTCTATAAAATAGAGAAGTGCCGGTTTTCCTGTAACCGGAGGTGTACTCAACCCCCTCCCTTTATAGTTCTCCGCCAAAGCCCCTGTTCCGCTTATAATAAGTTCCTCCTCCTCTTCGCTCTCCTGAGAGTGATAAGATAGGAATCCGCTCTTCAACCCCTCCTGCGCCGCCTTAGCAAGCAACTGAGGGCTCATGGTATAACACGAATGAGGTGTAATTGCGCCATCAATACCCCACTCTTCCGCTGCTTTGGCAAGGGCAATTCCACTTTCCAAAACCTCCTGGGCATCCTTAGGTTCACTTCCAAAAAGTTCAAAGAAGGTGCGTGTATACATTGGAGACTTGCTCTTGCACGCAAAACTCTCATCACAATTGCTTATATCTGCCATTGCACTTACTCCCTCCCGATACATCTTCTCCATCTGTACCTCCAGGGCCTTAATCCGCCCCTCCTTATCCACCGTATTCCTAAGTGCATTTATCTGATTGATGAACCCGCTCATTCCTGTCGCCTGCTGAAACGCCCCAACAAGATGCGACAACTCCACATGGCAATGCGCATTTGTAAATCCTGGACACAAAATTCCGTTATAGAACTCGGTATCTTCGCACTCACCATCAAGTGCCCCAATTTCAACTATCTCATTTGAGCCGTTCAGGAGCAGGTAACCGTTTTTTATCGGCTGCCCTCCTGCTGATGGGAACAAGTAATTCGCTGCTATTTTTCTCATTTTCCAAAATTAATTTCTTGCCATTATCTTTGCGTGGCACATTCTTGTCCCTAACAATTATTGAGGTATACTCCCTCTTTCGCGGAACAACCGTGTTTATCCACCACTGTGAATTCTGAGGTATGTCAACTATTGCAGAATCAAGCATTTTCCAACTCTGCTTCATATCTTCACGCATAGCCATCCACCTCACACTGCGGAGCAGCTTGTCATAAAGGAACTCCTTTGGATTTACGGCCTTCACCGAATCCGTTGCCCACCACTCCTTAAATTCCATCTGCTGAGGGGATGAATGCATCTCCTTTATGATTCTGTTCAGTTCCTTCTCCCTTTTTCCAAGCCTCTCCTTGGCATCCTTCAGAATCTCCTTATAGCTCTCCCCCTCACTCATATAATACTTCATGGAGATCTCAAACTCCTCCAAAGTGTGGCCGTATCTCACCATAACTGCAGGATACACGAGCTTTGTATCGGCCTGTGAACTCAAAACATGATTGCTCTCCAGGACCTGGTCCACAAGAAACATCTCTGAAATTATAGCAGCCATCTCCTCCCGGGCAATAACCCCCTCCTCCTTGCACCCGCAAAGGGCAAAAAGAGCTGCTGTTAAACAAACTGTCTTTACAAACGTTGCAATACTGCACATAGCAAAAAATATATTTCACAAAGGTAATTTTTTATTATTATTTTTGCCAATCCAAACATTGCAATTATGAGAATAAAACCACCAAAAATCATCAGGAAACTGTTTCCCACATTTATCTGGAATTTTCCCGACGAAAAGGATGGCATATTCCTCACATTTGACGATGGACCAAGGCCTGAAGTCACCCCATGGGTACTGGATTTGCTTGACAAATATAACGCCAAAGCCACATTCTTCTGCATAGGAAAGAATGTGGAGATGTTCCCGGAGCTATTTGAAGAGGTAAAACGCCGCGGCCATGCAGTAGGCAACCACTCCTACAGCCATGTAAAAGGATGGGGAATGAAAACAGGCGACTATGTCCGCGACATAGACATTGCGGGTGACATGATAAAATCCAACCTTTTCCGCCCCCCATACGCCCGCATAGGTCCCAACCAGGCAAGGGTACTGAATGAAAGATACTACCATATAATGTGGAACATCATCAGCCGCGATTATAACCGCAACATAAACGGCAATACCTGTGCCCGCAACGTAATCCCTTACCTTGAGCCGGGTGCAATAATCGTGTTCCATGATTCCATCAAATGCTCCCGCAACCTCTTTGAAGCCCTTCCACAGGTACTGGAGGCCATCAAAGAAAAGGGACTTGTTTGCAAAAGAATCGAACTGTAGCAGTTTCCAATAAAAAAGGCCGGCACCAAGCCAGCCTTCATCATATTTGCACCCGGCAGACACAAATATCTGCAGCGGTATCCTACCTCAATGTTGCCCCGTGCTTGTCCTGGAATGCTTTGAGAAGTTTTGCCATAACAGCCTCCACTGCCTTGTCATTCAAAGTCTTCTCAATATCCTGAAGAACGAAACTTATTGCATACTGTTTCTTGCCCTGAGGTATCTTGTCACCTTTGTAAACATCAAACAATGCTACACTCTTGAGGAGTTTCTTCTCTGTTGAAAGGGCAGTTTTGCGCAATTCGGCAAATGATACGTTTTCGTCGAGAAGAAGGGCAAGATCCCTCTTTACCTCAGGGAACTTAGGAAGTTCAGAGTATTGTACCTTATTCTTCTTAACTGCTTTAAGCAATGTATTCCATGAAATCTCTGCAGCAAATACAGGCTGCTTTATACCAAACTGTTTCAGTCTTGCCTTTGAGATTGTACCCATAACGGCAATCTCCTTACCGCCATTCATCTTGTATGTCAAGCCCTCTGCAAACAGGTCTGAAGGGGCTGCCTCATATTCAAGATTTGCCAATGTAACGCCAAATTTGGAAAGGAGCAGTTCCAGATAACCTTTAAGGGTAAAATAATTACCGCAACATGTCCTGTTTCTCCAGCCCTGGTAGCCGTTTCCGGTAATGAAGATAGAGAATTTAGGCTCCTCAGAATAAGCTTTCAATGCATCACTTCTATGGGCAACTGCCTCCTGAGGATTTGAAGCATCAAATTCCGGTGCCACAAAATCGGGATTGAAACTGTAAACATTACCGTACTCAAACAGTTTAAGGTCATTCTGCTGGCGGTTGATATTGTATGCCACAACCTCAAGACCGTTCAGAAGCAATGTCTGCCTCATGCAGTTAAGGTCAGAACTTAACGGGTTCACAATCATTGCACACTTCTCTACAGGATATGTTTTCAACTGAGAATAGTAGTCACTCTTTGTAAGGGAATTGTTCATCATCTCCATAAAGCCGTTGGCTGCCATAAACTCAGAAGCCATAACCTTAACCCTCTCAGGATCAGGTTTTGGGGTTGTATTGATTGAAGCTCTCATATTCTCAGGGAGCTCAATATTGTTGTAACCGTATATTCTTAGGATATCCTCAACAACATCACACTCACGGTAAACATCAACCCTATATGTAGGCACCTTAACTGTACATCCCTCCTCACTCTCTGAAACAAACTCCATCTCAAGATATCCCAAAATATCCTTTATAGTCTTTGAACCAATCTCCTTCCCGATGAATCTCTGTATCCTTGCATAATCCAACTCAACCACCTTCTTCTCTACAGGGGCAGATACTATATCAACCACATCCCCTACAATCTCTCCACCTGCAATCTCAGTAATGAGCAAAGCGGCACGTTTGAGGGCATAAAGGGTAACATCAGGGTCACAACCTCTCTCATATCGGAACGAAGCATCAGTCTTTAGAGTATGTCTCTTTGAAGTCTTTCTAATTGAAACAGGATTGAAATATGCACTCTCCAGGAATACATTTGTTGTATTCTCGGTTACACCACTCTTAAGGCCTCCGAACACACCTCCTATGCACATAGGTTCCTTGGCATTGCAAATCATAAGGTCTGCTGAAGAGAGAGTCCTTTCAACCTCATCCAAAGTTACAAATTTGGTACCCTCCGGGCAGAAATCAACAACAACCTCATTCCCCTCAATCATATCTGCATCAAAAGCATGCATAGGCTGTCCCATCTCCATCAGGATATAGTTGGTAATGTCAACTATACTGTTTATAGGTCGGAGGCCAATTGTCATAAGTTTAGATTTCAGCCACTCAGGAGACTCTCCAACCTTTACACCTTTTATGGTAAGTCCGCTATATCTTGGAGCGGCCTCTTTTGCTTTGACAGTAACCTTTACCGCACCCTCTTTTGCAGCAGCAGCCAATTTTGCATCAAACTCTTCTACAGAAGGGAGAGTAAGTTCACCGCCCATATTGTTTGCCCTTAAATAAGCACTCAAATCCCTTGCAACACCTATGAATGAAGCGGCATCAACACGGTTAGGGGTAAGACCTATCTCATACAATGTATCAGTCTTGAGATTCAGATAATCCTTTGCCGGTGTACCAAGAACAGCTGAAGGGTCCAACACCATAATACCCTCATGATTGTGGCCTATACCCAACTCATCCTCGGCACAAAGCATACCGAACGACTCCACACCACGGATCTTTGATTTCTTTATCTTTATCTCCTCACCATTGCTGAATGTAAGTTTGGTATTGAGTGTAGCAAGCATTACCTTCTGGCCTGCAGCCACATTAGGTGCTCCGCAGACAATCTGAAGTGGCTCACCAGTACCGGCATTAACTTTTGTAACATGAAGATGGTCTGAATCAGGATGATTTTCACACTCCAGCACCTGGGCCACCACTACCCCAGCAAGGCCACCAGGAATCTCCTCAACCTCTTCAAAATGCTCTACTTCCAAACCGATTGAGGTAAGAATCTTCTCTACCTCCACAGGAGTCAAATCAAAATTCACATACTCCTTTAGCCAATTATACGAAATATTCATATCTATACTTTAAATCTTTATTTCTTGAATAATGAAGCAACAAAATCCCTTTTGTTGAAAATCTGCAGATCCTCTATCTTTTCACCTACTCCAATAAATTTTACAGGAATCTGGAACTGGTCTGAAATTCCAATCACAACTCCACCTTTAGCAGTACCGTCAAGTTTTGTAACTGCAAGGGCCGTAACATCTGTAGCCTTAGTGAACTCCTTCGCCTGCTGGTAAGCATTCTGGCCGGTTGAACCATCAAGTACCAAAAGCACCTCATGAGGTGCATCAGGAACAACTTTACGCATCACATTCCTAATCTTTGTAAGCTCATTCATAAGGTTTATCTTGTTGTGCAGACGCCCAGCTGTATCAATAAGGACAACATCAGCATCCTGCGCAACAGCAGATTTGAGGGTATCATATGCAACAGACGCCGGATCAGCACCCATTCCCTGCTTAACAATAGGAACACCTGCCCTCTCACTCCATATAACAAGCTGGTCAACTGCAGCAGCCCTGAATGTATCTGCAGCACCAAGTACAACCTTCTTCCCACTCCCCTTCAATCTTGCGGCAAGCTTCCCGATAGTTGTAGTCTTTCCAACTCCATTCACTCCAACAACCATTATAACATACGGCTTCTTGGTAAAATCAAACACCTTGTTCTCTTCAGCAGAAGAATCTTCATCGGGAGTGATATCAAGAAGTTTCTCAATTTCATCTCTAAGAATGGAATTGAGTTCTTCTGTATTCATAAACTTGTCCCTTGCAACCCTCTCCTGAAGGCTCTCTATAATTTTAAGGGTAGTATCAACCCCTATATCAGATGCAATCAATGCCTCCTCTATTCCATCAAGGACATCATCATCAACTGTTGACTTTCCTACAATTGCGCGTGAAATCCTTTCAAAAATACCGGTTTTGGTCTTTTGCAGCCCATGGTCCAAAGACTCCTTCTCCTCTTTGGTCTTTTTACCGAACAATCCGAAAAATGCCATAATATGCAGATTTATTTATAGTAACTTGCAAATATAATGAAAATCCGCAAACTGAGGAATACAAAAAGCGGCAACCCGAACAGGATTGCCGCTTTTCATATTTCACATGCAAATTATTTCTTTGCGAAAAAGTCCTTTACCTCTGCAGTTGGAACCATCTCCTCGTTGAACACGTAAGCACCGGTTCTCTCAGATTTTACCATTTTGATGCATTTCACAACGTTCTTAAGCTGTGATTTGTCACCACTAAATGTTGCTACCGCTTTCTTTGCCATTTCTTAAAATCTTTAAAAGTTTTTAAAATTATTTAATCTCACGGTGCACAGTCACTTTCTTTAGGAAAGGATTATATTTTTTGCGCTCCAATCTTTGAGTTGTGTTCTTTTTGTTCTTAGTGGTAATATACCTAGACATTCCTGGTACACCACTCTCTCTTTGCTCAGTACACTCCAAAATAACCTGTACTCTATTGCCTTTACCTTTCTTTGCCATATCTAAATATATTATTATACCAAGTTAATTAAACCTTTCTGCTCTGCAGACTTAAGTGAAGCAGCCAAGCCATTTTTATGAATGTTTCTGATACCTGCTGCAGAAACCTTTAGGGTTACGAATCTACCCTCTTCCTCCAACCAGAACTTCTTGGTTCTTAGGTTAGGAGCAAACTCACGTTTGGTGCGGCGTTTAGAGTGGGAAACATTGTTTCCTACCATCCTCTTTTTACCTGTGATTTGACAAACTCTTGCCATCTTATATATACGTTTTTAATATTATTCAAATTTGAGGTTGCAAATATCCCTCTTTTTTTTTAATAATACAAATGTTTTTTTAGACAAACTTGAATATCCTCTTCCACCTTATGTTCTTGGGAAAAGATTTATACTTATCCGTTGAGAACCAAATGACTGACGGCGTTCCCACAATGTGGTCCTCCGGTACGAATCCCCAATAGCGGGAATCAAGGGAGTTATGCCTGTTGTCACCCATCATGAAGTAATAATCCTGCTTGAATGTATACTTTCCGGTCTTCTCTCCGTTAATATAAAACTCTCCGTCCTTCAACTCGAACTTGTTGTCCTCATAGGATGTGATTATCCTCTCATACAACTTGTAGTTTATGGTGTCCAACTCTATAGTTGCGCCCTTCTCAGGGATCCATATAGGTCCGTAATTATCCCTTGTCCATTTGAACTCTTCACTGAAAGGGAAGAGCATCATAGGCGAATCTGGATAATCCGGCGGATATACATCTATATTCTGTCTTACCTCAACTATATTTCCCAAAGATTTCACTTTCTCAAGCTCCTTCTTTGTCAGTGGCAGGTTCGGATAACCCGGCATTTGCGGATCATACCAAATCTCCCCCTGGTTCATCCCAAAATCCTGTATGATTTTAGGATTGATAGCTGTTCCATTTGTGTAAACGGCGTAGGTGTTCTGAATCCCCTCAAATTGAGGTTGCGGAATCCCATTTACAATCACCTCCCCGTTGACTACTCTTAGAGTATCACCGGCAACTGCTACACATCTTTTGACATAATTGTCCTTCTTGTCATCCGGCCTTACAGTTATGGGACCATACATCTTCTGGGTATATTCCCTCCCGTTCAGCCTTACATGTGTATAGTAGTCATCCATTGGTGCCTTTCTAAGGATAGTATCACCGTGTGGAAATCCGAATACTACTATTTCATCCCTCTTTACATTGGAAAATCCCTTCAATCTCCTGTAATCATTCTGTATTGCAGTTGAATAGGACTCTCCTCCAACTATTGGCATAACATTATGCACAAGAGGAAATGAGATTGGGGTCTGAGGAACCTTAGGACCATACTGCAGTTTGCTCACAAACAGATAGTCTCCAACCATAAGTGTCTTCTCCATAGAGGAGGTTGGAATTGTATAAGCCTCAAAAAAGAACATTCTTATGAAGGTTGCGGCTACAACAGCAAAAACAAGAGCATCTATCCACTCAAATATTCCGTTAGCCTTACTCCCCTCTTTCGGTTTCCTTCTCCAGAAAGCCCAATTCACTTTTTTGGTAACATATATGTCAAAAATTACAGCCAGGCCAAAAAGCCACCAATAATTTCCAAGCCATATTACCCAAAGGAGATAAAGACCTCCCCAAAGTGAAAACTTAAACCATCTATTTTTCAAGAAACCTGTGTTCAACCCCTAATTTGTATTTGATTTATTTACTTTACAGAATTGATGATAGCCTCAAACGCCTGTGGGTTGTTCATTGCAAGGTCAGCAAGAACTTTGCGGTTCAAACCTACATTGTTCTTTGCAAGTTTTCCAATAAACTGAGAGTAGTTCATACCATGAAGGCGGGCAGCTGCATTGATTCTCTGAATCCACAATGCACGGAATACTCTCTTTTTGGTCTTACGGTCTCTGTAAGCGTAAGTCAAACCTTTCTCATAGGTGTTCTTGGCAACTGTCCAAACGTTAGCTCTGGCAAGGAAGTTACCTCTGGTCTGTTTAAGAATTTTTTTACGGCGCGCTCTTGATGCTACCGAATTTACCGATCTTGGCATACTTTAATGTTTTGTGGTTGTCAGCGTTCTTCCCATTAAGAAACTTGGTCTGCTGATCACCCGGTTAATAAATAATTAAGCTAAAATTAGTTCTTTTACCCTCTTCTCATCTGCACTTGTCAAAACAGCAGAATAAGTAAGGTTTCTTTTTTGCTTAGTTGTCTTTTTAGTCAAAATGTGACTTTTGAAAGCGTGCTTTCTTTTTACTTTACCCGATCCGGTAAGCTGGAAACGCTTTTTGGCACCGGAATTGGACTTCATTTTAGGCATTGCTTAAATATTTTTAGTTAGTAATAAAATTAAAGTGTCTACTTCTTCTTAACGGGAGCAATCATCATTATCATCCTCTTGCCCTCAAGTTTAGGCATCTGTTCAGCCTTACCGTAGTTCTCCAGTTCAACAGCAAATCTCAACAGCAGCTTCTCACCCTGCTCTGAGAAAAGTATTGACCTTCCCTTGAAAAATACATAAGCCTTCACTTTGGAACCCTCCTCCAGAAAACTCTGCGCATGCTTGAGCTTGAACTGGAAATCGTGCTCATCTGTATTAGGACCAAAACGGATCTCCTTGATGGTTACCTTGCTTGCATTGGCCTTCATCTCCTTGGCCTTCTTCTTCTGCTGATACAGGTACTTCTGATAATCAATTATCTTGCATACCGGCGGTTCTGCATTTGGAGAAATTTCAACAAGATCGAGCTCCATATCTGCAGCCATCCTAAGTGCCTCCTGCAGAGGATACACTTTCTGTTCTGGAACATTGTCACCAACGACTCTCACCTGTGGAGACCTTATCTCCTCATTGATTCTAGGGCCTTCATCTTTCTTCTTTCCAGCCTGAGCTCTTGAGCCGTTATTTTCAGGGGCATTATTTGTTTTCTTAACAAATCCCCCCGGACGAGGTTTAAATGGTGTTGCTATAATTGGGTCCTCCCGCTATATTAAATTGTCAATAGTTTAATTCACCTATTTTGCAAGCTGTGCTTCAATCTCGGCTTTGATGTATGCAACGAACTGTCCAACCTCCATTGCACCCAGGTCTTCACCTCCCTGTTTACGCACAGAAACGGAGTTTGAAGACACCTCTTTCTCACCTACAATCAGCTGGAAAGGCATTCTCTTCAACTCGTTCTCCCTAATTTTCTTACCGATAGTTTCGTTACGGTCGTCAATTGAGGCGCGAATATCGGAATTATTTAGCAAATCGCAAACTTTTTTTG
>SUYX01000045.1 GCA_015060225.1 Bacteroidales bacterium | reverse complement strand
TGGTACTGCTTGTCTTTTTAATCGCTTGGCCATTACACTTTCCATAATTTTTCCTCTTTAAATGTATAAAAAATAACTCGAATCTTATGACCCGAGTTATCATTTACACAATTTTATGGATAGTGTCTTTTTTATTTAGATAGTTTTTCAGAAAAGGAGGGGACTGGGAATTCTCTGTCGGGAAGAGAATTATTGAATCATTCAAAGAACAGGCTCTCTAATTCGGATTGCCCTATATTGTTGAAATAGGTGCTTATGCCAAGCGGATTTTCTTGGGTCTTTATGTGGTTGTCTATTTCTGAAAGGCGTTTTGAAATCTCATCATGGGTATGCTCCGTGCCAATAATTTTTTTGCAGAATTCATCGGTTGGGAGGGTGAAGAAGTAGTCTCCCATTATCTTGAGGTCAGAGATTTTCCCCTTTTCAACATTCATGTACAGTTCTACCAGCCCTCCAGGGAACTTTACAGTGCGGGAGAAGGAGTAGGATGGGGAACTCCCAAAATTCCAGTTGTCCTGCGAGTATTTCTCAGCGCACAGTTTCCCGATGGCATTATTGTCTTCTCCAGAAAAAGTATACCTCTCTATATTGGGGTATCTGTTGCAGATGAATTCACTGAGGAATGCCTCAAATGAGGTTATGTCTGTTATCCCGTATGGATTGCCGGGGAGAAGGTGCTCCTTTATGTTTGTAACCCTGCTGCGGTTGCTCTGTACGGCTTTGCCTATGAATTTCTCCGGACGGGATTTGAGTGCCGCCCCCAGTTTGTCCATTGAGGCCTCAAAAAGGAGTGTGCCGTGCTGCAGAATCCTGTTCTTGTGTATGCAGATGGCATTGCCGGAGAATTTTTTTCCATCAATGAGAAGGTCATTCCTTCCCTCTATGTATGCTCTTATCCCTATTGAATTGAGCGCTTCAATGATTGGTGCTGTGAAGCGGCGGAACATGGCAGAGGTGTCTTCTCCCGGTTTCCTCTCTTCTATGAATGTGAAGTTGAGGTTGCCCAAATCATGGAAAACGGCACCACCGCCTGTTAGCCTGCGTACCACCTTTATGCCGTTGTCCTTTATGTATTGTATGTTTATTTCTGCAAGTGCATTCTGGTAGTGCCCTATGATTATTGAATTGCTGTTCCGCCAAAGCCTGAACACAGGTTCATCTATACTTTTGAGCAGGTATTCTTCAGCTGCCAGATTCCAATAGGGGTCTGTGCAAGTGTCATTTATGTAGAGCATCTTGTGGAAGGTTGTATTTTTTTGCTATAACCCTGTATATTGCAAGCACAAGATATCCTACGGCTATTCCAAACAGTGCTCCGCATACTACATCTCCCGGAAAATGTTTCCCTACATATACCCTGCTGTATGCTACGGCAATAGACCAGATGAATATGAACCAGGTGTACCATTTCCTTTTGAGCAATTTTACAGATATTATTGCAAACCCGAAGAAGTTGGCGGCATGGGTAGATACAAATCCGTACCTTCCCCCTTTCCCTTCCAGCAGACGCACCGCCTCCTGGACATACGGATCCCATCCCGGACGGTATCTTTCAAGGGTGTTCTTTATAAGATGTACCGAGCACCAGTCAGTAAGGGCAAATGTGACGAGTATTGCAGCTGTCATTGCTGCTGCCGCCTTAATTTCCTGTTTGCGAAAAAGTATGTACAGGACTGCTGCATAAATTGGGATTCCACTCCATTTGGCAGAGATGAAGACCATTATATGGTCCACTATGGGATTGTCGAATCCGTTTATGGCAAGGAGTATTTCCCTGTCCAGTTGTATCAGCCAGTCCAGCATATATTAGATCTCTGTGTTAAGTGTTTTCCAGATAAGGTCCTTCAACTCCTTTATCCCCTCATTTGCTACTGAAGAGATGAAGATTGCAGGAATCTTCCTTGGAAGGTGCGGCTTGATCTCCTTCTTTAGCTCGTCATCAAGCATATCCGATTTTGAGATTGCCAGAATCCTTTGTTTGTCCAGGAGATCAGGGTTGAACTTCTTGAGCTCCTTGAGGAGTATCTTGTATTCTGCCAATATATCCTTGCTGTCTGCCGGAACAAGGAACAGCAGTACCGAGTTGCGTTCAATGTGTCTGAGGAACCTGTGTCCCAGGCCGCGTCCCTCGCTTGCCCCCTCAATGATGCCCGGGATGTCTGCCATTACAAATGACTTGTCATCGTAATAGTTTACAATACCCACACTTGGCTCAAGGGTTGTAAATGCGTAGTCGGCAATTTTTGGGCGCGCTGCAGATACGGTTGAGAGCAGTGTGGATTTGCCCGCGTTGGGGAAACCTACAAGCCCCACATCTGCAAGAATCTTCAACTCAAGGATAAACCACCCCTCAACTCCAAGTTCTCCCGGTTGGGCATATCTTGGAGTCTGGTTGGTTGATGTCTTGAAATTGGCATTTCCCAAACCTCCACGTCCCCCTTTTACAATAATCTTCTCCTCTCCGGGTTCGGTTATTTCAAACAATACTTCACCGGTTTCGGCATCCTTTGCAACAGTGCCTAAAGGTACATCAAGATAGATGTCCTTTCCATTGCGGCCATGTCTGAGACTTCCGCTGCCGGATTCACCCTCTTCTGCGCGGATATGCTTCTTGTATTTGAGGTGGATGAGTGTCCAGAACTGTGGATTGCCCCTTAAGATAATGTGACCTCCACGGCCTCCGTCACCGCCGTCGGGCCCCCCTTTGGGAACATATTTTTCCCTGTGAAGATGCATTGAACCGTTGCCGCCGTTGCCGGATGCAAGGAACATCTTTACATAATCCACAAAGTTTGAGTTTGCCATATATGAACTTTATAACAGGTTTTCAATTTTTGCAAAAATCTCCTCTATTGTCCCGTCACCGTCAATCTCATTGTACTTGCCCTGTTTCTTGTAGTATTCTATGAGAGGCTCAGTTTTTTTGTGGTAGGTGTTTATCCTGTTCTGGATAATCTCCGGCTGTGCATCGTCTTTTCTCCCTTCGATGTTTGCCCTGTGCTGAATCCTCTCAAAAATAAGGGGATCTCCAATGATTATTGATATAACCTTCTCTACATTCTCCCCCCTCTCTCTCAGCATGTTGTCCAGAATTTCAGCCTGGGCTGTGGTGCGAGGGAAACCGTCAAAAAGGAATCCGGTTACATTGGGATTGTTTGCAATCTCATTCTTGATCATCTCCACAACAATGGAATCATCCACAAAGTTGCCGTTGTCAATCAGTTGTTTGGCAATTTTGCCAAGCTCTGACCCTTTGGCAATCTCCTTTCTCAGAAGATCACCGGTTGAAACATGGTGATAGTTATGCTTTTCAACCATCAATTTGGCCTGTGTCCCCTTACCTGCACCTGGGGGGCCAAACAGAAGATAGTATTTCATGTTAATTTATATATGGTTTTGTTATTTTATGTTACTCATCCAATACGTAGATGTCCTTGTATTGTCTTCCAAGCTGGTCGTAATCCAATCCGTATCCGACTATGAAGTCATTTGGAATCTGGAGGGCTGCGTAATCAATCTTTATATCCTTCCTGTACGCATTTGGCTTGAACAGCAGCGTACATATTTTTATCTCTTCAGCTCCTGCCTCCTTAAGGATTCTGTACATCTCCTCAATGGTATTGCCTGTCTCAACAATATCTTCAATTACAATTACGGTACGTCCCTTTACACTTTTGTTCAAACCCATAATCTGTTTTACCTCGCCTGTAGAACTTGTTCCGTCATAAGAGGCAAGTTTTACAAAAACTATATCGCTCTTGATCTCAATCTTCCTCATAAGGTCTGCTGTAAACATAAAAGATCCGTTGAGGACACTAAGGAAGATGGGTACATCCACATCCTTCAAGTCTGAATTTATCTTTTTGGCTACATTATCTACGGCCTCGTCAATCTGCCGGGCAGTCATGCATACCTTAAAATTTTTGTCGTGAAGTTTGATGACCTCCATTATGTAATAATTTTCCAAAATTAAACTGAACTACAAAAATAATTATTATTTTTGGTTTTTGTAGTTAAATGAACGCAAATGCTTAAAAAACTGATTATGGAGCCTAAAGTAAGTATCATAATGGGCAGCACTTCAGATATGAAAGTTATGGAGGAGGCTGCAAAATTCCTTGAAGAGATGGAGATCCCTTTTGAAATAAACGCATTGTCGGCACACCGTGTTCCCGATATGGTTGCAGATTTTGCCCATAATGCACACAAGAGAGGTGTGAAGGTGATCATTGCCGGAGCTGGTGGGGCAGCCCATCTCCCAGGAGTAATAGCTGCATCAACACCTCTTCCGGTAATTGGAGTCCCTATCAAATCTTCCAATTCAATTGACGGATGGGATTCAATCCTTTCAATACTTCAGATGCCGTCGGGAATACCAGTGGCAACTATGGCATTGGATGGTGCAAAGAATGCAGCAATTCTTGCAGTACAGATTCTTGCAGGTGCTGATGCACAGTTGTTTGCAAAATTTGAGAAGTTCAAGAGCGATCTTGCCGGCAAAATTGCCAAGGCAAATGAGGAACTGGCGCAGATCAAAAATTTCAAATATAAAGTGTAGCGCATATCCTGCTTGGCGATTTTCTTTGTAACTTAGCGGCAAATACACTGCTGAATGAAGAAAATTGCATGTTTGGCGGGTATGATGATGTTGAGTGCAGGGTTGTTGGGACAACAGATTGGAATGCAGGGGGAGGAGTTGCTTGAGAGGGTGGCTTCGGAACTTGTGGAGAGAGGTGTTGAAGGGGAGATGGAATCTCTGTTGGAACATTTTGAGGATTTGCTGGAAGCTCCGTTGGATATCAACAGGGCTACGGCAGAGCAGCTTGAGGGGCTTTATCTCCTTACAGATTTTCAGATTGCAAGTCTGCTGGAGTACAGGAGCACCGGTGGTGATGTGTTGTCGGCTGCAGAGTTGCAGCTGGTGCATGGGTTTGACAAGAGTACGGTTGATCTTATAAGACCGTTTGTATGCTTTGGAAGCATGGCTTTGGGAAGCGGTATCTCCCATGGAGGGGGTAGAGGTGATCTCCTTGTCAAAGGGTGGTGGAAAAAGGATACTGAAGAGTATCTTGGACCCCATTTCTATTCCCAGGTGAAGTACAAATGGAAATATGAAGAAAAGCTCCAGCTTGGCATTACACTGGAGAAGGATTACGGAGAGGAATTTCTCACAGGGGGTGTACCCATGGGAGATTTCCTCTCCTTTCATTTTGGAATTAAGGATGTGGGGATAAGGGATGTTGCATCCATTTCCAACGCTGTTCTGGGAGATTATCTGGTAAGATTGGGACAGGGGCTTGTAATGTGGGGCGGATTCAGTTTCAGTGGAGGGGAGGCTGCACAGGGATTCCTGAAGAGGGGAGCCGATATTGTACCATATACCTCTTCTGATGAGAACAATTTCCTAAGAGGAGCAGCTGCTACTGTAAAGAGGAGTATGCCGGGATACAGGAGCATTGCCCTCACAATGTTCTTCTCCCTAAAGGATGTGGATGCCAGAATCAAGGATGGAAAATATACCTCACTTTTAAGTGACGGGTTGCATAATACAGAGAGTACTATGGCTGCACGCAAGAGCTTGGGAGAGATAGTTTATGGCGCCTCACTGCAATATAATGCAATGAAGATGAGAATTGGGGTAAATTGGGCAGGTTACGGATATGATGCCCTTTGCGGCAGGAGGGTACAGGATTACAACAGATACCAGATATATCAGGGACAGTGGGGAAACTGTTCAATAGATATGGTTGCCCTGTTGGGGAGGACAAGGGTTTTCGGTGAGCTTGCAATGGATTACGGCGGAAGTGGGGCCTTTGTGGCAGGAGTCTCCACCAGAGTGGGTGATTGGGATTTGTCGGGAATAGTGAGGAGCTACTCCAGAAGTTATATTGCTCCGTATGCAGGTGCATACAGCACAATCAGTTCTTGCTCCAACCAGAGCGGAATTGCATTTGTTGCAGGAAGGGGGAGCTCCGGTGGTGGCAAGTTTTCTGTGGGAGGAAGTTATACATTTCACCCTTGGGAAAGGTACAATATAGGAGAACCATCCTCCACTGCAAAGCTGTGGGGCAGGTGGGAGAGGAGTTCAGAGAGATACAACTGGAATGTGAAACTGTACGGGAACTGGGATTCCTACGGCAGCAAATATAAGGTGGGAGTTAAAGGAATGTTCGGAGGGGAGGCTGCCCGGAACCTGCAGTTGAAACTCAGATGGGAGACAGTTGCCTGGCGGATGGATAAAGTTGGCTTTGGAGCAGGTGCAGAGGGGGTATATGGCAACGGAAGGGCAAAAGTGGTGCTCCGGTGTGCCTATTACAATTGCAGGGACTGGAACACAAGGCTCTATATGTATGAGTATGACTTGCCGTCATCCTTCTCTTCAACCCTCATGTATGGGGAGGGGTTGAAGTATTATGCATTGGTTTCTTGTAAAATGGGGAGGAAAACTGCACTTTATCTTAAGATTGATGAGATTCCAAGGGTAAAGGTAGGGCTAAAGATGAGGTTTTTTTAGTAGCTTTGTGTACATAAAACTTAAAGACATTATGAGACCGGATAAAACATTAGGCGTATTGGGCGGTATGGGCCCAGCGGCAACAGCGGATTTCTTGAGAGTCCTTGCAGAAAGAACCCCTGCAGGAACAGACCAGGAGCATCCCAGAATGATAGTATATTCACATACAATTACTCCCGATAGAACCACATTCCTTTTGGGCAAGGGACCTGATCCTACAGAGTATATAAAAGATGGATTGAAAACCCTTATAGGATGGGGTGCAGATATGTTGTGTGTAACATGCAACACTGCCCACCACTTCATTGACGGATTCAGGGATGAGATAGAGAAACCTATTGTACACATCATTGACGAGACAATCCTCAAATCATCTCAGATATGTCCGCAAGGTGCATGGCTTACTGCCACTCTGGGTACCATGAGGACAGGCCTCTACCAGAAACACGCAAAGGAGAGCGGATATACTTTCCGTATTCCCGACGAGCAGATGCAGGTTGAGATCCATGACGTTACCGATATGGTAAAGGCTGGGCAACATAAGGAGGCAGGCGAGAAGTTCCGCGGCATAGTTGAACGCCTTTGGGAGATAGAGAAACTTCCTGTAGTGGGTGCATGTACAGAAATTCCTATTGCATATGCAAATACAGGGCTGGACCCTCAGATGGGCATTTCTTGTCTTGAGGCCCTTGCAGACGGATGTATCAGAGAATTGTATTATAAAAAGTAAGATTTATGAAAATTAAGATATCATTGCCGGTGCAGATACTCATTGCCCTTGTTGTGGGTGTCCTGTTCGGCGTTTTTGCACATGATTATGTGCAATATGTAAGTTGGGCCGGAGAGATGTTCCTCCGTTTTCTCAAGATGATTGTGGTGCCGATTGTATTCTGCTCAATGGTTACCGGTGTTGCGAGCCTTGGCAACCAGGGAGGTTTGGGCAGGATTGCCGGAAAGACATTTGCATTCTATGTATCAACAACAGCTGTAGCAACCATTATTGGCCTTGTACTTGTCAATGTTTTGCAGCCTGGTGCCGGATCATCACTGGTTTCGGACAGTGCAGCTGCATCTCAGATTGCAAATGCCCAGAAAGTTTCATTGGGCCAGCAGATTATAAACATAATCCCCAGCAATGTTTTTGATGCTTTTGTAAGGGCAGACCTGTTGCAGGTAATCTTCTTTGCAATCCTTTTCGGATTCTTTGTAACAAAAGTTGATGAGAAGGCAAGAACTACAATAGTTGATTTCTTCCAGGCTGGAAATGATGTCATCATGAAAATTGTCCTTGCTGTAATCAAACTTGCCCCTTACGGAGTATTTTCAATTGTAGCCAAGATGATTTCACAACAGGCGGGTGATATGGACAAACTGATGGAGGTGGCCCAGAGCCTTGGAATGTTCCTGCTTATTGTATGGGTAGGATGTCTCATCCAGTTCTTCGTAATCCTCCCTTCTACAGTGTACTTCATTGGTAAGGAGAACCCTTGGAGGCACATGAAAAAGATGTCAACAGCAATCCTTACTGCGTTCTCAACATGTTCGTCGGGAGCAGCACTTCCTATATCATTGAAGGACTCTCAGGAGAAATGCGGTATCTCAAACAAGATTGCAAGCTTTACATTGCCTTTGGGAGCAACCATAAATATGAACGGTACGGCATTATATGAGGGTGTGGCAGTAATTTTCATTGCCCAGGTTTACGGAATTGACCTAAGCATCTTGGAACAGATAATCATCCTTGTAACAGTACTCTTTTCTGCAATTGGTACAGCAAGTATCCCTATGGCAGGGCTTGTAATGCTATCTGTAGCAGTTACTGTGGCAGGACTTCCATTGGAGGGTATAGGCCTTGTATTGGCAGTAGAGCAACTTTGCGACATGCCTCGTACAGCAACCAACTCTTACGGTGATATGTGCGGTGCTGTGGTAATTGCAAAATCGGAAGGGGAGAAGCTCACAATCTGACAAGATTCTTCTACACAATAAAAAAGGGACTCATGCGAGTCCCTTTTTTGTCCTCTGGCTGTCATGCTAAAACTGGAATTTTTATGGACATCCCTTGCGTGAACCAAGTACCTTCGTTCATGCCTGTCTGAGGCTGTTCGGCTGAAAAAATCATCTTGACGGCGAACTCCTCCTTTTAGCCATCCTCAAAGATGTCTAACGTCGTCGGACAGTCGCCGTCACAAGACGATGCTTTTTTCAACCTCTCTTACCGCCTCATCCAGGAAATCACTCAGGGTACTTGTTCCCTCCAGGGATATCCATAATCATGCAGAAATATTCTGCAGGAGGGGGAATCTACACTGGCAGATTTAATTGCAGGAATAATCTGTCGGGAAGAAAGAATTGGGTTGGAGAGTAAATGAAAAGAGCCCTGCATTGCTGCAAGGCTCTTCTTCCGATATGTTTGTGGTATTATAGGCCGAATGAAGGTTTTACAATGCCAAAGAGGATGTATGCAAGCACAAATGTTACAATGATATTGAATGATTGTGCAATAAGGAATGCATACAGGGTGTTCCTGTTCTCTTTTGAGACAATGTCTTTAAGACGAGTGTCCAAACCTATGCAAACGAATGCAAGGGAGAAGAACAGCTGTGAGAATGTCTTGGCCAAAGAGGTTTCAACAAGTTTTGATTTTGCAAAATCAGGGAAGATTTCACCGCTCTGGCAAAGGCTGAATACCAAGGATGCAGCAACAAAGCCAATGATGAATTTAGGGAATTTCTCCCAAACGATACCCAATGAAGGTTTCTGTGATTTGCCGTCCTCGCCTTTTGTAGAAAGGTATAGGGCAATGAAGAATGCTACAAAACCGATAAGTACATTCTGGGTTGCCTTTACAATCACACCTGTCTTGTTGGCAAGGTCACCCATTTTTGCAAATGCCATCTCTGATGAGGCTGCCACACCGCTGGTAGTGTCAACTGTACCTCCAATCCAGGCACCTGCAATCTCCTGCTGGATAATTGGATCTGAGGTGAGAAGCGGTACAATCTGCTCTGCAAGCCAAGGCATCAGGTAAATCATTGGAACAACAATGATAAGCACAACAGATACGATGTAAGAGAGTTTCTTGTCGTCTGTACCTGCCACGCGTGCAGCAGTGATACATGCAGAAACACCGCATATTGAAAGTCCGCTGGACATTGTCATTGCAGCAGAACGGTCAACTTTAAGTTTACGGGCCACAAAATATGCAAAGAACCATACAATTGTTACAACAAGTATTGCCTGTACAAGACCCATTGAACCCGATTTCATCACATCCCTGAAAAGGATTGTTGCACCAAGGCATACAACACCAATTTTAATGAAATACTCACCCTGGATTGCAGGTTTGAGCCATTCCGGAATGCCAAAGCAGTTTCTTATTATAAGGCCAAAAATTACTGAGAAGAACACCGCTTCAAATCCGTAATATTTTATTACAGGAATTTTTGCAATCCACAATGCGAGTGCTGCAATTGCAAATACAAATATAAATCCTCCTATAAGCCTTTTTACAGGTCTTTTAAGAAGCATGTTTCCTGCAAAAAGGGCTACAAGAGCCAAAACAAAAAGGAAACCCAAATTACCCCACGCTTCCCAACTCCTCAAATCGGAAGGGATGGAGATGCTTGGTAGAAAAGATGCAAAACCTGCAATGAGAAGGAGCGGAATTGAAATGATTACCACCACCCAATCCTCAACCAGGAATTGTTGCCAGAACTTTTTCATACAATAGTCTTTTATATTATTTTAAACTGCAAAGTTAAAATTTATTCCCCAACTTTTACCATCAGTCGTTTTTCTTGTTAATCCAGTCGTTGATTGCAAACGGAGCCTGGTTCTTTATGATGAGGGCGGTAATGTCATTTATAATGTCATGCCCGTGGTTGCTGTTGGTAAAGTAAGTGAGGTAACCGTTTGCAGAAGGTATTATTATGAACAGCGCTTTGAATGAGCCGTTGTCGCCCCAATGCCACAGCACTTTACCGAACTCTGCATTATCCTCTGTACCTATACCCATAGCCCATGCAATAGAATCATCTGATTTGCGGTGGTTGCCGGCGTATCTGATGGCTTTCTCTGCACAAGGGGTAAAGAACACCTCTTTTGCCTCAGGGCTCAAGCCTGTACCGTCCAACAGTGCTTGAAGGAATTTTGAATAGTCTGCAGCGCATGTCCTTAGGGTGTAGCCCACATTGGCACGTGGGTGTCTTCCCTTGCCCCTGTTCTCACCATCCTTGTTGTAGCCGTCAACTGTAAGGGTATCATACATAGGCTGCCATTCGTATGAGGTGTATTCCATTCCAAGGGGGGCGAATACCTCCTCCTTTGCAATCTCGTCTATCTTCTTGCCCCTAATCTTCTCTACAGCCCTCTGAAGGTATGCAAATCCCTCACCTGAATAGCCGTAGCAGGAATCTACCGGGAACTTGAAAGTAATTGGAGATGTGGGCCACTCCTCTGTAGATGGGCCTTTGCTCCAGTTGGGGAGACCTGTCCTGTGGTTGAGTACAAGGCGTGCTGTAAGTTTTGCAGCAGACTCCTTGTCAACAAAACGGTCAATGTCTGTATAGTTGCAGATAGGGGTGTCAAGATTAATCTCCCCCTTGTCATACATCTTCATTACAATGTAGGCAAATACAACCTTGCTTAAGGATGCGGCCTGGAAAACTGCAGGTTTTGGTGTGGCTGTACCGGCAGCAATCTTTACTGAATCATAGAAATTTGGATTTTCAATCTGGTAAGAGAGCCTTTCTCCGTTGAAATTGCTCTCGAGCTGGATCAGCGGAACCTCGGCCTTTACAATTATATCTTTGATGGTATCTTTGTAAGGATCTGCTTTAGGAGCGCAACTCACACAAAAGCACCCCATTACACATAACAAACAGGCAACAGTTGCCTGGAAAAGTCTGTTTTTCATAGGTAGGTTATTTAAATGATTGTGCAAGTTAGGCATTTTTGTCTAAAAATATTAACTTTAACAATCAAAAGTAAACCTTACAGTTATGAGAAAATTTGCTGCCCTTTACCTGTTGCTGCTATTCTCTGCAGCGGTTTTTGCCCAGAATCCGGATTATTTGAACTGCTTTGGCCTGATTGCCGGCAGGAATGCAACTGCAGACGGCTCAGTGCTTCTGGCCCACAATGAGGATGACTCAGGAGAACAGATGCTCAATATCTACAATGTTCCGAAGAACACCATAAACTCAAACAACAAATACCTGTGGGTAGAGTTTCCTGGGATGGAGGTTGCAGATGCATTCCTAAATGAATATGGTGTAGCAGTGGCTTCTGACGGATGCAACTCCAGGGAGGACAGGCAAGACTATACAGATGGAGGTGTATTGTATGAAGTACGTACCCTGGTGGCACAGAAGGCCCGTTCAGCACGCCATGCGGCAGAACTTATCGGGAAGATGGTGGAGGAGAAAGGGTACAGGGGGAGCGGAAGGACATATGTGGTGGCGGACTGCAATGAGGGATGGGTTGTGGCAGTTGTCCGCGGACGCCACTGGCTGGCCCAGCGTGTTCCCGACGATAAAGTGATGGCAATTCCAAATTACTACTGCATAGGGGAGGTGGACCTTGCAGACACAGCAAATTTCATGGGTTCTCCCGACATCATCTCATACGCAATTGAGCGTGGATGGTACAATCCGCAGACAGACGGGAAATTCCTCTTCAAGAAGGCATATTCACACCCCAACTACTACAACTACGACCGCAACTATATAAGGCACATCTCTGCATTGAACCACCTTACAGGGGAGACATATGGCACTGATCCAAGCGAATATCCCTTTGCAGTTACCCCAAACCGGAAAATTGAAATTGAGGATATGATTCAGATCCTTACCAGCCATGGGGAAAATGTTGAACAGAAAATTGATCACAGGAACAACCCCAAACATCCGGTATGCATCTGTACAGATGTTACAATCACCTCAACCATATTCCAACTCAGGAACTGGCTCCCTGTTGAGGTGGGTGCAGTAATGTGGGCCACTGCCGCATCCCCATGTGCCAATGTATATGTACCTTGGTACAGCGGAATGACACAGTCACCGGAAAGGTTCACCCGTTTCTCTGATCCGGCAGAGGCAATTGAGAAGCACATGAGCGATTCCAAGGAGAAACGCAAGAACTACCCCGATGCCATTGCCTGGAAATTTGTTGACCAGTGGCATTGGGTGCTGGAAGATTATGATGGCCGCATTGGGGGAGTACAACAGAAAAATGCCCCATTCCAGCAGAAACTCTTTAAGGAACAGGGCAAATTTGAAAAATCACTCAAAAAATACTGGAACCCCAAAACCCTTGAGGTGCTGAAACCGGCCCAACTGCAGGAGGCGCTGAATGAATATACAGCAGAGGCCTACAAGGAGTATTACAAGGTAATGGGGTGGTAGGTGTGGCATAAACTGCAACAACTGCTACTCATATCTCGGCATCCCGGCGTATGAAGCCTTCTTCAGGTACATAGGCTCATTGCTCAGGAGTCTGTACAACTGTGGAGATTCAAGTATCTCGCGGGCATCGTACTCCTTGCCGTCAACCAGCACCTTGCGGTAAACCATCCTTATACCGTGGCTGTAGTCTGCATAGAAATTACCATGCTTAATATGCAGAGGCTGCTGGCACCTTCCACTTGGGCGATGCCATCCGTAAATTGCCACCCTGTTCTCGTTGCCAGGCAAGGTGAGTATCTTATATGTAAGGACCACATCTTTCTTTAATCCCGATATGAATTGCCCGAACTTGTACCCCTTGGCATCGTACAGGGCATTTATGGCATTGTTGCTGTCCTGGTACACAATCGGTTGGGAATTCCTGCTCCCCAAAGGCCTGAATGGAAAAATATCCAGGTGCCCCTGCGCAACCTCGGCTATGCGGTCAACGAGGAAAGTTGTAGGGAGGATACAATCCAGAGAATCTGCAATCCTCTGGGCAGCCAGAGGGCCCATTGGCATCCTTACAAAATTGCTGTCTGTTCCAACTGAAATGTAGTCGGGAAGAACCCATATCTCCACCTTATGGGGTTTACGGAGAACCTCAACAGAATCCACCACAGGGGTCTTGAAAACAATCTTGCGGAAACTCTTCAATTGCTCCGGCATGTTTCCAGCCAGCACCGCCTCCACAATTGCATCCTCCAGACGCCAGAACCCCATTTTGTCTGCCTTGAGCATAAAATCCCACCCGGTAAGGGTTGCCTGCGGCTTGTTCTGGAAATAAGGCACCGCCAGGGTCTCCTTCTTTAGTTTTGAGTTCTTGCCGTAGGTAATGTTTTGGGAGTGAGCTGCAGTTGATATCATTGATACAAACGCAATGGCAACTATTGCTGAGAATACTGATTTCTTCATAGATGTGGTATTTTTTTGCAAAAGTACTAAAAAATCAGTTTCTGCAAGGTTCTGTATTGCAACAAGCATATTGCGGGAGATTGGTATTTGCGGCCGTTATGCTCCCTGGTTATGTATATTGTTGTAAAGCGATATCTACGCAACTGAATATCTGCTATTTTCCCTTTGTGAACATTAAAATGCATTTCCGTCTCATGGGTCCTATTGTATCCTGCATGAACATAACGGATAACCTTTCCTTTCCCGGCTCTTAAAGTATAGTCCCGTCCTATCCACTTTGCCTCAATCCCCTTCCTGGTGCACCGGTATCCTTTGAAAACATCCTTAAGTGAATCTGCCGTATAGGTAACAGTGTATTCCTCTTTTTTCTGACTGTCATACATATCCACCTCCACAGCCTTTAGATAAATACGGTTTCCCTCAATGCTCCAGACACAGGTATATCCGGACAAATTGGCTGTGTGCCATGCACGTGAATCATGTGGAGGGAGAAATGCATCGAGTCTGGCACTCAAATCTTTTGGAAGCGGTTTGGCAAGCAATGCCCATTTTTCACCATTAATATAAATAACATCCGGAACTTGTCCTGTAGCCCATGCACACGGCGCTACCACAAACAACAACACAGCAATAAAGATGTTTCTTATAAAAGTAGGTGAAGGTCCTCTCATATGTTTTTTGTTTTTATTGATACAGCACACAAAAATCGGGCCAGCAGGTCTGGTGGAAAGGGCAGGCTTGTGTGGGGGGAGGGGAGCGTGAAGGGAGAGGGTTGCGCTATCTGCGTTCACAGAAGATACCTTTTTTGTGGACGGAAGCGGCCAAAGAGAACAGTGCATCCACGAAAGATACCCTTTCTGTGGACGGAAGGGGCCAAAGAGAACAGTCCATCCACAAAAAATACCTTATTTGTGGACAAAAGGCATCTACAAGAACAACTCCTCCACAAAAGATACCCTTTCTGTGGACGGAAGGGGCCGGGGGAAGAGCCACAAACCAAAAAAGCCCTGCATTTCTGCAAGGCTTTTTTGTGTGGTGCCACCGGAAAACGAGTTTCATTCCTAAATGGCTCTATATCTTTGCGTTAAAGATTTGCAACGAACGTAATCTTTCGCTATTGCTCCACCTCAGTTCGGAATCCCTATTCTTACCTTCTGTTAAGATTGTTAAAGGCATCAATTAGCAAAGATATACTATCTATGATGGTCATTGTTCCGTGCTTGGCTATCTGCTGATAGCACTCTTCAATTTGCCGTTGACATTCAACAGCAAGATTATATTCTTCTAGTGTATAAGAGCCTATAATCTGAGCTTTGGATACAATGTAATTGCATATTTGAGACAGCTCTATAATCATTGAACGAAAACGAGCAATTTGAGCTACATTATATACCAATGATGCTCCGCCAACAATCATTCTTGCCTTTTCATTCTTTATTGCGGCTACCTTTGCTGCAATAAAAGCAACATCTATTACAGAATTATTCATATCTAACCGTATTACTAAAATGATTCATAATCATAACCTATCATAAAATATAGAAAAAGCACGGTTTTTACATATTATATGATAGGTTAAGCAAAATTACTTATTATTTGTTAGGTTATTTTTCAAAGCCATACCTTTTGCTGTAAGACGGTATTTTTGGTTCTGACTATTGGGCTTATCAGGAATCGTAAGTTCTACATAACCATTACTAATAGCAGGATTCAAATAGTCCGTTCTAAAATAATCTCTATTTTTAATTGACAATAACCTCTGCAAATCCGAACGCCCCATCTCACCAGTCAATATAGAAACAAGTTTCTCCACTTGTACACTTGCATGGTCACTTGCATGGTCACTTGCATGGTCACTTGCATGATCATGAGCACTTATAGGCAAAGTAATACGGATAAAGTTGTCTGTAAACTTGAAGCAATCTTCGCCGTAGGCACGCAAGATACGAGGAATGCCGGAGCCTAACGACTCTACCAGTTCCACATCACGATAAATACGCATCAATTCCTTATTGCGTGGGATAGATATACCATTGAAGAACTCTTCTCTTGTGAGCGATTCGGGCAGACGACCAGCAGAAGTTATCTCAAGTCTGTCGGGGAATATCTCAAACTTAGGCGGAACTTCAAATGAGTAGTCGTTATGCACAATGGCATTGATGACAGCCTCACGCAAGGCAACCTTATTCCACAATGGAGTCTCAATACGCTCCATAGGGGTTATCGTTGCCGCCACCTTGTTTTCAATATCCAACTTTGACAAAACACTCTTGGTTGCTTTGATAAGAGAGCAGTATCCATATTCGTTGTTCTCTACCAAATCGCATCGGTCAAGACTTGAATACTTTGCCACTTTGATTGAATTGCCATTCTCATCAGCCAACAGATATGCCACATAGTTGTACTTGCCATCATCCGTAAGCAACTCCAATGTACGCTTGAAATTGTCATTGAGTCTCTTGCCACGCTCATCATAATAGATACGCAACTGTTCAAAACTCAAATCCTGACGATTGGACACAATGCGCCCGATAGAGTTGCGGGTACGCATAGCAAACAAACGGTCAATTTGCTCCTGTGGCATAGGCTCGGCAGATGTTCCAACACGCATATACGCACCTCGTGGAGTCATTCCATATTTTGTTTTGAAATATGGCTTCTCAATTCCACTCGCCACCGTAACCTTGATAATGCTTCGCCCATCCTTTTGCTCCTCGGCAATATCGAACAATCCCATAGCGGAAGGCGAAATGTTATGCTTGATGCGGTCTTTCAACCTAAGCATACAATCATCCACATCACTAACGCCCACAGTTGAACCATCTTTATCAATGCCGATATAGATGTATCCGCCCTCCTTGTAGTTAAGGAACGCCACAACCTCCTTCTCTATATCAAGTTCAGGAGTCAATTCTCTTTTATATTCTATGCGGTTGGTTTCTGTCATACTAATGTAAAGTATTTGATTATATGACTATTTCTCTTCTTTAAAGGATGTCGCCTTCCCCTTTTTTGGACAGCCTATAATTAGACTGGTTAGTTAATAATTTTGTATTGTTAAGGTTCTGTGGATTGTCTCAGATAGGCCTCAAATAGCGTTTGCAGGATTGTTTGGCAAGGC
>SUYX01000044.1 GCA_015060225.1 Bacteroidales bacterium | reverse complement strand
CATCAGTAGAAGTACCGTTATTTGTCCCTTGTTGAAGAACATAAGCACCTATTACAGGCATTCCGTCTTCCGCTCCAATTACCGTTCCTTTAACAGTAATTGTTTGTGCAAGCATCATTGTGGAACACAATGCGAAAAGCACAAATAGAATAACTTTTTTCATTAGATTTATTTTTAAGTGTGTTAGAGTTGTATAATTTAAATGTTGGTTTAAATTATACAGAACCAGCACATTTTCCTGGGACAGAGATACAGGGAAAATTGAGGCTATTTTGAATAAAACTATTGGGAATTGAAAAAGTATTCTTACCTTTGCATCTCGTTCATTGGCTCAGGTGGTGGAATAGGTAGACACGCGGGACTTAAAATCCCGTGGGCAGAAATGCCCGTACGGGTTCGATTCCCGTCCCGAGCACCAATGAAACATGCGGAAATAGCTCAGTTGGTAGAGCACAACCTTGCCAAGGTTGGGGTCGCGAGTTCGAGCCTCGTTTTCCGCTCAATACAAAAAAAGCCTCAGTAGAGGCTTTTTTCTTTTAATGCTTAACCCTTTTAAAAGTGATTATTCTGTCATATAAATCAGGGAAGTATTTTTTTGTATAAATATATTCAGGCTGGGAGATGGCTTCAACTTCTGCCCTGAAAGAAGGCAATATTTTTCTGTCTGTAACCTCAAATCTTGAATGTGGCCTCTCATCCCCTCTCCATTCAAACCCTTTAAGCCTTTGTTCATCCAATGGAAGATTGTACACAGGAAATACATTCTGTTTCAGATCCTGTATTGAACGGGTACGCTGGATCTTTCTGTCCTTAATCCTGGTTGTCATCATCTTGCACTCCTCCCTGTCCATAAGGGTAATTGTACTGTCCTCCTCCATAAAGAAAATTGCCGACACTCCTCCTAATGCATCAAACCTGTATATGTCATTATCCTTAAAGAATGCCATCATCTCTGTACTCTTTATCTGGTTAAAGTGTATGGAATCTTCTTGCATTGCTATAAACGCATTGGAAATAAGGTTAATCTTATCCAAAGCCTTATTCTTGAGCAAAGCCTGTATGCTGTCTGCCGTAAATTGGTTTTGTCCTTCCTGCCACATTACAGGCCTTGAGTAAAATCTCACTATAGAATCCAATCCTGTATAGACGAGACTGTCACACATTCCCTGTACATCAGATCTGTAGAACCTTACATTATGGTAAGCATCCAGGAAATCAATTTGGGTTGTATCTGCCTGGGATACTACTTCAGATCCAGCATCCTCTTCCTGTTTTGCCTCAGCTACATTGAGCGAATCCGACACAGCCTTAAGTGCTGATTTGGGTTTCCTGGATTCTCGTCTCTCCTTATCATGTATAGCAATAGGATCAACTGCCATAAGTTCCAGCCTACCCAAAGCAAATGAAACATCTGAACTGTCTATTTGTTTCAGTGGTGTTGTACGGTAGAGTATAGTATCAGCTGCCAAAAACAGTGTATCAGCCACTCCGTCCTCAAAAGAGTACATCCCAACTGCAGGTTTTTCCGTAAGTTCTATCTTCCTTGGAGACGGTCTGTAAATGGCCTTATGGGCAAGACATATCGATTTTTGCACTGTATCCAATATCTGCACATTATCAAACAGGTCTGCATCCCCTGTATTACGGTAATACATCAGCCTGTCTGCCCACAATTCCTGTTCCTTTGTGAGGATATATCCATCCTTGTCAAAATCAAAAAGATTTTTGGGCCTCACAAAATTGCCTGAATTCGCAAAAAGGATACTGCTATCCCTCCATGCAACTGTATTGGTCTTGAAAACAGCAATGTCAGTATCAGTATGATAATCCAACTGTTCAGTTGATATAAGTACTGAATCTGTGAACATTGCCACACTGTCCTTGAAGGTAAACAACTTTTCCTTGGAAAAATACATACCCTGCACACTCTCAATAAGATTACCGTCATTGTTCCTCAACGCTGCACCATTAAAAAAAGTTGCTATACTGTCCTTTGTATTATAATTGAGGAAATTGGTATTGAGTGTATTGCCCTCCTTATCATAAAGTTCTACCAGATTTCCCCTGAACTTTGCAAGATTCTCCCCGGCAACATACTCAAGCCGGTCACTCTTGAGACAGGTATTCTCTTGAAAAATTTCAACCCGTCCTATAGCATCAATAACATTGGTATTCACATTCCATAAGGCTGTATCACATTTAAGATATGTATTATTGTGCAGAAAAGTGGCAGGCCCCACAATTTTCCTGTATTGGGCTCCGTCAATATCAATAAGATGAGCAGAAACAGCCTCAATGAGGCGTACTAAAGAATCTGCACCTCCTGAGTTTTGGGCATTGCCCATCATCTGGAAGTGCAAAAAAACTGTCAGGAGTATAACTGTTCTACTTAATCCAGCCTTCACGTTCAAAATTGCATTGTTTGAACAAGTCATCAATCTTAATGTATGTAACAACCTGTTTCTCTTTAACAAATTCATTTATTGCCTCCAATTGTCTCTTTCTGTTCGCAATTGCCTGGACAACGGCAAAATCTGCATCAACAGTTGCAGTATGGGACGGGATAATCTTCTCCAATTTGATAATCTTATATATAAGGTTACCGCTTCTGCCTTCATCATCCAATGACTCAAAAGGCTCAGAGATTTCACCCTCCTTCATATCCTTTATTACCGAGTAGTCTGCCGGTTTCAACTGGTCTTTCTCAAATAAGGAGGCTCCAGTATTAGGATCAGCCATGAGACCTCCACTTACTGCAGATTTAGGATCCTCCGAGTTTGCAATGGCTGCCAGTTGGAAGGTGATGCTATCCGCAAGTATAAGATTCTTTATGCTGTCGAGCTGGTTAAATGCCTTCACTCTGTCGGCAGAGGTATATTTCGGTTTCAAAAGAATATGTCTTGCATTAAACATATCCCCCTCTTTCTTTATCATCTGAATAAGATGGAAACCGTCGGGAGTCTCAACAATCTGGGAGATCTGTCCCTCTTTAAGTGCTATTGCCGCATCTGAGAACTGTGGCCAGAAAAAGTTCTTTGAAGCCATACCCAACTCGCCGCCCCTGATGGCGCTTCCAGGATCCTCAGAGTATAGAGTGGCAAGAGTGCTGAATTTCTCACCTTTTATAATTCTTTCACGGAACTCAAGAAGCTTCTCTTTTACAGCAACCTTGGCAGATTCCTGATCTGGGTAAAGGACAATCTGACTCAATCTGTACTGTGTAGAAACTATAGGGAGATCACTCTCATCTGTTTCCTTATAGAATTCAAGTACTTCAGAAGGTGTTGCGCTCCCTGCGCTGGCCATAACCTCCTGCTGCTTCTGTTGTGCAAGGCTTTGTTCCATAAGAGCCTCCCTCCACTCTTCCTTAAGCTTGTACAAAGGCTTCTTGAACTGTTTCTCCACAGCCGCTTCACTTCCCATACCTGTAAGAATAGAACTAATCCTCTGCTGGAGTTCCATCTCAACATTATCCATATTAACAGTAAGACTATCCAGTTTTGCCTGATTCAAAAAAAGCTTATGGACCATCATATTCTCCAGCATCTGGCATCTGGTATTTCTGTCAACACCTCTTCCTTCCGCTGCATAAACCTGTATGTCACTCTCAAGCTGCGAAAGGAGTATAGCCTCATTGCCAATAAGGACAATTGTTTTGTCTGCAAGGCCATTATCATATCTTTGGGCGCTCAATGTCACCGGTACAATCAAAAGCAGTGCTGCCAATGCACTACCTATCATCCTTCTCATCTTCATCAATTATTTTAATTTTATTATTGTTCAAAGCATCTCTGAGGATATCCCTCTGAAGTGCAGAAAGGAGCTCCTGTTTCCTTCTGCTTATAATGATTTCCTTAATTTTCCCACTATTATATTCGAATGGGGTAACCTCACCCGGTGCAACATACTCCAATACCTGCAATATATTGGTATAGACAGTATCCACAACCTCTACGGAGGTGCCATCCTTTGCCATAAGCCTGTGCAGTTCTCCCAACGGCACACCAATCTCCTTTGCAACAATATTCAGATCAACCCAGTTGTCATTGAAATTGCTGTATTTATATGCAGAATTATATGCCAACTGCTCCAGAGCCTCAAGATCCTCAATCTCTCTCGACTTGGCCAGTTTCTTCATCACCTGCATATTTGGAGAACCGTTCTGCATCTTCACAAGCCTTCCCTTGTATACACCATTCTTCCCGACAAAACTTCCCTGGTGTGCCCTATAATACTCCTCCCTCTCCATCAATGATACATTTGTATCCAATCTCTCCTCCACATATTTGTTTTCATACCGGAAAACCAGCAACTGAGTGCGGTAGTCTTCCAGAAGCTTCTCCACATCCCTCTCATCTTTTGGCAGCTGTTCCTCTGCCTTCTGTAGCATGAGCTGCTTTATTGCCCATGAATCTATATACTGCTTTGCCAGCAAAGCACTATCTTGTGGCGCAATTCCTTTTGGTATAACTTTCTCAAGATCTGTCTTATATAATGCAGCCCTCCCAATCTGCACCACCTTGTCCCCTTTGGTGATTGATTCATAAAGGGTACAGGAGCAAACCAAAAGAGCTGCAATTATTATACAGACAATCCTGTTCATCAAGATTATTTTGAAAGGGCACTCAATCTTACAAACAATGCATCAACACCCTCAAGCAATTTCTGGTTCAAAGCTTTGAAGTGCTTCTTTGCATCATCTTTAGGATAGTGTGAAATCTGCTCGAAAATATTGTCGCCCAACTCAACTGCATCAGCAACAATCTTCTTAGCCTCATCCAAATTTTTCTCACCGTTAAGGTACATATATACCCAACAATCAGAAATAACCTCGTTTACAAGAAAAATTACATCTTTTTTAAATACTCTCAAATTTGCCATATCTATGGTATTAAATTATTTACAAAAGCGGTTTGCCAACATGTGTAAGGCCAAGACCTGGAGCATCGTGAAGAGTCACTTTACCATCTACAACTGTCATACCTTTATAGCAGTCATTTGCGATAAGCACATTACCGTCCAAATCTGCCCACTGGGTCTTAGGAGCAATCTGTGCACCTGCAGTAATTGCGCAAGAGGTCTCAGACATACATCCAATCATAAGTTTCATATTCAAAGACTCTGCCAAACTTACCATTTCGCGGGCCTCACGCATACCTGTACATTTCATCAATTTGATATTGATACCATGGTAAGCACCATGAAGTTTCTTCACATCTGTCAATCTCTGGCAAGCCTCATCAGCAATGATAGGAAGCGGAGACCTTTCTGTAATCCATGCAGTATCATCCAAAGCATACTTGCTCATAGGCTGCTCAACCATATTCACATTGCGCTCGTTCAACCAGTTGATCATATCCAAAGCATAATGTTTGTCTTTCCAACCCTGGTTTGCATCAACACAGATAACGGTATCGGTAACCGATCTGATGGTATTGATCATCATCTTGTCCTCTTCCTCGGTTCTTCCCAATTTAACCTTAATAACTTTATAAGGAGCAGCCTCTTTGGTCTTCTCCCTTACAACCTCCTCAGTATCAATACCTACTGTAAATGAAGTATTAGGAGTGGTTGTTGGATCCCAACCCCAGATCTTCCACCATGGCTGTCCCATAATGTTACCTACAAGATCATGCAATGCAATATCAATTGATGCTTTTGCAGCACAGTTGTTTGTAGCAATTGAATCTACATACTTCATTATATCCTCAATAAGGAAAGGAGAAGCAAACTTGTTAAGATCCACTTTCTTTAGGAATTCCATACAAGAAGCCTGAGTTTCACCCAAATACGGTGGCATAGCAGCCTCACCGTAACCTACATAGCCATCGTATGTAATTTTTGTAAGTACAAGAGGAGTAGTAGTTCTTGATGAATTTGCAATTGTAAACACGTGTTTCATCTTTGCATCAAATGGAACCCAAGTAAGCTCCATCTTTTTGCTTCCCGATGATTTTCTGCCTCTTTCTGCCTGTGCAAAAATTTGTGCAGGGTGAAGGACTGCAGCTGCTGCAGTAAGCAAGCCTGCTGATTTTAGGAACGATCTTCTATCTGTTTTCATATTGTATAAGTATGTGTTTCAATTATTTATAAAGTTCTTTTATAGACCAGATGTCTTTACCGGCATCAACATTGCCCAAAATTCTTGAAGCCCGTACAAGACGTTTTGATCCGTCATAGTAATTGGCATCAGAAGGGATAAGGCTGTTAATCCTCACTTTTGTTGCAGAGTGGATAAAAATGCCGTCTCCAATATATATTCCCACATGTGTAATCCTCTCCTTCTTCTCAGGAGTAGCTTTAGTTCCAAAGAAGATAAGGTCACCCTTCTTGAGGTTGGCCAAAGCCTCTTTTGTATACTCACCGTCATTCACATATTTTGAAATGTCAATATTATCACCGGTATGGCACTGCTGCGAGGCATCCCTTGCAAGAACTATACCATTGAGGAAGTATGTAGATTTACAGAAACCGCTGCAATCTACAGCCTTGATTGAAGTACCACCCCACATGTAAGGAACTCCAATGAACTGTTTAGCTGTGGCAATGATATTGTCTGCAGTAGGATTGCGGCTGTCAAGCCATTTGTTGAAATCCATCACATCTGCCTTAGGGAGATAACCCTCACGGCCATCAGAAATTGCAACTTTCTGCCATGCACCCTGAGCGCCCTTATCCAGAAGGATATTACCCCATACAACATCACTTACCATCTGGCTCTTTGCATTTGGAGCCTCATACATGGTAGCATATTTTGTTGTAACAATAACCTTCTTGGCAGCCTTATATGCATCAAACTCAGCTTTATCCATATATGTAATGCTTCCCGACGAAACCCATGAGATATACCCCTCCGGAGTGATTGCCCTTGTCCAACCCCCTTTTTTCTCCAACACCTGAAGAGGTGTTCCCATCATTACCTGAGTAGCTGATTCTGCACTGTATTTGCCGCTTGTGCGGAAATTGATTACCGACTGGTTTGAAACACCGTATATCTTCCCCTCCAAAGCCTCACTCGGCAGCATCTGGATACTGTCAAGAACCTCAATACCCTTATCTGCGAAAGCCTTTACATAAGCCTCCTTAGCTCCAGGTTGGTTGGTAACACCCTTCAAAGCATAACCATTTGCTGTTTCAATGAGTTTGACATCCAGTGTCTTGCTTCTTGAATCGGGAGCATATTGTGTTTTCATCTCCTTAGAGATTGTCTCAAATGCAGCAGCCTCCTTGGAAACTTTCTCCCCGCCACAGCATCCATAAAGGGCAACAACAGGAATAGTTGCCAACAGAATCAGTTTTTTCATAAGTATAATTAGTCTTAATAATGAATATATTGTACAAATATAATAAAAACACCGGAATTTAAAAAAAGAAAAAATGCAACTGCCACACCAAGCTGTACAAAAAAACAGAGAGCGGTATTCCGCCCTCTATCAAATATTTGTATATCAATAATTTCTACTTATCCTTGAGAATGACATCATGAGCTCCACCCTCAACAATTGAGGTAGAAGAGACCAGAGTAATTTTGGCATTCTTCTGAAAATCAGGAATGGTTATTGAGCCGCAGCTGCACATAGTAGAAACAATCTTTCCAAGGGTAACCTCAAGATTGTCCTTCATCTTGCCGGCATAAGGGACATAGCTGTCAACACCCTCTTCAAACTTCATTGCACCGCCTTTGCCACCCATATCATAGCGCTGCCAGTTGCGGGCACGGCTTGAACCTTCACCCCAATACTCCTTCACATAATTGCCGTTGATGTAGAGTTTCTTTGTAGGAGACTCGTCAAAACGGGCAAAATAGCGCCCCATCATAAGGAAGTCTGCTCCCATGGCAAGAGCCAATGACATGTGGTAATCATGTACAAGGCCACCGTCACTACAGATTGGGACATATATGCCGGTCTTCTCAAAGTACTCGTCACGCGCTGCAGCAACATCAAGAATTGCCGTTGCCTGTCCGCGGCCAATACCTTTCTGCTCCCTGGTGATACAGATAGAACCGCCACCAATACCTACTTTTATGAAATCTGCGCCTGCCTCAACAAGGTAATCAAATCCCTCCTTGTCAACAACATTACCTGCACCAATAAGCACCTTACCGTTATATTTCTCCTTCACCCACGCAATAGTTTCCTGCTGCCACTCTGAGAATCCGTCTGAAGAGTCAATACATACAACATCAACTCCTGCCTCCACAAGTGCCGGTACACGTTCTTTATAATCACGGCTATTTATACCCGCACCTACAAGAAGTTCTTTTGTCTGGGGATCAAGCAACTCATTAGGATTCTCCCTATGTGAATCATAATCCTTACGGAAAACAAAATATACCAGATGCTGCTCTTCATCAATAATTGGAAGGGCATTCAGTTTATGGTCCCATATAAGCTGGTTGGCCTCTGAAAGGGTGATTCCCAGTTTGCCCACTGTAAGTTTCTCAAACGGAGTCATAAAATTTTTCACCAAAGACTCCCTGCCGTCATGGTCAATCCTGTAATCCCTGCTTGTGAGCATACCCAAAAGCTTGCCGTTAGGGGTACCGTCATCTGTAACACCCATGGTGGTATGTCCTGTAGCTTCAATTATAGCCTCAACCTCTGCAAGTGTTGAATCCGGACGTACATTTGAATCACTTGGTACAAATCCAGCCTTGAACTTTTTCACCTTACGCACCATCTCTGCCTGGCTCTCAATGGATTGTGAACCAAAAATAAAAGAGAGTCCACCATTGCGTGCCAACGCTATTGCAAGACCATGGTCAGAAACAGACTGCATGATGGCAGACACAAAAGGGATATTCAGTGAAATGGCAGGCTTCTCACCTTTCCTGAATTTTACCAAAGGGGTTTTCAATGAAACATTCTGCGGTGTACACTCTTTAGTAGTTAGTCCGGGTATCAAGAGATACTCGCCAAAGGTACGGGAAACCTTCTCTATAATTTGCGCCATATAATCCTCCAATTTTTTAATCGTTCTGCAAATGTACTACTTTCTAAAATTTAGTACAACAAAAAATAATCATATCTTTGTACACTATTTGATACAAATGCAAAAAACACACTATCATGATACTTGATTCTCTGAAAAGTTTTGAAAAATACCAGACCCTTCAGGAGGGTTTTGACAAAGTTTACCAGTTCATAAAGAAAAATGACCTTTACTCCCTTGAACCGGGCCAGTATGATATAGACGGCAAAAAGGTGTATTGCACAATCTCCGAGGGTGAGCTCAGAAATGTGGAGGATGCCAAACTGGAGATCCATGACTCCTATATAGATATTCATGTATTGCTGGATGGCTCTGAGACTATCGGGATTAAAGACAGGAGCAAATGCAATACCGACAACACCAAATATCAGGAGGCAGATGATATTGCATTCCTTGAAGATGAACCTGAGAACTACGTAGTTATGGGTATTGGTAACATTGCAGTGATTTTCCCTGCAGATGCCCATGCACCGCTACTCGGCACCGGCAACTTCAAGAAAGCTGTATTTAAAGTTCACGTAGGAAGCAACAGATCCAGATTGAACTAGGGTGGAAAGAAGATACAATTCTTTTGTAGGGTACTTCAAGCAGAAGTACGGATGCCGTCTGCAGAAAATTGTTGTGGATGCAGGATTTACCTGCCCCAACAGGGACGGCCGCGTTGGTTTTGGAGGATGCACATACTGCAACAATGATGCATTTCATCCAAATTATTCCACTCCCGACAAACCTATACTGCAGCAACTGGAAGAGGGAATTGAATTCCATCAGAACAGATACCGCAAAGCAGAGGAGTACCTTGCATATTTCCAATCATATTCAAACACATACGCGCCACTGGAGCATCTGAAGGAACTGTATATGCAAGCCTTGGCCCACCCCAAGGTAAGGGGTATTGCCATTGGCACCAGGCCCGACTGTATAGATGAAGAAAAACTTGACTGGCTCCAGCAACTGGCAAAAGAGAAAATTGTAATTGTAGAGTACGGAATTGAATCGTGCTACGACAAAACCCTCCAGAGAATCAACCGAGGTCACGATTTTGCCACAGCAGTAAGGGCTGTTGAGGCTACCGCCGCCAGAGGATTGCATCAGGGGGCCCATTTCATATTTGGTCTGCCAGGGGAAAGCAGGGAGGAACTCATGGGAATGGCACCCATAATAAACTCACTTCCGCTGAACTCGGTAAAGTTCCATCAGTTGCAGATTATAAAAGGGACACCAATGGAAGCCGAGTTTGCCAGCCGTCCGGAAGACTTCGTACAGTTTGGGCTTGAAGAGTATATAGATTTCTTCATAGATTTTCTTGAACTTCTCCGTCCCGACATATACATAGAGAGATTTGCCGGTGAGGTCCCTCCAAGATTTGTGAATTCTACCCCATGGGGCAAGGTGCGCAATGTTGAACTGCTCCAGATGCTTGAAAGGCGTCTTCAAGAGCGGAACACCTGCCAGGGAGCAAAATATATAAAAGAATAGCATCGGGATTCCGATGCTATTCTTCTTTCACTTATATCTATTTGGACATCTTGTAGCCCAAAAGTACTCCGTCATAGTTATCTATCACTTTTGACAGTGCGGCAAGACTGGTCTTGCCGGTAAGGGTACTGGCTGTATTGAGGATTTTTTTCATAAGGCCAAGCATTTCTGAAGCATCAAAAAGGAGTGCCAGCGAAGTGCCGGTATTGGCATAAATTGCATTTATTTTCCCAAGCCCTACCTTTCCCAAAGCGGAATATTTGAGGGTGATCATCTTGTCCCCCTTGTGAAGGCTGTATGTTCCCTTGAGTGTTTTTACAGATGAGCCTATCCTTATTGTCTGGGTAAAGGTGGAATCTGCATTGAATGTGTATAACAAAGATTCATTGATGCCTATATTGCCGTACAACTTTTGGAGGTTTGCCTCAATTTTGGCAGTTGAAGCGGCTCCCCCGGCCTTGGCCAGCAAGTTCTCGCTCTTGAACTGCACTTGAGGTTCCTGATATTTCCATGTTCCTTCAATTGAAAGGTTGAGTTTTGCCACTGCACCTCCTACAACATCTTCAAGAATATTCTTGAGTGTTCCGGAAGTCGCATCATTTCCCAAAAGCTGCTGCAATAAAGACTGGGCATTATTCTGCGCATTGGCAGAAAGTGATGAGACACAAAGCACAGCAATCAAAACCAGTTTTTTCATATTCAATCCTCCTTCAATTATACTCATTTGCTTCCAAAGTTGGGAATTTTACACAAACTTTCAAAAAAACATTTGACTGATAAAGAAAAATTACTACCTTTGCGCTCCCAATATTGGGACAAAACATTAAAATCATTTGCAATGGCTGAGTATTTATCATCAGACAAGAAAGCAGAGATTTTCGGCAAATACGGAAAGTCTAATACAGACACTGGTTCAGTTGAGAGTCAAGTTGCTTTATTTTCCTACCGTATCGCTCACCTTACACAACACATGAAAGAGAACCACAAAGACTTTGGTACTCAGAGATCACTTCTAAGATTGGTTGGTAAGAGACGTCAGCTTCTAGATTACCTGAAAGCTAAAGATATTGAGAGATACAGGGAGCTTATCAAGGCATTGGGTCTTAGAAAATAAGTTCCTCAACAGGATAAAAAAAAGAGATGCATCGGTGATGCATCTCTTTTTTTATGGGGAGGGAGAACTACTCACCTTTTGGTGCGTTGTTCTCCTTGTGCTCTCTTGGAGCACCACCCTTCTTGTTGCCGAAGTCTTTTCTTGGGCCACGGTGTCCCTCTTTGCGGTCTCCCTCAGGTCTTGGGCGGCGTACAGGCTCTACCCAACCCTCAGGTTTCTCAAGAAGCACTTTGCGTGAAAGTCTCATCTTGCCTGTCTTGCTGTCAATCTCAAGAAGCTTCACCTCAACCTCATCACCTATGTTAAGGACATCCTCTGTCTTCTCAACTTTCTTCCAGTCAAGTTCTGAAATGTGAAGCAACCCCTCTTTGCCAGGAAGTATCTCTACAAAAGCGCCAAATTCAAGGATTGAAACAACTTTACCTTTATAAACTGTTCCTACCTCAGGCACTGTTACGATACCTTTAACCCATGCAAGTGCTGCATCCATGCTCTCCTTGTTCTCGCCAAAGATATCAACTACGCCAAGAGTCTCATTGCCCTCTTTAACCTCAGTAATGGTAACGGTTGTACCGGTCTCCTTCTGGATCTTCTGGATAACCTCACCTCCTTTACCAATAATGGCACCAATGAACTCACCAGGCACTCTAAGCTGAACAATTCTTGGAGTATGAGGTTTAAGTTCAGGTCTTGGCTCGCTGATGGTCTTCATCATCTCACCCATAATGTGCATTCTGCCCTGACGAGCCTGCTCAAGAGCTTTCTCAAGAACCTCGTATGAAAGGCCGTCAACTTTAATATCCATCTGGGTAGCTGTGATACCGTCTACTGTACCAGTTACCTTGAAGTCCATATCACCCAAGTGGTCCTCGTCACCAAGGATATCTGAAAGGACAGCATATCTGCCGGTCTTTGAATCTGAAATAAGACCCATCGCAATACCTGATACCGGTTTCTTTATCTTCACACCTGCATCCATAAGCGCAAGTGTACCTGCACATACAGTTGCCATTGATGATGAACCGTTAGACTCAAGGATATCTGAAACTACTCGTACGGCATAAGGATTCTCCTCTCCCACTGGAACCATAGGTTTGAGGGCCCTGAATGCAAGGTTTCCGTGTCCTATCTCCCTACGGCCAATACCTCTCTGTGCCTTTGCCTCTCCTGTTGAGAATGGAGGGAAGTTATAGTGAAGTACAAATGGCTCGGTGCTCTGTACAAGAACCTCGTCCATCTCCTTCATATCCATTTTGGTACCAAGGGTTACAGTTGTAAGTGACTGTGTCTCACCTCTGGTAAAGATTGCCGAACCGTGTGCGCAAGGGAGGTAATCAACCTCACACCAGATAGGACGGATCTGAGTAGTGCTTCTGCCGTCGAGACGGATACCCTCATCCAAAATCATATTACGCATAGCCTCTTTCTCAACATCGTGGAAATAGCGGCCTACCATAAATGCCTTCTCCTCTCTCTCCTCCTCAGGGATAGTTGCAAGGAACTCCTCGTGAACTGCAGCAAAAGCATCACCTCTCTCGTGCTTGCTTGTACCGCTCTTTGCAATCTCATAGCATTTGTTATAGCAGTACTCGTGGCATGCTGCCCTCAAAGCCTCGTCGTTTGTCTCGTGGCAGTACTCCCTCTTCTGGGTTTTGCCAACCTCCTCCATAAGCTCCAACTGAGCCTGGCACTGTTTCTTAATCTCCTCGTGTGCATATTTGATGGCACCTAGCATTACAGCCTCACTCACCTCTTTCATCTCACCCTCAACCATCATGATGTTGTCGATGGTTGCAGCTACCATAATGTCAAGGTCTGCCTCAGGCATTTTGCTGAATGGCGGATTGATGCAATACTCCCCGTTGATTCTTGCAACTCTTACCTCTGAGATAGGGCCGTTAAATGGGATGTCACTCACTGCAATTGCAGCAGAAGCAGCCAAACCTGCAAGTGCATCCGGCTGAATATCCTTCTCGGCAGAGATAAGGTTTACTGTAACAAATACCTCTGCGTGGAAATCATCAGGGAAAAGAGGTCTAAGGGCACGGTCAATAAGACGGGCTACAAGAATTTCTGAGTCTGAAGCTTTACCCTCACGTTTCATAAAACCGCCAGGGAATCTTCCTGCAGATGCAAATTTCTCTTTGTAATCTACCTGCAAAGGCATGAAATCAACATCATCTTTTGCATCTTTTGCGCAAGTTACAGCAGCAAGAAGCATTGTCTTGCCCATCTTTACCACAACAGAACCATCAGCCTGCTTAGCCAACTTACCTGTCTCAATTTCAATTGTTCTGCCATCACTAAGTTGGATGGTCTTTTTTACTACATTCATTATTGTTTAAACATCATCTGCAGCCCGCCTCCCCCTATGGGAGTTGAATTAAACGTTTTACAGCACCTTCATCTGCCGCGGGCCGCATTTGTTGGCAGACAAGGTATTTATCTGATTAAATAAGCTATTCTGAAAAATCACGCAAAGATATAAATAAAATGCTATCAATCAAGATTTTTCCCGACAAAAAGGGGGTGACCAGCCAGGCCACCCCAAAATTCGTCGGGAAGAAACTGCTACCAAGCATTCAATGGCCTGCCTGCCATCAGCTGATGTGCTGCAGCCTTAACTTCCTCTCTTGTCTTCTCGCACTCAGGGTTGCTGAGTACTTTATCTACAAGTTCCACAATAAGTGGCATATCTTTCTCTACAAGGCCTCTTGATGTGATTGCAGGGGTTCCTACGCGGATACCTGAAGTCTGGAAAGGTGAGCGGCTGTCGAACGGTACCATGTTTTTGTTTACGGTAATGTCAGCAGCCACAAGTGCCTTCTCTGCAACTTTACCTGTAAGTTCAGGGAATTTGGTTCTCAGGTCTATCAGCAGAAGATGGTTGTCTGTACCGCCAGATACAACTTTATAGCCTTTTGCCATGAATGCCTCGCCCATTGCTGCTGCATTTTTCTTTACCTGAATCTGATAATCCTTAAACTCAGGTTGCATCATTTCATAGAATGAAACGGCTTTTGCCGCAATACAGTGCTCAAGCGGACCTCCCTGGATTCCTGGGAATACACTTGAGTTGAGTACAGCAGACATCATCTTCACTGCTCCCTTTGGAGTCTTTATTCCCCAAGGATTCTCAAAGTCCTTACCCATAAGGATAATTCCACCGCGAGGTCCTCTTAGAGTCTTATGGGTTGTAGAGGTTACTATGTGTGCATATTTTACAGGGTTTTTAAGAAGGCCTGCCGCAATAAGTCCTGCAGGATGGGCCATATCTACCCAGAAAATTGCACCTACTTTATCTGCGATTGCACGCATCCTTTCCCAATCCCATTCTCTTGAGTATGCAGAAGCACCGCCAATGATGAGTTTTGGTTTGTGCTCCAAAGCCTTCTTCTCCATATCATCATAATCTACAAGACCGGTCTCCCGGTTAAGGCCATATGCAACGGCATTATATAGGATACCGGAAATGTTTACTGGAGAACCGTGAGTAAGGTGGCCACCCATAGAGAGGTCCAATCCCATAAAGGTTTCACCAGGTTTGATACAAGCAGTCATTACTGCCATATTTGCCTGAGCACCCGAGTGTGGCTGTACATTTGCATACTCTGCCTCAAAAATCTCTTTCAAGCGGTCAATAGCCAGCTGTTCAATTTGGTCAACCACCTCACAACCGCCATAGTATCTTGCTCCTGGGTATCCCTCAGCATATTTGTTTGTACATACAGAGCCCAATGCCTCAAGCACCTGGTTTGACACAAAGTTCTCAGAAGCTATCAGCTCAATACCGTTGAGCTGTCTATTCTCTTCTTTTTTAATCAGGTCTAAAATCTGAATATCCTGTTTCATATTATCTATAAGTGTTTATTGTTTCTCACATACTATCCACGCAAAGACAGTTTACAAATATAACCATTTTCCTCAATTTTACTAATATTTATTTGACAGTCAAAAGCAAGCTTCTTTGGGAATGAGAAGTCAGCTTCACAAACTTTTTCCAAAGCAGGTCCCTATTTTTGCTATCTTTGTAGAATATACAGGTATAAGTATGCACAGAAAACTTAAGAATAATGAATTGGGACGCCTCTCCACAGAGGAATTCAAGGAGGCTGAGAAAATAAATGTAACTGTAGTGCTTGACAATATCCGTAGCCAACACAATATAGGTGCAGCATTCCGCACTTCTGATTCCTTTCTGATTGAAAAGATGGTGCTTTGCGGCTGCTGTGCAACCCCTCCTACCGCTGAAATCCACAAATCGGCGCTCGGTGCGGAGTTCTCGGTTGACTGGGAGTACAATAAGGAGACCATTGATGCCGTTACTGCCCTCAAGGAGGCCGGCTACACCATCATAAGTATTGAACAGGCAGAAAATTCCATCAAACTGCAGGATATTGGAGAGTATCTTTCTCCCGACAATTTGTCGGGAAGGAAATATGCCCTTGTCTTTGGGAATGAGGTGAAAGGGGTACAGCAGGAGGTTGTGGATATGAGTGATGCCGTAATTGAGATACCGCAATACGGCACAAAACACTCCCTCAACATATCTGTTTCCTTGGGGATAGTTCTTTGGGAGTTCTGCAAAAGATTAAAAATAAGGGGCGGCTGCTGAGCCACCCCTTTGTTGTTTATGGATTCATCAAATCTGTATTTCTGAAGTTCAGAATTTCATATATGGCCTCAATGGCCACCGCTGCAGGGCCGTCGGGATCAATCATCTTTGCCTTGTTGTAGGCATTGATGGCCTCTCCCCACAATTGCTGTCTGCGGTAAATACCACCCAGCAGATACCAGCCGTATGCATTCCCCGGTTCCCTTTCCAGAAGTGCATTAAGTTGGGTATACGCCTCCTCCAGTTTGCTCTCCCTGAGGAGCGCCTCTATTTCCAGTGTTGTAAGGAGTTGTGATATTGCCTTTTTCTTATCCATACTTTACAGATCAGTCTTTGAATTATACCAAACCTGAGAATCCCATAAATGCCATTGCAAGGATACCTGCAGTGATAAGGGCAATTGGAACACCCTTCATCGCTTTTGGAACCTCGTTAAGGTCCAACTGCTCTCTAAGACCTGCGAACAATGTCATTGCAAGACCAAAGCCAAGGGCACTTGCTATAGCATATACTACTGAACCTGCAAGATTAAGCATATGAGCCTCGCCACCAAATGTAAACTCTTTTGATACTACCAGGATAGCAACTCCAAGTACAGCACAGTTTGTTGTAATCAGAGGGAGGAAGATACCAAGAGCCTGATACAATGACGGGCTGATCTTTTTAAGGATGATCTCTACCATCTGTACCAATGCGGCAATTACAAGAATAAAAGTAATTGTCTGCATGAACTGGATTCCAAGTGGGACAAGCAGATAATATTGTACAAGGTATGTAACCAATGTTGCCACTGCCATTACAAAGCAAACTGCACCACTCATACCTACTGCTGTAGAGACCTTGCTTGATACACCCAAGAAAGGACATACTCCAAGGAACTGTGCCAACAATATGTTGTTGACAAATACAGCCGAGATTATAATCAATATATATTCCATATCTGTTTTATTCTATAGGTTAATTATTTTGCTTTTGCTTTGTTGAACAACATCATAAGGTAACCGAGTACAAGGAATGCACCAGGAGCCAATACGAATGCCAACATTCCGTCACCGTCGCAAAGTTTGTTGCCGAAAATTGAAAGTCCACCCAAAAGTTCCCTTACAAAACCAATGGCTGTAAGAGCAATTGAGAAACCCAATCCGATACCTATACCGTCCAATGCCGAGTCAACTACAGAGTTCTTGCATGCAAATGCCTCTGCTCTACCCAATACGATACAGT
>SUYX01000043.1 GCA_015060225.1 Bacteroidales bacterium | reverse complement strand
AAGTTTGGTTTATAAAAAATAAAGATAGATTCATTCTGGGGCTTAGTATGGACGGTATGCCAGATGTAAATTTTATAAATCGCGGAGTGAAAAATATCGACTATGATTTTTTTGTAAATAACTGGGCAGATAACCCCATAAAAATGACTTTCTTTCCCAGTAGCATACATCTATTAGCTGATTCTGCCATAATGTTATATGATAAAGGATATAAACTAACGGGAGGATTGGCTCAAGGTGTAAAATGGGACAGTAAGCACAGCAAAATATTAGATGAACAATTGTCAAGGTTAGTTGAATATTACATGATACACCCTTCCATAAATCCAATGGAGCCAATTTTTGATCTAAATTTCGAGAAAGCATTTTGGATTCCTGATGAAGATATAGAGGAAACGCCATGCTGGGAACAGGCTAATATACACTCGTATGATTGTGACGGTGAACTGTTACCATGTCATATGTTTTCTAAAATTGTACAAGGTGAGAAAAAGCGTGAACGGATACTTGAAGATATGAAATCTATTCATAACGAGTTGGTTTCAGAAAAGTGTATGAAATGTCCGATACGTTGGTGTTGTAAAAATTGTATGGCTATGAATTATCAACATACAGGGGATTTTGGGAATAATATAAACCTTGATTTTATGTGTGAAGCTCAAATGGTAGCGGCAACAGCTTCTGCTAAATTGATTGTTTTAAAAAGTATAGATAGAGATGGGATGTTTAATACTAATGAAGAATATGAAAGAGTAAACAATGCAATACGTTTCCTTAAGATGAGAAAGGAGGTTGACAATGGCTGATATTATAAGAATTTCTTTTATGGAGCAAATCAATGTCTCTACAGTGAGAACCTTTATTGAGGAATTAGAACGATGTAATACAGAAAATCCTGATTGTACTGATTTGTATATTACTATATCTTCTCCTGGTGGTGATGTTGAACTTGCTATAGAATTATATAATTTTATACGTTCACTTAATTGTAAAGTTACGACAATAAATCTATCTTATGTTAACTCCGCTGCAATTATTGTCTATTTATCAGGAGAAGAAAGATTGTGTTTCCCTGCATCATCATTCTTTGTTCACTCAATAACCAAGAGGATGAATAAAGATTATACAATCTCAGAATTATTAAGGGAAGTAAAGGAAATGAAAGCCAATACAGAAAAGGTTTCGTCTTTATTGGAATCTCAAACATTTAAAGACAAATCGTACTGGAAGAAAATGATGGGTCGAGGTGAGGTTATCGGTGCAGATAAAAGTATTCAACTTGGATTGGTTAACAGAATAATTGATTCTATATGAAAACAAAAATCGGATGGTTAATTAGTTTAACAAAAGGATATCGTAAGTTGGTATTTTATCCATTGATGTTAAATGTTTTATCAGTTTTTTTATCTATTGCATTTGTTGAACTAACAAAGATATTATTCGAAGGTGTTAACAATGATGTAAGATTCCTATCTTTTTGCATATCATTATTAGTGATTACAAAAGTATTAGAATTGTTTTGTGAACAACGAGAAATGTATTTGCGAGAAAAGGCTTGCGCAAAACTTGAAAACATATATACATTACGGCTCTTTGAAAATACTTTTAAAAGTGCCAGACATGAACTTCAAAATATCCATAGCGGAGACGAAATGAGTAGGTTAACTACGGATGTCTCTGTCATAGCACAATGTGTGACTTATACAATTCCAACTATTATTTATGCATCTGTTCAACTAATAGCCACATCTATCTATCTTCTGTTTGTTCAATCCTCCCTTACGGTTGCGATAATTTGTATTATGCCTATAATGATTTTATTGGGCAAACAATATACCAAAAAGATAGTTCCAATTTCTAGAGATATTAGGCTGGAAGATTCTAGTGTCAATGAATATATGCAAGAGCATCTTCAAAAGCATGAGATGCTAGTCTCTTTCGGAGTTACATCATTTATTGTTGATAAAGTAAGAGCGCTACAAGATAAATTATTCTCATCCATTAAGCAAAGAATTTTTTTAGATGTTGTTGCAGAATCTTTTGTGGATATAGGATTTGCGTTAGGTTATCTCGCTATAATAATCTGGGGAGTTTTTGGCATTCAGAATGAAACCTTTACTTACGCAATGCTCATTGTATTTATGCAGTTGGTTGGACAACTACAAAGACCTTTCATTTTTTTTAAAACACAATTTCCAGCTCTTATGAATTCCTATGCTTCTATAGAAAGATTACAAGAATTAGAAAATATGGAAAAAGAAGATGATACTTATAATGTTCATCTTGAAGGTACAGTTGGAGTTAAATTTCAGAATGTCTTTTTTAAATATCTCAAATCAGACAAATGGGTTTTGAATGATTTTACATTTGACTTTAAACCAGGAAGTATAACAGCACTAATAGGCGAAACAGGTATTGGAAAAAGTACAATCTTACGCCTAATCCTTGCATTCAATACTCCAAATAAAGGTTATGTTGGATTATATAATAGTCATAAAAATGTATCTGTCAATTCTAGTACACGGTGTAATTGTACATATGTTCCTCAAGGTAACACAATCCTAAGTGGAACAATTAGATATAATTTAAAGATTGGTAATTTACATGCAACAGATAGAGAAATAAACGAAGCGTTATATAATGCAGCAGCTGATTTTGTTTTGAATGACTTACCAAACGGGTTAGATACAGTTGTTGGAGAAAATGGATTGGGATTAAGCGAAGGTCAAGCTCAAAGAATAGCCATAGCACGGGGGTTACTACATAATGGACAATTATTATTACTGGATGAGCCTACTTCTGCGTTGGATGACATTACCGAAAAAATATTTCTTGATAGGTTACACAGCAAGAGGTCAAACAAAACAATAATCATTATATCACACAAAAAAGAAGTAGGTAATTATGTTGATAATACCTTGATGCTAGAATAGCCTTATTTAATAAATGGAATCCTAAAGAAGATAACTTTCTTCTACAATCAAAATCTAACAAAGTTATTTATGTTGAAGTATTTGACTATACTCTTGGATGATACAAGCATATCGTATTGCCATTACGAGAATATCAAAGAGGACTTTAAGCTCATAAGTCTTGCAGACTTAAAAGCAGGTATTATGTTTGCAATTAAAGAGAATCTTATTATTCAAATTGTACTACCCAATTATGAATTGCCACCAGAGTACAAAGAAGTAATTAATTCTGTGGAACATATTAGTATAATATCCTCTTTGTGTGAAGATGGCTCACTACATGCGGAGGCAGATATAGTAGTATTTGATGATTGGATAGGACTAGATTTATACAGTTTCAAAGGGGGTGTAATATATATGATACGTACATCTAAATATGATTTCTTTGAGCGTTACTTATTCTTACAACGACCGCTATCAATGGCTGCTAGAATGAATGTCATCTTAACAGACATTAAAACATTTAATAAAAACGATATCGAAAAGTATGAAAAAATATTAGCAGCATTATCGGAGAAAATTGAAAAACTTTGTTTGAAAGGTAAGTCGCCACAATTAAACCTTCTAACAAATCGCATTAGGCTTAAAGATATGAATAACTGCGATAAGGATATGGGAAATATAACTCTTGCACCCAATGGAAAGTTATATGTGTGTCCTGCATTTTATTTGGTCGATGATATTGAAACAAAGTTTTCAATTGGAGATTTAAAGTATGGATTAGATTTAGAAATATCACAACAATACAAGTTCTGTTCTACTCCACCATGTCAAAATTGCAATACATATCAACACATAAATTGTGCTTGGCTTAACAATAAATGAAAAATGATAAAGGCAAAACTGCAACAGACTGTCGCAGTTTTGCTATTCTGTGAATTGCTATCAACTATTTAAAGAACAAGGTGCATAAATATATCATGAGTACACTTTGACCCCATTATTATAATCGTCTATTGATAAGAATATGCGAATCTTTTTCTCTTTTCGCTGGCAAATACCCTCCAACACCTTTTGCCTTATCTTGCTTGCTTCATAAGTGTTCAACCGAAATGCAAGAGCAATGACCACTTCAAGATTGTAGAATGTAGCCCAACTTTTAGGGGTGGCTAAATCACATCGTTGGGTGCTTACAGGGTAAAGCGTTCCACTCTTGTATATCGCTTTTATAGCGGCTCGGAGTGTCGGGGCTACTACCCCGAACAACTCCACCAACTCCATTTCCGACATTCAAACATTACCGCTTGGGATATTCACTCTGCCACTTTCGTTGATACTTATAATTGCTCGTTCCATAGTTACATTGCTATTGAGATTTCACTAAACGATTGATTAAGCCTATTGCCGAACATCGTCAAATCCTTGTCTATTTTCTCTGTGGTAATCTTGGCATACTTCTGTGTCGTGGTAATGTTCGTGTGCCCCAATACTCGGCTTACACTTTCAATGGGAACACCCTTGCTGAGAGCAAGCGTTGCGAATCCATGACGGCTTGAATGGAATGAAATATCCTTTGAAATACCACACTCTTTTATCATCTTTTTCAGTGGTTTACAGATGTTCCAATAGTTCAGATTAGGGAACACAAGTTTGTCCTCTTGGAATCTCTCGTAACATTTGATTATCTGCAATGGAATATCCAGCAACTTCACTTGGAAATTTACCTTTGTCTTGTGTCGCTTGGATAGAATCCACTTCTCTCCGTTTATCTCTACAATATCATCGGTAGTCAGTTCTTTAATATCCACGAATGACAAGGCTGTGAAACTTGCGAATACGAACAAGTCTCGGATATAAGCCAACTTCTTATCCGCAAACTCATGTGTCATTACAGCCTTTATTTCATCTTCGGTAAGATATTGTCGCTCTTTGATATTCTGATTTACCCGATACTGAGCAAATGGATTTCTCGGTGTCAATCCATTGTAATGAGCCTTAGAAACAATTGTCTTCAACCACATACAATGCGACCATACACTGCCATTATGTAGTCCTGCATCAGTAGAGAGATAGATTTCATACTCCTTTATAAAGTCGGAAGTAAGTTCAAGCATAAAAATATCACTACGCTTGTAACATTTCTTAATGAATGCAGCCAAATGATTTCTTGACCTTACACGCACCTTGTAGGAGCTTGCAGCACGGTCAATGCCGATACGCTTCTTGAAACTCTCGTTGTCCTTATCAAATGCACCGAGCAATGTTTCATACTCCGTTCCTATACCTTGATAGGCATTGCGTACCATTTCGGCAGTAACATAGGCTTCTCTATCCGAGATGCGTTGATAATGCTTGATGATTTGAGCCTTGATGTTATCCAAAGCCAAATTGATGTCTCTTGATTCTTTGCTCTTACCCTTTGCCCGATTACCTTTAGCATCCCACATTGTTTTTGCAATGGTCAATTTGCAACTGAATTGAGCCACAGAACCGTTGATTGTAACTCGTCCCATAATGGGAACAATACCCTTTTTCTCTTTGCTCCCGTTCACGTAGAACAGCACCTTAAATGTACTTCGCATAATCTAATTCTTTTTGGTTACAAAATTAGTTATCAGCGAGTTGTACATTGTTATGCAGAATATGGCAGAGAGTAGAAATAAACTCCAACGACCTATAAACTTACCTCATTATCGGGTAATGATTTGAAAACCGTCCGCCCTCATTACCTTTCATTTCCTTGCACTTTCGCATCGGCGAGGTTTTCATCATAAGTCCTCATAAGTCACTGAACACCAGTGCCGCCATCATTATTTTCCCTCATTCGTTAGATTTTTCCAGAGATATATGATATTATTGCATATACAGTTAAAGCGGAAAGGATGATAAAAACTATATGCAATGAGGATAATGGATGCACTTCACAATACTTATTGGATGAAATCAATCTTCTTTATGACAAACTTAAGGATTTTGAAGAAAAGCATAATTTGGACAAGAACACTCACCGGCATATAGTAAGGGCGTTCTGTGCTATGAAAGGATGCAAATTGTACGCAATAACCGGGAATAAGGTAAACTTGAAAGATCTGTATTTCAATATTTACAAGAAAAATTATTGCAACTCATCCTATTTGGACACCCTTAGAGTGTCTTTGAGGGAGTCTTTGCAGAGAGCGGAACAATTGGATATCCAGCATTTTCTACAACCTGAAGAGAATAAAACTGCTAAGCATCCTAAGAAAATAAGCAGTGAACTTACAAGAAACGATACAGAAGCAATTGTCAATCAGTGCTGGAAGTTGTTTACAAGGGATGCAAAATACAACCGATGTATTTTGGACAGCAAATACAGAGATATGCTGGAACGTGCGATGGTATCTTTAGCGAATAGAAAAACACCTATAGAACAAAAAGAAAAGATAAGCATAAATAATGGCATGAAACTGTTTTTATACGGTTTCTTTTTCCAATTTTGCGAAGACCATCAAACGGATAAAGCATCTCTTATGGCAGATTTTATAATAAATACATTTCAAAATGTAGCCGAGAAAGATACTTTTATACACAACTGGGGCAAATATCGTAACAGATACATAGAATTAAGTAAAAATATCAGGAAACTATAGCCATTTGTCATTGTGATAGAATAATGCGTGTTGAGAAATTTTTCAGCATGCATTTTTTTTTGTACCAAATCTTGATTGCAGACACCTTCATTCATACTTCAATACTTCGGAAGTATTCGAACAGTATCAGCATTTGGATATTCCCAATCTTTGTATTGGCGGAAGCCACTAAAAAAGGAGGTGTTAAACATGTCTTTGGCAAAAGAAAAAATCAAGAAGATTTTGAGACTACTGGGCTCAATTATCCAATTCATTCTGGGGCATCTCACATCCAGTGACAACTCAGAGAAGACCAAGCAGCAGAACAAATAAAATCTGCCGGTAGCCACCAATGAGCAATGGGGTAAAGGCGCCATACACCATTGCTTTGTGAAAACAGAGAACAATTACTTAAAAACTGCAAAATCATGAAAAAGTACATTATTACCATACTGCTTCTTATAGCAACCATGCTTTCTTTGAAAGCCACCGCTATAAACAACAATAAATATATCCCCATCATGACACCGGAGAGTGCCACTCTCGGGCAATACGGCGCATTCCCTGTATCCCTTTATACAGGAAGCGTTGATATCAGCATCCCTATCCATACACTTAAGACCAACAATATTACAGTGCCCATTTCACTGCAATACAATGGGACAGGCTTTATTCCCAATAAGGATTGCGGCAAAATAGGCCACGACTGGGCCCTTGTAGCAGGAGGTGCCATCACCCGTACCGTAAACGGCGTTCCCGACGAGTGGATCTCAGGGGCCGGCGGAGCCGATTATGACTTGCATGGCATACTCAATTTTGGCAGCGATGCGCCATCTGGCACAAGCCTCCGCAATTTAAGTTTCTTAGCTCCTGGTATACCAAATACTGAAACCACACCGGACCTGTTCTCATTCAATTTCTGTGGACAGAGTGGCCAGTTCATGATAGACCATAGCGGTAATGTAAAGGTTGTTGGGGGCAAGGCATATAAGGTTGACATAACCGGCCTTCAAAGTCAACGCCTCTCTGAGCCTACAGCCATCAGCACCATTGTCATTACAGATGGCAATGGCACCAAATATACCTTTGGCGGAGACATAAATGCGCTTGAAATAAACCTGAAAAGGTTATCCACTTCTCTTGCCTATATTCCCAATGGTGTCATAGGAGCATTCTATCTCACAAGGATCGAAACCACAGATGGAGAATATGTGGAATTTTTTTATAATGATTCAAAGGAGCCATATTCAAACTTTGTAAGTACAGAAGGGCATTATGATGGCACCAACATTATCCGTAATGGACACTTTACCGATTACTATCATAATATTTCCAATATAGGAGAGTCGGAAGTGGTTTACAATCCAGGCGGTCCGTTGGGAGTATCTTACACCAAAGGAGTATATCTTCACCAAATCATTACATCTGCAGGAGAGACAGCAACATTTGTATATAATTCACGATATCTCCCTTTCTGCAATACTACAGAAGATAATTTCTGGACCAGGCCGTTTGCCAATCCAAAATTGGATTACATACAAATTACAAATGCCTGTGATGATACAATCTGCAACACCACGCTGTTCCAATCGTATAGCACTTCATACAATCACACTTCCGGGACGGCATCAAATACAGGACGCATGTTCCTTGACAGTGTTGTTGTGAACCAACAAAAATACAGCATGGAATATACCAGCCGTGAATCTTTGCCCATGTCATACACCAGAGGTATAGACATGCAGGGATATTATAATGGCAACAACAGCAATTCCAATCTGCTGGGCGTTGGCAGTACAGCAACTGCTGCCAATTTTTCAGGCAGAGAGCCTTCATTTGACAATGCCTCCAAAGCAATGATAAAGAAGATAGTCTATCCCACAGGTGGATATAGTGAGTTTGTCTTTGAAAACCACACATGCGGAAAAGCTGTAGTTATAGACCCCAATAGCGGTATGCTTCCTGCGCTTAAAACCGTTTCCCGCACAGGGCAGATTGGTGGACTGAGAATAAAGGAGATAAAGAACACACCGGGAGAAACAATTTCATACCAATACACCAATTCTGCAGGAACCCTCTCCAGCGGTGTTGTAAATGATACTAAAAGATACAATGCAAACATAGATGTATCCTCATCTTCCTGGACCGCAACATCACTTACCATATACTCTTCAACCAATATTTTGGCCGGAAATTCAGTTGCAGAGCCAGAAGTGGGATATTCAAGAGTAGTGGAGAAAAAAGGAAACGGTAATGGATATAAGGTTTACAACTATACAACTTTTGAAGATTTCAAAGATGAGCCGGTACTCGAAGGTCAGTCTCTAACTTTGTCATACTCTACATCTGCCACTCAAAATGATATTGTTACCACATTATGGCATACCAGCAGGCATCTGGACAGAGGGAGTATTATAAAAGAAGAAGTGTATTCATCAGATAATATTTTGGTAAAAGAGATACTATACGAATACAACAACACAAATGATATACGCAGCAATTATGCAATATACTCATGCGGGTACCGTTTGTATGCAGACAACAAGACCGTAGCCAACTCAGTTGCACATTATTACTATCCAAAACATGTAATATCCCAAACAGTAAGAGAACTTCTGGGCAATACCTGGCATACTGTAAAGACTGACTATACATACAGCCAGCACAACCAATTGCCAAGCCAGGAAGCGGTAACAAACAGCAACGATGAGGTAAATGTCAAGAAGACATTCTATCCTAAGGATTTTGCTTCCAATACAATAATGATGGCAATGTGTGCACAAAACATGCTCAACACCATTGTAAAGGAGGAGTACTATTGCAATAATGTCCTTACACATACAATTGAAAATGAATTTGCTGCATATACAGGGACTTCCAGCAACACCAACTACTATGATATATGTACGGTAAAGGAAACCAATATTGGAAACCCGACCTACAATGCTGTTGAGATTCACAGCAGAGGAAAGAACCGCAATATTGAGTCAATGACAGAATCAGGGAAACCAGTAACATCATATTTATGGAGTTACTGCAATCAGTATCCTATTGCAAAACTGGAAAATGTTACTGCAGCCCAATTGGCAAACATCCCTGAACAGACAAGGATAGCCATATCTTCAAGCTCTAATCCATATAATGATTACAGCTCTACATTGGCCCAATTGGAAACAATCTTCCCTAATGCACTAATTACCAGATATGACTACAAACCACAGGTTGGCATGACATATTACCAAACTCCTAACGGTCTTAAACACTACTACGAATATGATTCATACGGGCGTCTGACAAGTGTTGCACAAGACAGCTCATCTTCTATAATAAAAAATTTTGAGTACAACCTTCTGAACAAAGCAATAGAGGTAGCTCCCGATGATGAAGATGAGGGTTCATCAACACCGGATTTCTATGTTGAATTCTCTAATGTAGAAGACCATGTAACTGTAGACTACGGGTGCTATACCAGTACAGCAACCATCGAATGCGATGCTCCTGTAACTGTAACCTTCTCCATCCTGTGTGATGTGATGTCAAGCGCACAATATACTACCTACGGATGCAGGATAGGTGACTCATACACATTGACACAATCATCCCAATGGCCGGAAAAGGAGTTTACCGTAGAGCTGGAGGCCGGAGAAAACATCATTGAACTCTACATAAATGACCTTGTGGGAAGTGCATTGATGGAACTTTATATAGAAGAGGTGGACGGTAACGGCGCAACAAAAGGAAACAATCTGGTACTGGGACTCTCTACCGACAAGACAAACTGATTGAAAACCATTAAAAGACCATAATCATGAAACGCTACATTATAACACTGATACTTGTTGCCATGTTCTCAATCTCTCTGAGAGCACAGGTAAATTCGCAGAACTATGTAAACGCCAGGACAATGCTCAATCCGGAGCAAACCTCCTACATAGACAATATTACATACTATGACGGCATAGGCCGCTCCCTACAGAATGTAGAAGCTGCCACATACAACGGAACAGCAAAAGGTACAACCGTTGCCACCCTACAAGAATATGACAATGCCGGCCGTCAGAGCAACCAATGGCTCCCAATACCAATTAACGGAACCTATCTCGATCTGTCTCAGTTCAAGACAAGAGCTACCGGCACAAACGGCCACTCCGACACCAACCCATATACCCAACCGGTATATGAAGCCTCACCCCTCAACCGTATTGCCCAGCAATACGGAGCGGGAAGCGCGTGGCGTACAAACAACAACAGTATAAAAACAGAATATCTTACCAACACAAACGCCGCCCCTCTCAACTGCAAGCTGTACTCGGTAAACGGGAACAACCTTGCCGGAGGAACAGCATACTACACCGGCGGTACACTGCAGGTTGTAAAAACAACCGATGAAGACTCAAAAGTATCCTACACCTTCACCGACAAACTCGGCCGTACCATCCTGCAACGTGTAATGAACGGTTCAGAGTCTTTGGATACATACTTTGTATATGACAACAGGGGCAACCTCAGGTTCGTACTGCAACCCGAGTACCAGGATGAGGCAAACCTGAACAAGTTCGCTTTCCAGTACAGATACAACCAATACAATCTCTGCAGTTGGAAAAAGCTTCCGGGAGCAGAGCATATTGAGTACACCTACAACAGCAATGGCCTACTTGTAAAATCCGAGGACGGTAACCAGCGTGCAGCAGGTACAAGCACCACATATACCTATGATGGCCTGTACCGCATCACTGCCAAAAACGGCATTACATACCGCTATGACAACTACAGTTTCATAGGCCAAGGGAATTTTTCAAATTCTAATTATACAGCAGGCAATACCAATTGCAGCAAAGGCAAACTTACAGCCAAAGAGGTAACTGTAATAGGAAACAACTCTACAGCCAAGATCTGCACAGTATATCACTACGACCAGAAAGGCCGGACAGTAAAAACCGTGCAGAACAATATAATGGGTGGATATGACATCACAGAAACATCATACACCTATACAAACAAACCTGCTGTGGTTATCCATACCCACTCGGCAACCGGGAAGACAACCAGAACTGAAGTTACAACCTACTCCTATGACGAAAAGGACCGTATAAGCAAGATTACCCATAAACTGGGCAACAATGCAGAAGTAACCCTTGTAACCTATACATATGATGCTTACGGCAGAGTAACCGAGAAAAAATTTCACAATGCCAATACCGTACAATATCAGTATAACCTCCGCAATTGGGTAACAAGTATTACCGCTACCAAGTTCCAGCAGAACCTATACTACAATACCGGCAACGGTGCATCCTGCTACAACGGAAACATAAGCAGTACCACCTGGAAAAGCGGCAATGATGCTATTCTCAGAGGATACAAGTTTACCTATGACGGGGCCAACCGCATGACAGGAGGAACATACGGCGAGGGAACCGCAATTAGTTCAAATGCAGACCGCTTCAGCGAGAGTGCAACGTATGACAAAAACGGCAACATAGTCACTCTGCAACGAAGAGGCCAGACCGGCACATCTGCATACGCCCAACTGGACAACCTCACCTACACCTACAACGGTAATCAGGTAACCAAAATTGAAGATGCAGTATCTACTGCAGCACATAGCGGAAATACTGCCTTCACAAACGGTTTAAGTTCATCAAACGAGTATACCTACGATGCCAACGGCAATATCACCAAAGATTTGAATAAAGGCATTGGCAATATCAAATATAATTTGTTAAATTTGCCAGAGGAGGTAGCGTTCAATGACGGTGACTCCATAAAGTTCTTTTACAGTGCTGAAGGGGAGAAACTGAAGGTGGAATATATCATTGGAGGCACAACAACAAATACATGCTATTGTGCAAACGTGGTATATGAAAACAACAATCAGAAATACCTCCTCAATGATGAGGGATACTATGGCCTTGGTGACATCAACGGTGGTTACCATTACTATCTGAAAGACCATTTGGGCAACAACAGGGTAGTGATAAATCAAAGCGGAGCAGTACAGCAAACCAACAACTACTACCCTTATGGAGGCACATTCGCCAGTTCAACCACTGGCACAAACAACCAGCCATACAAATACAACGGCAAGGAGTTTGACACCCATGCCGGCCTCAACTGGTACGACTACGGTGCCCGCCACTATGACCCTGCCATTGCAAGATGGACAACCCAGGATCCGTTGGCGGATATGTATTACCCACACTCACCTTACTCTTATTGTACAAACAACCCTATAAAGTATGTAGATGAGAATGGTGAATGGATTGCAAATGTGGTTGGTGCTGTATTAGGAGGTGCTGTTGAATATGCTGGTCAAGTTGTTGCAAATAAACTGAGTGGAAAAGGCTGGACTGAGAGTTTTACTAATGTAGACGTTGGTGATATTGTCGTTGCAACCATAGAAGGTGGCCTTACTGCTGGAACATCTATCATAAGAAGATCTTCAACAAAAGCTGCAGTGGGAGCAGTTTCTAGTTTGATTAGTAATGCCGTTAATGTTGAATATGAAGATGGCCACTTGACTCCAAACGTGGCTCCGGCAGATGAATTTGTATTTGACAGTACTGTCGGAGCAGTTTGTCAAACAGTAAAAACTAGTAAGAAGGTAAAGGTGCTTCAACCAGGCACTGTTAGCAAGCAAAAAGATAAAGTCCTCGAAACCAAAAGAGCCAATGGGGAGGTATTTGATCCTAAACTTGAAGAAGCCCAAGCAAAAGATAAAATACAAACAGCTAAAGAAGTGAATTCAACCACCTCAGAACATGTAAATAGTTTGATAGGTAATGGAATTTATAGCTTTACAAAAGGTGATTATGAAAAATATAAAAAACAAAAATAAAAGCAAGCAGAAACTAAAATTGAAAAAATTGACCAAGAGTCAACGACATACGCTTTTAATTTTGGCTGTAATGATTTACCTTTTTGTCAGATGTCTTGAATATGACGTTATTCGTTTCAGATTAGCTATAAATGGTGAAATTACCTCAGGTATAATATATGAAAAGAAGACTTGGCATGGCAAAGGTGGGCAGCGTTATAACTATAAATATAAATTTTATGTAGATGGTAACATGTATACAGGGGAGACTGTATATGCAGACAAGCCGTATAAGGACACACGCATAGGAGATACAATTCCAGTAATGTACTTGCCTCATAAACGTGAAATAACTGATTCGTATAATGCAGTTGCCCGCTCTGGAGGAATAAGCTTTGCGAAGTTATTCAAATAAAAAGGAATTTTTTTTTATAGGAACTTTGAAATTTACGGAATAAATGTAAGTAAAGATCAAATCACGTAGGGGGACCTCATTCGACGGTTGCGAGTTATTGCGAAGCAATGACGAAGCAGAGGAGACTGTGTCGTCCCCCGAAGTGATTTGTTGTTTGCTATATGCATTGACACTCAGATAAGGAAATTTTGACATTCCTTGTCGGGAAGAACAAAGGCATTGGCAATATCCGCTACAATTTGTTAAATTTGCCAGAGGAGGTAGCGTTCAATGACGGTGACTCCATAAAGTTCTTTTACAGTGCTGAAGGGGAGAAACTGAAGGTGGAATATATCATTGGAGGCACAACAACAAATACATGCTATTGTGCAAACGTGGTATATGAAAACAACAATCAGAAATACCTCCTCAATGATGAGGGATACTATGGCCTTGGTGACATCAACGGTGGTTACCATTACTATCTGAAAGACCATTTGGGCAACAACAGGGTAGTGATAAATCAAAGCGGAGCAGTACAGCAAACCAACAACTACTACCCTTATGGAGGCACATTCGCCAGTTCAACCACTGGCACAAACAACCAGCCATACAAATACAACGGCAAGGAGTTTGACACCCATGCCGGCCTCAACTGGTACGACTACGGTGCCCGCCACTATGACCCTGCCATTGCAAGATGGACAACCCAGGATCCGTTGGCGGATATGTATTACCCACACTCACCTTACTCTTATTGTACAAACAACCCTATAAAGTATGTAGATGAGAATGGTGAATGGATTGCAAATGTGGTTGGTGCTGTATTAGGAGGTGCTGTTGAATATGCTGGTCAAGTTGTTGCAAATAGGATAAGCGGCAAAAGCTGGAGTGAGTCTTTTACTGAAATAGATATAGTTGATATTGGTATAGCAGCAACAGAAGGTGCTATAACTGCAGGTACTTCCATTATTAAAAAAGCTGCTACAAAAACTGCAATAGGTATAGCGTCTGATATAATAAAAAATGCTGTAGATGTAGAAGTAACGGGCGAGGGCTTAGATGCAAAAATGAATTCTTTTGATGATTTTGTACTCGGAAGTACTATAGATGCATTAACAGTAGGTGTTAAAGTGGATGCAAATGTTAAAGTCTGGGAACCGGGAAGTGTTAACAAACAAAAGAAATTAGCAAGAGCAAAGCAAGATGCTAATGGCGAAGTGTTTAATCCTAAAGTTGAGGAAGCAAAAGCTAAAGATAGAATAAAAAAAGCAAATGAGGTAAACTCAACTGTATCTGAATACGCAAGCAACACACTAGACGAGCTTATAAACAAAAGTTTAAATGGTGGCTATGAACGAATTAAAAATTAAGAAGAAAGAACAACGCCGATTAGAACAGAAACGTAAGGAAAGGAGAAAGTATTATTTATTATATGCATCTCTTATACTTACATTATGTATGATTATTGAGCCTGATGTTATTCGATACAGATTGGCCTTGAATGGTGAGATTACTAATGGAATAATTTATGAAAAGGAGAAGAGGACCCCCAGCAAAGCGGGGGATATTCATAAGTTTAAGTATAAGTTTTATTATGATGGCAATATGTACACAGGGAAATCACATACAGATGCCAAAGAATATAGAGAAAAGCGTATAGGGGATACTATAAAAGTGGTGTTTTTGCCTAAAAATCCTGAGAAAAATGACTCATACAGAGCGGTTGATGGTTCCGGTGCAGTATTTGTCACAAAGTTTTTTAAATAAGGTATAAGGGGAGTGCCCCACAAATAATAATGGAACCCCTGAAAAATAAAGTCAAAAACTTTTCAGGGGTTTATCTATTATTTGATTGTGCCTATTATTTCTGTTCTTTACTAAGGTTGCAGGTTATTCTGCAGCCTTTTTCTATCGGGATTAGCACAAATGCATTGGCAATATCCGCTACAATTTGTTAAATTTGCCAGAGGAGGTAGCGTTCAATGACGGTGACTCCATCAAGTTCTTTTACAGTGCTGAAGGGGAGAAACTGAAGGTGGAATATATCATTGGAGGCACAACAACCAATACATGCTATTGTGCAAACGTGGTATATGAAAACAACAATCAGAAATACCTCCTCAAAGATGAGGGATACTATGACCTTGGTGGCATCAACGGTGGTTACCATTACTATCTGGAAGACCATTTGGGCAACAACAGGGTAGTGATAAATCAAAGCGGAGCAGTACAGCAAACCAACAACTACTACCCTTATGGAGGCACATTCGCCAGTTCAACCACTGGCACAAATAACCAGCCATACAAATACAACGGCAAGGAGTTTGACACCCATGCCAGTCTCAACTGGTACGACTACGGTGCCCGCCACTACGACCCTGCCATTGCAAGATGGACAACCCAGGATCCGTTGGCAGAGAAGTATTACGGGTGGAATCAGTATAACTACTGTGGAGCGAATCCGGTTAAATATATTGATCCGGATGGGAAAAGAATGTGGCCGATAGCACAAAAGTATAAAGGCTATACTCGCTCTCATCTAAACAATCACGGAGAAATTAGAAAAAACGGCAGACGTCATAAAGGATTGGATATTAACTTTAAAGGTGCAGGTAATAATGATTTAGGAGCGCCTATAATTGCGACACATGATGGGATAATTTCGCGCATTGTAAAGTTAGATAGTGGTGATAGAAATGCTGGTGGTAACAGAGTGTTAATAACATCAAAAGATGGCAAAATTTCAACATATTATATGCATTTAGATAGTATTAATCCTAATATAGAAGTAAATTCATCAATTAAAGAAGGAGATGTTATTGGTACAATGGGTGGATCTGGAAATGGAGACAGAAAGGGCTCTTAAAAGAAAAGAATTACCTCCGGTAAAAATAGAATCACACTTATGAAGCATTTATTTTTCATTATTTATCTATTAATTATGACTTATAGTTGCAATATGAATAATAGGCAAGAAGGAGTCATAGAAAAGCGCGACTACAAAGAATTACATAGGCAGTTCAGAGATAGTATACTTGACAAAGTATCTGAGAATAATGTGCAAATTAATGCCATGATGGAGAAATCTGTCACACATCTAATTAAAGATGAGAGGCATCCGTTATTTTGTGATACAACTGATGGACCTTTTTCTATAAGTTATGTCATTTATGATAATACAACTATTGTGGAGAGTTATTTCCTAGGTAGTACAGTAGATGTACTGATTACAAAAGGTAACAATATATTTGCTAAATTCAGCCTTACTCGGGACTCTTTTTATTCTGTATTTTATCCTTCAGATAGAGATGATATGCATAAGTACGATATTCATAAAATCGTAGATATTATAATTACGGATAACTGTATAATAATGGATATAATGCTCACAATACCTGATTCTGATATAGATTATTATTTTAAAATTACATGTAAAGGAGATGGCTACTTATATTTGAAGGATGTTTCAGAAGAATACTGGGAAAGATATTGGGATGAAGAGGATTTTTCTTGATACTATTAAAAGTAGCGAATAATGTAACAAATCACATAGGGGGACCTCATTCGACGGTTGCGAGTTATTGCGAAGCAATGACGTAATAAGGCATCATCAGATGCCCGGCGGAGGCCGTGTGGAACGGAAGGCCGGGAGCCGCACTCTGCGTGAGCAGTAGATATAGGTCGTCCCCCGAAGTGGTTTGTTTTTTTATGGCAGTGTCCAAAATTTTGTGTAAATGATATTTTATCGGGTCGGGTTATAGTCGAGTTCTATAACCCGATTCTGTTTTCAAATATAGCAATAAATTGATTCATAACAATTCCCCAGTTTCTGACCG
>SUYX01000042.1 GCA_015060225.1 Bacteroidales bacterium | reverse complement strand
TTCAGGGAGGTTACCTTTTGTCCATCAGACCGAACTTGGCCCATTGTTCCTGGGGGTAGTTCAGTTTGATGATTTGGCGGAGGTCTGAATAGCCGTTTTTCACCTCATCCAGTTTGGCGTTGGCTGCCTGGAGTTTTTGAGAGACGGTCTCTCTCATCTTCTCAACCTCTGCAATCATTGCAGTTGCCCGGGCAGAGTTCTCTTCCAATTGCTTGAGGCTTTCCCATTGGATTCCCAACCTCTCAAGTTCTGCATAATTCTTTTTGATTCCGGCAACAAGAACCTGTGCCTTTTCAACACTTAGATCAAATGTCTTTGACATAATTTTAATATTAGATTCAACAAAGAATCTACGGGCCGGAGTACGGGACTTTATGTCCTCTCACACCACGGATTCAGCGGCAAAATTACCAAAAAAACAAAAAATGGAGTACCTTTACGGATGTAAAAATTTTTGTAATTCATAGCAGCACCAACAGCCGGGACGCATTATAAAAAGTAGTGCCGGAGGTGAAAAGGACCCGAAGATGATGACACAGCAGGAATACCAGCAGGAGATAGATTTTATTTTTAACCGTTTCCCTTCTTATCAGTCGGCAGGGAAGGTTGCATATAAGCCCGGGATTGGGACAATGGAGGCGTTGGACAAGTTGCTTGGGCATCCTCACCGCAGGTTCCGCAGCATTCATGTGGCCGGCACCAACGGCAAGGGTTCTACCAGCCATATGCTGGCGGCGGCATTGCAGAAGAGTTACAGGGTGGGGCTTTATACTTCTCCTCATCTTGTGGATTTCCGCGAGAGGATAAAGGTAGATGGCAAGATGGTGCCGCAGGAGTTTGTGTATGGTTTCCTGAGGGAGTATAAGGAGACGTTTGTGGAGTTGGGGGCCAGTTTTTTTGAGATAACAACGGCTCTCGCTTTTGCTTATTTTGCGGAGAGGGAGGTGGATATTGCTGTGATTGAGTGCGGTTTGGGGGGAAGGCTTGATTCTACCAACATCATTACTCCGGAATTGGCAATCATTACAAATATAGGGTTGGACCATTGTGAGCATCTGGGTTTCTCTCTTGGGGAGATTGCGGCAGAGAAGGCAGGTATTATCAAACCGGGTGTGCCGGTGGTTATTGGGGAGAAGGGATGCAGTGAGGTGGAGAGAGTTTTCAGGGAAAAGGCGGCGCAGGCAGGTGCTCCAATCCTGTTTGCGGAGGAGGAAGTTGTAAAGGGTGGTTTGTCGGGAAGAATATATGAAGAGTTGTTGGGTAGGGAGATGGATCTTAAGGGGGCGTGCCAGCAGAAGAATATAAAGGGTGTGAGTGTGGCGCTGCAGGTGCTGCAGGGGAAATTGGAGGTGGATTTCCCTATTGATAACATTTGCAGGGCGGCACACATTACCGGATTGAGGGGACGGTGGGAGACTTTGTGCAGGGAGCCTCTTGTGGTATGTGATACGGGGCATAATGCACATGGATTTAAAGTGTTGGGGCCGCAGGTTGAGCGGAGTGCCAAAGAGAGGATGAAACTTTACCCGGGGGCAGAATTCCATATGGTTTTTGGAGTTGTTGCGGATAAGGACCTTGCAGCCATAGTGGATTATCTCCCTAAGGAGGCCCATTACCATTTTGTGAAGGCGAGGGGTACGAGGGCACTTCCGGCTGATGTCCTTGCGGAGAAAATGGTAGGATATGGCTTTAAAGGAGAGGCAGTGGGGGAGAGTATTGGGGAGTTCCTGAAGAGTTTTTCTGCAAAGGCCGGTGATTTTGTATTTATTGGAGGCAGCACATTTGTTGTTGCAGAGGCAATTGAGTATTTTTGTGTACATTAATAGCAAAATCTGTTCCTGCATTCTTTGTGCTCAAGTTCATAATGTAAGGGCAGAAGATGCCGCAAAAGAATATGCCCGGATCAAACTTGTTCAATTTTTGACCCGGGCATATTCCTTAACCTAAAATTAACCTATGAAAAAACTATTTGTAATAGGTTTTTGCAAAGTGCGTGCCAAAGATAAAAAAACGATAATCAAATTTTAAAAATATGAAACATACAGATAGGAAGGGTACATATTCTGTAAAGGTGGATGCCCTTAAAAAATATTTCGGGAAGGAGAATCTTCTTCCATTGTGGGTGGCAGATATGGATTTTGAGACTCCAGAGTGTGTAAGGAAGGCACTGGAGGGTGTTCTGAGGGGAGGTGTATTTGGGTACAATTTTATTCCCGACAATTATTTCCCTACAATTGCCACATGGTTGAAGGAGAAACAGGGATGGGAGGTGCCGCAGGAGTGGCTTACATTCATACCTGGAATAGTGAAGGGCATAGGCTATGCCATAAACTTCTTTACCCGGGAGGGAGACGGTATAATTGTGCAGCCTCCCGTATATCCCCCATTCATTAATGTGCCAAAGGGAAATGGGAGGAAACTGGTCTTCAACCCCCTGATAAGGATTGAGGATGAGAATGCAAAGTCTCCTTACAGGATGGATTTTGACAACCTCAGGGAGATAGGCAGGAGCGGAGAGTGCAGCATGCTCATTCTGAGCAATCCCCATAACCCCGGAGGTATAGCATGGGACCGTAATACATTGAAGGAACTGGCTGAGATATGCTGTGAATATGGCATTTTGGTGGTTTCTGATGAGATACATGCGGATATGCCGCTCTTTGGGACTGAACATATTCCGTTTGCATCTGTTAGTAAAGAGGCTGCACAAAACAGCATTACATTTGGTGCCCCTTCAAAGACCTTCAATATGGCTGGTATAGTAAGTTCGTTTGCAGTTGTTCCAAATGAAGATATAAGGGAACCGTTTTATAAATGGATGCGTGTGAATGAATTGAGCAGCCCTACAATTTTTGCCACACTTGGAACAATTGCGGCATATACTGAGGGAGATGAATGGAGAATGAAAATGTTGGATTACATAGAGGGTAATGTTGTTTTTGTGGAGGATTTCTGCAATGAACACTTCAAAGGGCTTGTAAAACCTGTAAGGCCGTTGAGCTCATTCCTCATTTGGCTGGATTGCCGCGGTTTGTGCAACAAACTGTTTGGGAGTGCAGACCAGCAGAGGCTGGTGGACCTGTTCATAAACAAGGCGGGGCTGGCACTCAACGACGGTGCTGCATTTGGTCCGGGGGGCGATGGGTATATGAGGCTAAATGTGGGATGTGGCCAAGAGGTATTGGAGGAGGCGTTGAACAATCTTAAATCTGCTATAGATGAGTACTAAGAGTGCGGTACCAGGCATAAGTGTTGAACTCCCCGAGATTAAGGCAGGGTTCCCTTCCCCTGCCCAGGATTATGTTGAGAATGGGATAGATTTGAACAGGGAGCTTGTGAGGAACCCTTCAAGCACTTTCTTTGGGAGGGCAAGGGGCAACTCTATGGAAGGGGCCGGTATTTTTGATGGAGATCTCCTTATAATAGACAAATCCCTGGAGCCGCGCGAGGGGGCAATAGCGGTGTGTTTCATAGACGGTGAGTTTACCCTTAAGAGAATCCATTTTGAAAGGGATGGGGGTGTGGTGGTTGCAATATGGCTGCAGCCGGAAAATGAATCATTTGCCCCAATAAAGGTTACCCAGGACAACCAGTTCATAATTTGGGGGCTGGTGGTGCATTCTGTAAGGAGTTTTTAGGATGTTTGCTGTAATAGACTGCAATAACTTCTTTGTCTCATGCGAGAAAGTCTTCAATCCTGCATTGGAGGGGAGGGCGGTTGTTGTGTTGTCCAATAACGACGGTTGTGTGGTCTCCAGGAGCCAGGAGGCCAAGGATATGGGGATAAAGATGGGTATGCCTGCTTACCAGTTGGCCGAGCAGATGGGGCTGAGGGTAGGGGAGGATGTGGTGGCTTTTTCCAGCAACTACAAGTTGTACGGAGATATGAGCCGCAGGGTTATGCAGGTGCTGCAGGAACTTGTGCCAAGTATGGAAATCTATTCCATAGATGAATGCTTTGCATCATTCTCCGGGGTGAGTGTGGAGCAGATTGCAGAAAAGGCGGCAGAGATAGTATATAAAGTGAGGAAATATACTGGAATTCCCGTATGTGTGGGTGTAGCCCCAACCAAGACACTGGCAAAGGTTGCAAACTGGTATGCCAAGAAGTATAAGGGATATAAGGGTTATTGTATAATAGATACAGATGAAAAAAGGGAGAAGGCCTTGCAGAAACTTGAGATAGGTGAAGTATGGGGTATTGGCCGCAGGTATGCAAAATTCCTTAAAGGAGAAGGGGTGAATACGGCATATGCCTTCACCCAAAAGAGTGCCTGGTGGGTAAAGAAGAATATGGGGGTGGTCGGTCTCCGGACCCAGATGGAATTGGGTGGACAACCGGTAGCCCAACTGGATCTGAGGGAGGAGAAGAAGTCAATTACTACCAGCAGGAGCTTTGGGGAGATGGTATCATCACTGGAAGATCTCCAAGGGGCAGTTTCAAGTTTTGCGTCGGCCTGTGCCGGGAAACTGCGGCAGCAAGGATCAGCAGCGGGGTATCTGAATGTATATATTCTTACCAATTTTTATCGGGAAGATCTTCCCAGATATTACAACAGCATAACAATAAAGTTGCCTGAGGCTACCGACAGCACCTTTCTGCTGGTGGAGGAGGCCCTCAAGGGGTTGAAACAGATATACCGGAAAGGGTACCTGTACAAGAAGGCTGGGGTGATTGTAGGGGATATTGTCCCTTGCAATGCCGTACAGCAGAACCTGTTTGAGCATAAGGATACAGAGAAGATGAAATGCCTGAACGAAGTCCTTGACAGCGTAAACTCAAAATACGGGAGGGATGCCTTGAAGATTGCCGTGCAGGGGGGGCTCTCAGATGACCAGGCAGAGAAGTGGGCTATGAAACGCACCTGGCTGAGCGGCAATTACACTACAGACCTCAAGGATATTATAAACATTAAGGCGTAATTGTTATCTTTGTTGTCTCAAAAAAGTATAACCAGGCACTATTGAGGTGCCATAACAGATTTTTATGGAGAAAGTAAGTTACGCTCTTGGAATGAGCATTGCCAACAATATAATGGCAAGTGGAGTAAACAATTTGAATGTAGAGGAGTTTGTAAAGGCTATTAAGGCATCTTTGGCAGGTGAGCAGCCTGCAATGAGTGTTGCCGAGGCTCAGCAGGTACTTAATGACTATTTTACAAAATTGCAGGAGGAGCAGACTGCAGCCTTAAAGAAAGAGGGTGAGGAGTTCCTTGCACAGAATGCTGCGCAGGAGGGTGTTGTAACCCTTCCAAGCGGTTTGCAGTACAAGGTGCTCAAATCAGGCAACGGAGCAACCCCTAAGGCTTCTGACAGCGTGGAGTGCCATTATGAGGGACGCCTTATCAGCGGTACCGTATTTGACAGTTCTTACCAGAGAGGTGAGACAGCAACATTTGGCGTTACCCAGGTTATTGCAGGTTGGGTAGAGGCACTCCAACTTATGAAAGAGGGTGACAAATGGCAACTTTACATCCCATACAACCTGGCATATGGGGAGAGAGGTGCCGGTGCACAGATACCTCCATATGCAACCCTTATCTTTGATGTGGAGTTGGTAAAGGTGAAATAATTTATTCCCGACAGCATAAAGTAAAAAATCTCTTGAAACTTCAAGAGATTTTTTATTTCCGGACTGATGGGGTTATGTTATTTCTTTATCGGGAACACCTCTGTGGTATCCAGGATTTTGCCATTGCGGTCCAACAGGGTGAGGACCATTTTCTTGCGGGTAACTTTCATGTGCATTGCGCTTATGGTCTGTCCCCCCTCTGTCCAGCGGAACTTGATTTTTTCACCATTGTACTCAAGCGGTTTGTCAAGGTCGCAGGCGCTGCCCCTTTCGTTGTCTGAAGAGGTTGTCTGTATGTAAACGGTTCCTTTGCCGGGCTCAACAACTTTTCCGCCGTATAGCGGGTGGGTGCTTGCGTAGATGTGGTTATTGCCCGCAAGGGCCAATGTGATGCCAAGCTCGTCGAACAGTTTGCTCCAGCGCGGATACTGTGAGTCCTTGCCGGTTGCTCCAAAGAACCACTGGTAGTGCTCGCATACAACTTTATATTTTGCAGGATTTTCTGCAACAACTTTCTTTACCCACTCCTGGGCTTTCTGCAATCCCTCTTCGCTTCTCATGTTCTCGTTGTTGAGCATAATGAAGAGTACATCACCATATTTGAAGAAATAGCATACTCCCAGTTCCCCTTCATAACCGTTGAGCGGATATGCTGCGGCATCGCGGAAGAATTTGTTTGTATTCCCCTTGTTGGTGCGGGTCATGTTGTCGTGGTTACCGTTCACTCCAGCCCACATGTAGTTGTGGAATGGTTTCTCTGTGTAGAGGCTCTGCCAGAAAGAGTAGCACCCGCCCCAGGCTGTAATGTCTCCAAGGTGGAGTACCCAGTCAATAGGCTTCCCATATTTCTCCACAGTGCCAATCATATCCATTGCGGATTTTGTACGGTGGTACAGAGGGGCGTATGCGTGGAAATCAGAGATGATGCATGCTTCCCAATTTTTTCCGGATGTCTTGAAGTAGTGTACGCCGCTGGTGTCCGATTCGGTAATTACCCTGTATTTGTACATGGTATTCTTTTTCAGACCTTGGATATGGGCATTGTACTTGTTAATCTTTACATCTTCATAGAAGTTCTTGCCGTCGGGCCTTTTTGAGTACAGGCTGTCGTATGTGGTACAATATTCTCCATTAACGTTTCTTACAATGGACTTTTTCCAGTTGGCATCTTTTACAGAGGTTACTTCAACCAATGCCGTTGCAGTCCCCTTTCCTGTTGCCCAACTTATGTTCATTCCGTTTTTGGCGTTTTCAGCCGGAGAGGCTGTAATTGAGAACGCACCGCTCTGTGCAAAAGTGGCGCTCTGCAGCGCCACCATTATGCATATTGAAATCAGTTTCTTCATTTTGCTTGAGAATTCATCTATTTTACCATTCCAAACTTTTTCAGCAGTGCTTCTGGCTCAGGATCTCTTCCGCGGAAGTTCCTGTAGATAACATCTGCATCTTCAATGCTTCCCTTTGAAAGGATCTCCTTGCGGAATTTCTCAGCGGTCTCCTTGTTGAAGATTCCGTTCTCCTTGAATACCTGGAATGCATCTGCCTCAAGAACCTCTGCCCATTTGTATGAGTAGTATCCTGCTGCGTATCCGCCGCTGAAGATGTGTCCGAATGAAGGGGCGAATGCTGTTGCAGGGACATCAGGCATAAGGGCACATGCTGCCACAGCCTTTTTCTCAAAAGCAACTACATCGTCTGCAGGAACCTCTGTTACAGAGTGCCATGCCATGTCGCCAATTCCAAACTGCAGCTGTCTTACACTTGCATAGCCGCTGTTGTAGTTCTTTGATTCGATGATTTTGTCAATAAGTTCGTCGGGAATAACCTCACCACTCTGGTAGTGCTTTGCGAATGATGCAAGGTACTCCTTCTCGGTTGCCCAGTTTTCCATGATCTGAGAAGGGAGTTCAACGAAGTCCCTTGCTACGCTGGTGCCGGTAAGTGATGCAAAACGTCCCTCAGCAAGAATGCCGTGCAATGCATGGCCGAACTCGTGAAGGAATGTGGTTACTTCGTAGAAAGTAAGCAAAGAAGGCTCGGTTTCGGTTGGTTTTGTAAAGTTGCATACAATTGAAACATGAGGCCTCTTTTCAACTTTTCCGTCTTTTGTAAAGCTCTGCTCGCGGAAAGAGGTCATCCATGCTCCGCCACCCTTGCTCTCCCTTGGGAAGAAGTCTGCATAAAAGAGGGCCATGTGCCTTCCGTTGGCATCAGTAACATCATATACTGTAACATCGGGGTGGTAGCCAGGGATATCTTTTGCCTCAGTGAAGTTGAGGCCGTATAGAGTGTTTGCAAGGCCAAATACAGCCTCTTTTACATTCTCCAATTTGAAGTATGGTTTAAGGACCTCATCATTGAGGGAGTATTTCTCCTTCTTAAGTTTTTCTGAATAGAATGAGAAGTCCCAAGGCATAAGTTCACCTTTAAAGCCGTTTGCTTTTGCGTAATCGGCAATTGCCTTAACATCTTTCTTGGCAAAAGGGAGTGATTTCTCAAGGAGATTCTGGAGAAATCCGTTTACTGTAGGGGCATCTTTGGCCATTCGGTCTTTAAGGGCCATGTCTGCGTAAGTTTTGTAGCCCAACAGTTTGGCGGCCTCAATTCTCAAACCTACAATCTGTTTTATGATATCAAGATTGCTGAATTCTCCATCCAGGCATTTTGAGTTGTATGCTTTCCAGAGTTTTTCTCTCAGCTCCCTTTTCTCAGAGTACTGCATGAACGGGCTGTAGCTTGGCTGTTGCAGGGTAATTACCCAGCCCTCAAGATTCCTGTTCTTTGCCTCAAGTGCTGCGGCATCCTTTACAAAAGCGGGAAGACCGGCAAGATCCTCTCCGTTTGTAAGGTGCAGGGTGAATGCATTGGTGGCACCAAGGGTATTCTTTCCAAATTTAAGGGTTGCAAGAGAAAGCTCCTCCTGTATTTTGCTGTATTTGGCCTTATCCTCCTCGGAGAGGTTTGCACCGTTGTCGGCAAATCCTTTGTATGTCTCCTCAAGGAGTTTTGCCTCCTCCTGTGAAAGGTTGAGGCTCTCCCTCTGCTCATAGACAGCCTTAACCCTCTCAAACAGTTTTGGATTCAACATTATTGAAAGGGAATATTCTGTCATCATTGGCGATACCTGCTCGGCAATCTCCTGCATTCTGTCGTTGGTATTGGCTTCGTTCAGGTTGTAGAAAATGCCGGCCACAGTGTTGAGTTTTCCTCCGGCGTATTCAAGTTCAAGAATTGTATTCTCAAATGTAGGGGCATCCGGATTGTTTACTATTGCCTCAATCTCCTTTTTGCCCTCCGCTATTGCAGCTTCAAAGGCAGGAAGGTAATGGTCTTCTGTAATCTTATCAAATGCAGGGGCCTCATATCTCAGCCCTGATTCGGTCAGTAGTGGATTGTTCATTTCTGATTTACAGGATGTTAAAGAAATGGCAGCACAAGCAGCCACTATAATTGCAGTTTTTTTCATCAGTATAAGGATTGTTTTACATTACTTGTATTACAAGATATTTTGTCTGTTCCCAGAACTCCTGTGGATTTGAGATGTTGAGAATCATTTCTCCATCGTTTTCTACAAATGCGTATGTCCCTTTTGGATGGATAGACATCACTTTTGCCTTCTTGGCATTTGTGTTTATCTCAGAAATTTCTCTGGAGTCTATTTTTACAAATGCGTCCTTCTCAGACTGGTAAGAGACTTTGGAGGATTTGAAGAGACCACCCTTTGTCATGACCCCTGCTTCAATAAGCTCCTCTTTAGATCCTACTATGTAGTAGACAGAGTATATTTCGGCCTCCTGGTCAGCAACTTTTGCCCTTAGCTGTGAGCCTTCATCACTCAACTCCGCAACCTCATTCTTCAGATTGGAAACAACTTCATCCAGGGAAGCTATCTGTTTTGTCTGAAGTACAATCTGGGCATCTTTCTCTTCCAGCTGTTTTGAGAGGGTTTCAATGATTTCTGCCTTCTCGGTCAGTTCCTTCTGCATGGCGTTAAGCCTTTTCTTGAATTGTGAAGACTGCAGACGTTTGTCCTTCTTGAGTTTCTCAATCGCCTCCTGATAATTCTTTATTGCATTCTGGATTGCCTCAACATCCTGTTTGAGCTGCTCCTTTGAACCCTGGGGAATTTCTATTCCATCTGTCGAACTTACTGCAAGAATACTCTCCGTTTCCCTGATGGAACTCAGTCCCTGTTCAATTTCGTTGATGGTGGCAAACAGCTCATCAAGTTCTGCCCCCTGCAGTTTGTAGTTGGCCTGGAGTGAATCGAGCTCTGCCTGCAGGGCCTTGTATTTGCAGGAGCTCTCCACGCATGAAGTGAGGGCTGCAACAATAATGAATGCTGTAAAAAGTTTTCTCATATGTACATAATTTAAAAACTCAAATTTAGACAATATTTTAAATAATTGGGCCAATAACGCTATAATTTTAATGCCGGTTGAGCACCCACGGTTGTCAAGTATCATAAGATCCCTTTCAATCTCCCTTAGAAGGGAATTGCCCTTCATGGCTCTCCTTTTCTCTTTCATCTTTTGGTTGGTTGCGTGGATTCTGCATTCGTCACTGCAGAATTTTTTGTCACTCCTCCCGACAACCTTCCCGTTGCATACCGGGCACCTTCTTGTCTCCATTGTTTCCATAATATCACAGCTTCCGGTTAAAGTTACAGTTTCTTTATCTGCTGTTGTGCCTGATTTGGATAATCCTTCAAAATTTATCTCTTTTTAAAAAGAGCAAATTGGGAATTGTCCAATTTAAACGGTTATATGTGCTTATAATGTGGCTATCCCCCTTTTTTGACCCCTACTTTGTCTGCGAAACCAAATTTGAAAAGGAGGATATTATGGACAGATCACTTAACAAGGTGGAATTGAAAGGGAGAGTGGGGCAGGATGCCAGAATACTCAGAACTGAAAACGGAAGTGTGGCTGCACGATTTACATTGGCTACAAATGAAATTATTAAAGGGCGTGATGATTCGCTCAGGGAGGAGGTTACCTGGCACAATATTGTAGCCTGGAGCAGAAAAGGGATGCCGGATTTTGACAAGATACGCAAAGGGACATTTCTTGGACTGGAGGGTAAAATACGTTATGTGAAGTACACCACCAGTGGCGGGGAGGAGAAGATGACAACTGAAATTGTTGCACAAAAAATTGTGATTCCGTTAGTTGAGTGAGCTTTTTTATTAACTTTGTAGATTAAATTTTATAAAGTGATGGAAAAGATAAGGGATATTCAGATTTATAACACATTGAGCAGAAGGAAAGAGGTTTTTGTGCCTGTAACTCCAGGGATGGTGGGTTTGTATGTGTGCGGCCCTACTGTATATGGTGACGCCCATCTTGGACATGCCAGACCAGGTGTGACATATGATGTGCTTGTACGTCTGTTCAGACATCTTGGATACAAGGTGAGATATGTGAGGAACATTACAGATGTAGGACATTTGGAGAGCGATTCGGATGCCGGAGAAGATAAGATTGCAAAGAAGGCCAGGCTTGAGCAGCTGGAACCTATGGAGGTTGTACAATACTATACCTTAAGGTTCCATGAGGCAATGAAGAAATTGGGCAACTGCCCTCCGAGCATTGAGCCAAGAGCTTCAGGACACATCATTGAGCAGATTTCGCTTGTACAGCAGATCCTTGCAAACGGTTATGCCTACGAGAGCAACGGTTCAGTGTATTTTGATGTGCAGGAGTATAACAAAAAGCATAAGTATGGAGTGTTGTCGGGAAGAAACCTGGATGACATGATTTCCAATACCAGAGCGTTGGACGGGCAGAGTGACAAACATTCCCCTGCTGATTTTGCCTTGTGGAAGAAGGCTTCGCCTGAGCATATCATGAGATGGCCTTCTCCTTGGAGTGACGGTTTTCCAGGCTGGCATCTGGAGTGCTCTGCAATGAGTGCAAAATATCTTGGAGAGGTATTTGACATTCATGGTGGAGGTATGGATCTGATGTTCCCTCACCACGAATGCGAACTTGCCCAGAATACAGCCTCAAGAGGCAAAGGTGGCGTCAAATATTGGATGCATAACAATATGATTACCATCAACGGACAGAAGATGGGCAAGTCTTTGGGCAATTTTATTACACTTGATGAGCTCTTCACAGGTAACAATGCAGTACTGGAACAGGCTTATTCTCCTATGACAATCAGATTCTTCATTCTTCAGGCCCATTACAGGAGTACTTTGGACTTCAGCAATGAGGCTTTGCAGGCGGCAGAAAAGGGTTTGAAGAGGATTCTGCAGGCGGCAAAGGATGTGAAAGGTCTGAAAGTTTCAAATGCCTCTGCAGAGGTGGCCAAAGAGGTTGCTGTACTGAAGGAGAACGTATATGAAGCGTTGTGTGATGACCTCAATACTCCAATTGCATTGTCCCATCTGTTTGATGCCGTAAGGATTGTCAATCAGGTTAAGGATGGCAAACTTTCAATTGGTGAGGATGAAAAACAGATTTTGGAGTTCCTTCTTACAACCATCGCAACAGATGTTATGGGTATAGCACCTGAGCAGGAGGCCGCAGCAGGTGACAGTGGTGTTACAAAGGTTATGGATGCCCTTGTGAATATGGTTCTTGAGGAGAGAAAAGTTGCCAAAGCCAACAAGGATTGGGCAAAATCAGATAAGATAAGGGATGACCTTAAAGCAATAGGTATCCTCATAAAGGACACCAAAGATGGAATAGAGTGGACATTGGAATAACCCCATTCCATTATCATAAAGTAGAGGCCTGTGACTGCTCACAGGCCTCTTTCCTTTATTTGCAGTATTTGTCGAGCCATCCGAAGAACTCCCTGTTCCAGTGAACAGAGTTCTGAGGCTTCAAAATCCAGTGGTTCTCCTCAGGGAAGAGGAGCAGTTTGCTCTCAACACCCATCATGCGGGCTGCATTGAATGCTGCCATTCCCTGGTCAACAGGAACCCTGTAGTCCATTTCACCATGGGTGATAAGGATAGGGGTATTCCAGTTTTTGATGAGTTTGTGTGCAGAATTGCCGTAGTGACGTTTTGCAACAGGATTCTCATCCCATGGAGCACCACCGTTGTCCCATGTAGGGAACCACATCTCCTCTGTCATCATGTACATGTGCTCCTGGTTGAAGATTCCGGCATGTGCAATAAGTGCAGAGAACCTGTTCTGGTGGATACCTGCAAGGTAATATACCGAGTATCCGCCGTAACTTGCACCGGTTGCGGCTACTTTGCCAACATAAGGCTCTTTCTTCATATTGTCAACTGCCAACAGGTAATCCTGCATGTTCAAGCCAATGTAGTCTCCCGATATCTGTTCACACCAAGGCTGGCCGAATGCAGTTGTACCCCTTCTGTTAGGGAGGATTACAATATAGCCCTGAGAAGCCATGAGCCTGTAGTTCCATCTGGTAGAGAAGCCCTGGCTGATTGTCCCCTGAGGGCCTCCCAGACACATGAGGATTGCAGGGTATTTCTTGGTTTTGTCAAACTTAGGAGGATAAAGGATCCATGTGTGCATCTTCTTGCCGTCCACAGTTGTCATCCATCTCTGCTCCATAAGAGGAGTGTCAAGTTTGTCCAAAGTTGCCTTGTTCTCTGCTGTAAGTTCCTTGAACTCTCCAGTCATAGGGTTTACTGTTACTATTTCAGCAGGACGCATCATGCAGGTGTTGGTAGTAATCAGCTGGGCAACCTCTCCAATCTCATTGGCAACAGGTGTTACAGAGTTGAAGTCAAACAGAGCATCTGAAGATGTTATTCTCCTGATACCGTTGCCATAAGATACAGGGAGTGAGCCTGTAACTTCATTCCCCTCAATTGGAAGCCCCACCACTTTGTTTACATCAATAACAAACAGTGCTGTAAGGGCATTTACGCATGAATTGAAATAAATCTTGTCGCTCTTTGGAGCCCATGCAATACCCTCTACATTGTATTTGTAGTCTGTTGTGAGTTCTTTCATGAACGGACGGAAATCCTTGCTTCCCAAATTGGCAAGCACTTTATCCATGTCAATTACAAACAATCTTCTCTTGTCTGCCTCATAGCCGCCTCTCTCCATACTTACAAAAGCAAGCTGCTTTCCATCTGGAGAGAACAAAGGCTCTGTATCGTATCCCATCATCCCGGCGGTAAGATTCTGTGTGGCGCCGGTCTCTACATTATAAAGGTAGATGTCTGTATTTGTAGAGAATGCATAATCCCTTCCTGCAAGTTTTCTGCAAGAATATGCAATATATTTTCCGTCAGGGCTCCATGATAGCTGCTCAAGGCCTCCGAACGGAAGGGTAGGCAATTCAAAAATTCTCTCTGCACTCTCCGGATTTGCAGTGTCCCCTGCAAGGATATCTGTAGCCTCACCAACCAGTGAACCGGTAAAATCGGCAATGTAGGTATGGGGAACCTCCTCAACAAAGTGGTCCCAATGGCGGTACATCAAGTCTGTGTATGTTCTTCCCGACGATTTGTCGAGGTCGGGGTAAAGATCTGTTGGTTTCACAGCAGCCTTTACGCTCTTTACAAACATGATCTTTGAGTTGTCGGGAGAAAGTTCAAATCCCTCAAATCCTTGTGCACCTGCAACCTCCACCTCTTGTGAGATTTCACTGCCGTTCAAAGTTGCAGTGTAGAGATTGCCTCCCCTCATGTAGATGATTTTTGAGTCATCTATCCAACGGGCGTTTGATTCGCTCTTTGGTGTATTGGTAATCTTTACATTGTTAGAACCGTCAATGTTCATGATGTAAAGTTCCCTGTTCCCCTTGTTCTGCTCAATGCTGGTGTAGGTTACACCATAAAGTATTCTGGTTCCGTCGGGAGAAACCTGTGGATCTCCAACTTTGCCCAGACGGTGCATTATTTCAGGGGTGTACTGGCCATTGACAACTTCAATGTCCGTTTTTGTGATGATTGGCTCGGATTTGTCTTTGCTTCCGCAGCCGCATAGGGTAGATGCCATAAGCATAACCGGTAAAATGTATCTTTTCATAGTGTGTAAATTATTCTTCAACAAGTTCGTAACCCAAATCAAATCCTTTTTCAGTTGCTGGACGGCCATGTTTCATCCATTTAGGGGCAGGGGCGCCTTTCAGATAATGGTCAAAGAACTGTGAAAGCCTTATGCTCAAGTCTTTTGCATTTCTCCTCTCTGCAAGGTTGTGCTCCTCATTGTTGTATTGCAACAACCACGCAATCTTGCCGCAGCGGCGCAATGCTGTAAAGAACTCAATTCCCTGGTACCATGGAACAGCACCGTCTTTGTCATTGTGCATGATAAGTACCGGAGTGGTTACATTAGGGACAAAGAATAGAGGCGAGTTCTCATAATAGAGGTCATAACCGCTCCACAAGTCCTTTCCTATACGGCTCTGGCCCTGCTCATACTGAACCTGACGGGTGATTCCGCTACCCCAGCGGATACCTCCGTAGGCACTGGTCATGTTGGATACAGGGGCACCTGCTCCTGCTGCCTTGAACTTGTTGGTCTGTGTAATCATATAAGCAACCTGGTATCCGCCCCAGCTCTGCCCCTGGATAGCCATGTTCTCACCGTCAATCCAAGGGTATGTTTTTTCAAGCATCTCAACACCAGGCATGATTGAGCGCATTGCACTCTGGCCAGGGTGACCGTCCTTGTAATAGATATCTGGGATGAACACTACATAACCGTTGCTTACAAACAGAGGAATGTTTACTGTAGAACGGCTTGGTGCAGGGGTGCGTGGACTATAAAGGCTCTCAGAGTATTTCTCATAGAAGTAAATCATCACAGGATACTTCTTTGTAGAGTCAAAATCCTCAGGTTTGAACAGAAGTCCCTCACAGAAGATATCATCTTCTGTCTGCCAGTTTACAAGCTCAACTGTACCCCAGTTGTACTCTTTCTGCTGAGGGTTTATATCTGTAATCTGCTTCTGTGTCTTAAAGTTGTCGTAAGTGATGTAGGCATTGTTGCCGTCCTCAAAATTGCCTCTTGCAAAAATATACGCAGCTTTCTTCCCTTTTGCAGGTTTTGAATATGCAAGGTTTTTGTAAGTGTAAGGGCCCTCAACAAGTTTGGTCATTGAGTTTTTCTTTTTCTTGTGGTCCTTCATCACATAGCCGGTCTCTTTGCTCTTGAAGTTGAAAGTGGAGAAGTACAGAGGTTCGCCTCCCTTTATCTCCCTTACACCAAATCCGGCCGGAACCATATCTGCATCAGGATCTTCAATCACAGCCTCAAGGGTAAGTCTGGTGTTGTTGTTGCGGCCATAGCTCTCTGTAAACATCTTTGGCTCTGCAACCCCTTCAGGATCAAACATCCAGTAGTCGTACCTGTCGTTAATTAGGAGTGCGCTGTTGTCCTTGAACCATACGGCTCTGCCGTAAGGGCCTGCAAGGCTTGGAGTATCATTGTCTTCATCGTGGAATGCAACTCCCAAATTGCCGGTAAGGTCTCTAAGTTCACCTGTAGCAATTGTATAAAGCATCCAGTTTTTCCCTATCTTGTCATAAACTGCCACCCATTTGCCATTAGGGGAAACACTCATGCTGCCAAAGCAGGCCTTTTCCTTGATGAGCTTCCTCTCGCCGGTCTTTATGTTTATAAGATAGAGGTCTGTATAACGGCTGTAATCCCATTGGCTCTGAACTCTATAGGCCTTGTCGTTGCCAATAAGTGCCCAGTCGGCCATTTTATTGTCGGGAACATTTATCACAGGTACATCAAGGTCTCCCAACTGTACAAAGTTGTCAGTAAGGGTAGTGTTGATATATGCAGTATATGTCTGTTTGAGGTCTCTGCTCCTTCTGAGCAACTGTACAGGCTGCAGGTAATCATCATGCCATGACCATATGTCAAGCTGCGGCTGCTCAAACTCCACAAGGGTGGTATCCTTTTCAAGAGGTTTTGGAGCTGTTCCAAAGAACAGCCTTCCGCCATCCTTGCTGAAACTCAAAGCTCCGTTTTCGCTTACAATCCAACCATCCTTCAAACCTTCCATCTTGTTGTTTGCTGCAATATCCAATTTTCCCGATGAAATATTATAAAGGTAAACATTCACATCTTTCTTGGCAGCCTTTGAAGTGTCAGTATTGGCATAGAATGCCATTGTTTTTGTCTCGCTGAATACAGGGAGCTTAATTTTTGAACCCTTAGGGCCACTTAGAACCTCCTTGCTCTGCCTGGTGGCAACAGTGTAGAGCATAAGTGCAGGAACTGTTACTGTATCCTTTTTCTCAGGCTCAACAACATAAGCAAGAATGTCCCCCTCCTTATTGAACTTGTAGGATGCCACATTCTTTATTGTATCAATGGCAAAAGTTTTTATGTCCATCACATAAAGTTCCTTCACAGGTGCCTTCTTCCCATCTTTTTTTGCATCCTTCTTCTCCGCAGGTTTCTCTCCGTTTGCCTCCGGTTTTCCCTTAGGTGCAGTTTTCTCCTTTGCAGGAGTCAGCTCAAAGGCTATGTGTGAGTAAAGTTTGTCGGGAGTATTATGCGATTTGTAGTTTGCATATTTCTTTACCTCTCCGCTCTTTATATCAATTATGGCAAGAGTATCTTTTGGCATCTCATCCTTCTTTGCCTTCTTTATCTTGGCATCCCTTGTCTGGCTGAAAAGGGGTTTTATTACTGCAACTGCCTTTGTGCCGTCCTGGCTTATGGTTGCACGGGTAGCCCTTGGAACCTCAATCTTTTTGTTGGTTTTAAGGTCTTCAATTACAAGTACAAGGTCTCCCTCTCCAGGAGAAACCATATAGGTAAGAATGTCCCCGTTCTGTGGTACCGAGATTCCGCGGAGAGTTTTCCACGAATCATAAACGGAGTGGTCCAGTGCAGGTTTTTGTGCATAGAGTACAAAAGCCGTAAGAACCAGTGCTAACGTTGTCGCTAATCTCTTCATAATAGTTTATTTAAATTAAATTTTAATCTCAAAGTCATTTGGTTGGTAAAAATACACTATATTTGCAAATTCACAAAGAATTGTTAACTACAAACATATTATTAAAGGTATGATTTATACTCACGAAGTACAGCACATGTGTGTTGTTAAAAAGGGTCCTAACCACGGACCTGCACCTATTCCTGAAGAGGGCAAATGGGTGAGAAGCAAAGAGATCAAAGACATTTCAGGTCTTACTCACGGTATTGGCTGGTGCGCTCCACAGCAGGGTGCATGCAAACTTACCCTTAATGTAAAAGAGGGTATCATCCAGGAGGCTTTGATTGAGACTATCGGCTGTTCAGGTATGACCCACTCAGCTGCAATGGCTGCTGAGATTCTTGCAGGCAAGACTCTTCTTGAGGCTTTGAACACAGACTTGGTATGTGATGCAATCAACACTGCAATGAGAGAATTGTTCCTTCAGATTGTTTACGGCCGTACACAGTCTGCATTCTCAGAGGGTGGTCTTCAGATTGGAGCAGGTCTTGAGGATTTGGGTAAAGGCCTGAGAAGCCAGGTAGGTACAATGTTCTCAACCAACGCAAAAGGTGTAAGATACCTTGAGATGGCTGAGGGTTACTGTACAAGAATGGCTCTTGACAAAGATGACCAGGTAATTGGTTATGAGTTTGT
>SUYX01000041.1 GCA_015060225.1 Bacteroidales bacterium | reverse complement strand
CGGGCGGAGGAGCCGGAATTCAGGCAGACATTAAAGCCATAAGTGCAATGGGTTGTTTTGCAGCCTCGGCAATTACAGCAGTAACAGTACAGAATACAGTAGGGGTACAGGGGGTGCATCCTATCCCATTGGATATCCTGGAAGGGCAGATTGATTCCGTTTTGTCTGATATTGGTGCAGACGCTATAAAGATTGGAATGCTCCATTCAGCAGATGTAGTGGAAGTGGTTGCCAGGAAAATTGAGGAATATGGGATAAAGAATGTGGTTCTTGACCCGGTAATGGTATCAACATCGGGACACCGTCTTATAGAAGAGAGTGCAATTGAGACACTTAAAAGGAGACTGGTGCCGCTGGCAAGGGTAATTACCCCCAACATCCCGGAAGGGGAGATATTGTCGGGAAGAAGAATTGAAGGGGAGAAGGATTTCAAGAGTGCCGTAGAACTGCTTTCAAATGGAGGAAAGGTATCTGTTCTGCTGAAGGCGGGGCATTTGAAGGACAATGTGCTGGTGGATTATTTCTTCAATGCGGAGGATGGAACAACCACATTGCTTCCAAGTTGCCGTGTAGAAACACAAAACACCCATGGCACAGGATGTACCCTTTCATCTGCATTTGCAGCGGCCCTTGCAAGGGGTGAGGAACTTACCCAGGCGGCAAGAAGTGCAAAAAGATACATAGAACAGGCTATAATATCGGGAGCAAAATATGAAATAGGAAAGGGTCACGGACCTGTTGACCATTTCTGGAACCTGAAGTGATAGAAAGGTAAATTATGCATAAGAAAGCGATGCCCCATCCACAAAATGGGGCTTTTTTGTGGATGAAAGTGTGCTTAAAAGGAGATATGTCCACAAAAAGAGGTAATTTTGTGGACAAACTGAAAAGAATATGAAAAAAGTATCAATTCTATTAGCACTGCTGGTGGCAGTGACTGCGGCCCTTGCCCAGACCAATCTTAAAATTATGAGTTATAATGTAAGGAGCGGCAAAGGGATGGACGGTGTCCGCGACATTGAGAGGGTTGCAAAAGTTATAAAGGATGCCAAAGCAGATGTTGTTGCGGTTCAGGAGTTGGACAGCATGACCAACAGAAGCGGCAGGAAATATGTTTTGGGAGAGATTGCTGCCCTAACTGATATGCATGCGGAGTTTTTCCCCGCAATAGAATTTGACGGAGGTAAATACGGTATTGGAATTCTCTCAAAGAAGAACCCCATTGCAGTAAAAGGATACAATCTCCCTGGCAGGGAAGAAAAAAGGGCGATTCTGGTAGCTGAATTCAATGAATATATGTTTGCCTGCACACACCTCTCCCTTACAGAGGAGGACAGGATGGCATCTCTTGATATTATTGGGAAACTGGCAGCAGAGAGCAGCAAACCTTTCTACTTTGCAGGAGACCTGAATGCTGAACCAGATTCAAAATTCATTCAGGAACTGGAAAAGAAATTTACCATTCTGAGCAACAGGGAAGAGTTCACTTTCCCTGCAGATACTCCCGACAGGACACTTGATTACATAGCAGTAGCAAAAGTTAATGAGCCAAAATACAGGGAAGTGACCTCAAAGGTAATTGATGAGGGAATGGCATCTGACCACAGACCGGTAGTTGTAGTGGCAAAGAAAGCATTCCAGAAGGAGGAGAGCAAAGACTACACATGTACAATAGACGGAATAGAGAGGAGGTATATGCTGTACCTTCCTGAAAACCTTAAGCCGGGAGCGCCGCTTGTATTTGTGCTGCACGGTTACGGGGCAACATGCAATTTGGTGGAAGACAAGGGATTTGGAGCAGCAGCAGACAAATATGGATTTGCTGTCTGTTATCCCGAAGGCTCAAAAGACGGCAGAGGAAATCCAAGTTGGAATGTAGGATATCCTTTCCAGGAGAGCATGACTGTAGATGATATATCTTTCCTTGAGAAACTGGCTGCAAAACTGCAGAAGGAGCACAATTTAAGCAAAAAGAATACTTTCTGTACAGGAATGTCCAACGGAGGGGAGATGTGCTACCTTCTGGCCTATTCCAAACAGAAAACCTTCAGGGCTGTGGCTCCAATTGCCGGACTTACTATGGCATGGATGCCTCAGCAATACAAACACACAAGGTCAATTCCATTGTTTGAAATACATGGAACCCAGGACCGTGTCTCTGAATGGACAGGAGATATGGAGAACAAAGGGGGATGGGGTGCCTACATCCCCGTTCCGGATGCCGTTCAATATTGGGTAAAGAGAAACGGCTGCACAAATGAGACAATAGAAGAACTTCCGCTGAGATATCCAGACTCTCACAAAGTAATTGTACATAAATATTCAGACCCTAAAAAAGGTAATGATGTATGGCTTTATGAAGTAGTGGATGGAGTCCACTCCTGGTTCAACGAAGATATGGACACAGCAGAAGAGATCTGGAAATTCTTCAGCAAGTATTTGGAACTATAAAAAGTAAAAAGAAAACACCTGAAAACTAAATCCCTCCCATTCCTTCGGAACGGGCCCCTCCCGTGCTCAGAGGACTTCACTTGGACTACCACGGGCAATGCCCTGGAGGCCACGGGCGGCCACGGTTTTCAGGTGTTTTCTTTTTACCTTTTTTACTGCAAAATCTTAATCTTGGATTATTTCAATTTTTCAAGAATATGGGCAGGAACTGCTGCTTTGTTTACAAGGATGTTCAGAGTCTTGTAACGTGCATAAGATTCTGAAACGTAGTTGTGACCGTTGTATTTGCCCTCTTCACCAAAAGAGTTCTTTACCATATAGTATTTTGTACCGTTCTGGTCTTTTGCAATACCGTAGATGTGCATTGCATGGTCATCTGTGGTCTCTTTGTTGTCATATGCAATCTGGCGCATCTGCTGGTCAATTTTCTTTTCAGGGCCAGGGGTGTTCTTATTGTAAAGCATAGCCTCTTTCTCCGCTCTGCTGGCACCAATCCATCTGGCTTCATCTGAACCGGCAGCAGCCTGTTTGGCGGCAACATCTGGAACAGTTGAAACTTCGCCCCAACTCTTCTCACTCATATCGGATGTCCAGCCTACAGTGTAGCCGTTCTCTATTGCATAATCCATAATCTCCATCATCTCATCAAGTGGGATGTTCCAGTAGCGGGTCCATCTCCAGTTGTCGGGAACATCAAGGACCATTGTCTGATAAAATGGCTCATGGGTGAATGAAGTGAAGAGGATATAATCGTCGGGATTATGATTAAGGGATTCTGCATAGGTTTTTGGAGTGTATTCTTTTCCCTCATAAGTGAATTTTTCCGGGATTTCTCCAAGATATGCATCCAATACATTGTTGAATCCGTTTACCCAAGCGGTTGATATCTTTCTGTTGGGGTTTTTAGCTACTGCTTCTACAACACCTCTGAGAACCTCTGTAAGTTCCCACTGTACATGTTTGGTTGTTCCATAGTTCAAACCTGGCATTACAGAGTTTGGAACAAGACCAAACTCCTTGAATACTGCAAGAACATCGCCCATATCGCTGCCGGCGTCAAACTTGAAATGCTCATCCAGCCTTACATATTTGATTGCCCTGCCGGTATAGGATTTTGAGACTACAAACATCTCTGCAAGGTCCAATGTCTGAGGGGCTCCTTTTTTAATTGCCTCACTCTCAAGGAAACTGAGTCCTGCATGACACCAACAGGTACCTGTCTCGTACTGGTCTTTGGTTGATGTTACAGGGTTTGCCTTAACGGTTGTGAAAACATAACCTTGTGGTTTTTCTTCTGCTTTTTTCTTTTTCTGGGCTGTGGCCGGAACAGCAACAAGACCGGCCAAAAGCAGTAATGCCAAAGTATTTGTAAGTTTCATAGTATCGGACTAATGTATTTTACAGTAATTAAAATTCAAAAGATAAAGTTATAGTAATTTTATCTATCATCCAATTTCTCCAGCAGCCAATCAAGGAACGGGCGCAATGATTGTGCAGCAGGTTCTGCTGTCTGTACAGAGAGGGTGATTTCAGATCCCATGCCTCTGAGGATATCAAAACGGTGGTTGTCGTTCTTGTCTATCCCTTCAATTGATGACCAGGTTTTTGCAAAGGTTATGATGTCAATCTTTGATTTGTCGGGAATAACAAGTGCATCTGCCATAACTGATGCATCCTGTGCCATTGTTTTGAGTTTGAGGAGCCAAGGTCTCAAATCTGCGTAGAAGAGGGTGTCGCTTGCACTTTCCGAGTCCTTCATTGCCTCAATGGTGGTGCAGGCAGCAATAATTTTTGCCAGTTCTGCTTTAAGAGGCTGCACAGATGCTGTAGCCGGGTCTTTCTCGTATGATGTTTTGAATTCATTTATGATACCTGCAAGAGGGGAGAGGGAATCGTAGTAGCGCAGATAAGGGACAATGGTCTCAAAGTCTTCTGCATTTTTCTTCCCGACAACAGCAGGGAGGGATGCCCTCCAGTTCTCCATATTGTTGAAGGAGTCCATATTCCAGGTGTAGTCTGCAACCCCGAAGAGAGGAATCTTGGAGAGTTCACCCTGCTGCATAGGGTTTATGATGATTGTCTTTAGGGATAGGTTCTTCTCCAGTTCTCCTGTGAAATGTATATGGGTTTCGTCGGCGAAGTTGGTATAGGTATCTGCAACAAAGATTTTTGTTACATCCACATCATTGCAAGGATAGTTCCACCACCATGATACCTCACGGCCAAGGTAATCGTTAAGCACCTGAAGATCATTGCTGTTAGGGACTGACCATACATTTTTGCCTGTTGTATAGATGTTCACTTTTGAAGGGACAGGGCTGAGGGATTCCCAGAATTTGCGGGCAAGTTCCGGTTTTACCCAACTGTATGCATATAACTGCGGAACATATTGGAGTTGCTTAACCATATCTGCAGGGGCGGTTCCCGGCTGGTTCCATTTAGTGTCAACAAGTTCCTGAAGGTTGGAAAGACGGTCTGCACATTGTTTAAGAGAAGGGTCATCGTATGGAACGCCACAATCATCTACAAATACTCCAAACTGGCGCACTCCAAGTTCATACATCTTCTCAAATTTTGACATTATCCTCTCCAGTACATCAGACTCTCCCAGTTTTGTAAATGTAGTGCCAGGGTGGATAGACCAGATGAAGTTCACCTTGCACCGGTGCGCTGCCTGTGCCAATTGCTTCATCATCTCCCGGGTCATCATGCCAAAACGTTTCTCCCTGTCATTGAGTTTGGTAGGGTAGGGCTTATCCCAGTATTGGGAGTGGTAAGGGTCGCTCTTTGCTCCGTACATATACATATTGAGTTTGTAACGGGCCATAAACCGGAAAAGGTCTTCTGTTACCTCCATACTGTAAGGGACACCATAGTACCCCTCAATTACACCACGGTACTGCACATCTGCATAATCATAGAATGTGGCACAAGGGAGGTTAGCGGTGCCATTGTGGAGCATCTGCTCCAAAGTGGCCAGGCCGCAGAAAACGGCATCTGTATTCTCTCCAAGAACTACCAGTTGGGCTTTCCCTCCGTTGGAAGTAAGGCTTACAATATGGCGGTCGTATTTAGGCTGCGAGAAAACATCCCTTTTGAGCCCAAGTTGCGACGCCTTACGGTCTGCTTTACCTTTTGAGCCATTTACTCCGAGCCAAACTGTAGATTTCCCGGCTGAAGGTTTCTCTGTAAATTGGGCAGAAATTCCATGCTCCTTGAGAATCTGGCTGAGTCTATCTTTTGTATAGATATCAATACCATCTTCTGCCACCACATTGACAACTGGGGTAAAGGAGGCTTTACCTTTAACTGCATGCTGCTGCTGAGGAACAGGATACACTGTATATGGGCATTGCTGTGCCCAACAGGTATTGCAGATTGAAAAGGTTAAAAGAAACAATGCAAACAATAATCTTTTCATAAAATTTTCTTTTGTAAACTTCTTACGAAGATAAAGAATATTAAGTATATTTGAAGTGTGTTTTGAATATTTTATTTAACCTTACTTAAATGAAAAAGATTTTATTGACGGCATTCTTCTGCCTGTGTATGGCAGTGGGTGCATCTGCCCAGTACAAGGAGTATTATTCTCTTGAGCAGGAAGGGATGGAGTATCCTAACATTGGCATTTTCCGCATTGACTGGAACAACAAACTTTACTTCCTTGATTCTGACAGCGAAGATGAGACCAGAGGGCAGATAAAAAATTACAAAGAGAGCGGAAACAAGAAGACCTTTGACGTATGGTATCCCGAGGGACTTGGTTATTCAGGCAAATTGTACTCCATTGAATTTACAACTCTGGAAGAGCACAAATTCAAACTTGTACATATCCAGGCAGATTCTGGCTACAAACAGGTATATACAGTTTCTGACAAGAAGCCTTTGAAATCAAAATCACAGGGGAACAGCAGTCCTAAAACATCAATAACAGACAAAGTGAAAAACAGCGTGGGCAATGGAATAAAGAAAGGCCTAAACGCAATTAAAAAGAAGAAATAGGATCCGATTTCAGCATTTCTATAACTTCCCGGTCGGCCGGCAGCCACTCCACTTCTTCCAGGGAGGCAGGTGCAAGCCATCGGTAAGAATTGTTTTCAAACATTCTATTCAATTTGCTTCCGGATTTGAGTCCTGATAAAGGATAAAAACAAAGGATTGGGATGAAGGACAGTTCCTGTGTATTCCGGATGGAATTGGACTCCAACGTACCAGCGGCAAGCAGGTACTTCTACAATCTCTACCAACCCGCTGTCGGGATTAATACCAGTACATAACATTCCCGCTTTTTCAAATTGAGAACGGAATGGGATGCTGAATTCATACCGGTGACGGTGACGTTCCTGAATGATTGTTTGCCCATACGCCTCATATGCTTCAGATCCTATTGACAACTCGCAGGAGTAGGACCCCAATCTCATAGTTCCGCCCATTTGGGTGACACTTTTTTGCTCTGCCATCAATTCAATTACACTGTATGGGGTAGTGGGGTCCAATTCTATGGAATTTGCATTTTCCAAACCCAGGACATTGCGGGCAAATTCAATGACCATCATTTGCATACCAAAACATATACCTAAAGTGGGAATGTCATGTGTACGGCAATATTCGGCGGCAACAATCTTTCCTTCAGTTCCACGTTGTCCGAATCCAGGGCAAATCACCACGCCATCCATGGTTGATAGATAACTGGCAATGTTGCTATGCGTAAGGTTTTCACTTTGGACAAAATGTGTAATGACCTTGCTGTCGTTATAGGTCGCAGCCTGCGACAGACATTCCAGAATAGATTTGTATGCATCCTGCAAATCATATTTCCCTACAAGAGCAATATTGAGTTCTTTATCTGCCTGTTTTCTGCGGTTGATGAAATTCTGCCAATTGCCTAAATCGGGCGACTTGTCACACTTTATACCAAATTTGCGGAGTATTACCACATCAAGATTCTGTTCTGCCATTTTTATTGGAACCTCATAGATAGTAGTAAGATCTACACTTTGTACAACACAATCCTTCTCCACATTGCAAAAATGGCCAACTTTAACAAGCACCTCACGTCCGAGTTCCCTTTCTGTCCTCAACACCAGCACATCCGGCTGAAGGCCGAGCCCCTGGAGTTCTTTTACAGAATGTTGTGTTGGCTTGGTTTTCAATTCGCCTGCAGCAGCAATGTATGGAACATAAGTCAGATGAACAGAGACTGCATAGGATCCAAGTTCCCATTTCAGTTGCCGGATAGCCTCCAGAAATGGAAGGCTTTCTATATCACCAACCGTACCTCCAATCTCGGTGATGATAAAATCGTAGTCACCATCTGCGCCAAGTTGAAGCATCCTTCTTTTTATCTCATCCGTAATATGGGGAATAACCTGTACAGTTTTACCCAAATATTCCCCTTTGCGTTCACGCTCAATGACAGTCTGATAAATCTTGCCTGTAGTAACATTATTTGCAGAGGTTGTGCGGATATCTGTAAAACGCTCATAGTGTCCCAAATCCAAGTCTGTTTCACATCCATCTGTTGTAACATAGCACTCTCCATGTTCGTATGGATTGAGTGTTCCTGGATCTACGTTTATATATGGATCGAATTTTTGAATAGTGATTTTATAACCACGTGCAAGCAGTAATCTGCCTATAGATGCTGCAATGATACCTTTGCCAAGTGAACTGACCACGCCACCTGTTATAAATATATATTTTGATTGCTTCATTTCCATTGTCCATTAATATTAAGATTCCTGTTTCTGTTACTCCCATTCTATGGTTGCCGGCGGTTTTGAAGAGATATCATAACATACGCGGTTTACCCCTTTTACATTATTGATTATTTCATTGCTTACCTGAGCGAGAAATTGATATGGCAATTGTGCCCAATCTGCCGACATAGCATCAGTACTTGTTACGGCACGCAATGCCACAGTTTGTTCATAAGTACGTTCATCCCCCATAACACCAACACTACGCACAGGTAAAAGTATGGCTCCTGCCTGCCATATCATGTCATAAAGAAAATGGCCATCCTTACATTTCCATTTGCGCAGTGCATTGATAAATATATCATCTGCATCTTGCAGTATCCTTACTTTTTCCGGTGTCACTTCACCCAATATACGTACTGCAAGACCGGGCCCGGGAAAAGGATGACGGTTAATCAGATGCTCCGGCATACCCAGTTGTATACCGACACGCCTTACCTCATCCTTAAACAGCCAACGCAATGGTTCACAAAGTCTCAGTTGCATCTTCTCCGGCAAACCGCCAACATTATGATGACTTTTTATAACCTTTCCCGTAATGTTCATACTTTCTATACAGTCCGGATAAATTGTACCTTGTGCCAACCATTTCACACCATCAATCTTTCTGGCCTCCTCCTCAAAAACATCTATAAAACAACTCCCGATAATCTTGCGTTTTTTCTCCGGGTCATCTACATACCGTAAAGCCGAGAAGAATCTGGTGCTGGCATCAACCCCTATAACATTGAGTCCCAAACACTCATAATCACGCATGACACTCTCAAATTCACCCTTACGAAGCAATCCATGATTCACAAAGATGCATGTTAAACTCTTGCCGATGGCTCTATTCAGAAGAACTGCAGCAACTGAAGAATCCACTCCTCCCGACAAGCCAAGTATAACACGGTCATTGTCCAATTGTCTCTTCAATGTCTCCACAGATGAATCAATGAATGATGCCGGACTCCAGTCTTGTCTGCTGCCGCAAATATCAACCGCAAAATTCTTGAGCAACAGCATGCCTTGCTCCGAATGAAATGCCTCGGGATGGAACTGTACTCCCCACAATGTTCCGTCATCTGCCTGATAAGCGGCATACTTTACTGTATCCGTAGATGCAATGACACTAAATCCGTGGGGTAATGCAGTAATGGTATCACCATGACTCATCCAAACCTGTGATCCATCTCGGAAGCCTCTCAAAAGGACATTGTTCTTATCAGGAAAATGCAATTGTGCCCGTCCATATTCGCGGGAGCCTGTTGCTTCCACACAGCCACCATATAGTTGGGCCATAAATTGGGCGCCATAGCATATGCCCAAAACAGGATAGTGCCCCCGTATATTTGACAAGTCCACCTTAAAGGCGTCAGGGGCATAAACACTATACGGCGAGCCGGACAGAATTACGCCAATGACACCCTCTTCCTCAAACGGGAACTTGTCATATGGCACAATCTCGCAAAATGTATGGAGTTCCCGTAACCTTCGGCCTATAAGTTGTGTGGTTTGAGAGCCAAAATCAAGAATAATAATTTTTTGTTGCACCATATCTGTCATCTTTTTCCATTTTCATATTCATCCCAACTTTTTATAACAAGGTCATCTGCCGACAAAAGACAGAATGCTCTAATAAAAGCACTTGCAAGACGGGCATTAGTAATGAGCGGTATATTTAAGTCTATTGCTGTACGCCGTATCTTATAACCGTTATCCAATTCACCTGTACTCAAATCTTTAGGTATATTCACCACCAAGTCTATCTCTTTGTGGCGAAGCAAATCCAATGCTTGTGGCTGGCAATCTTCATCAGGCCAATGTACCAATGTATTGCTGATGCCGTTTTCAGACAAATATCTTGATGTTCCGCCAGTTGCAAATAGAGAATAACCCTTTTGCCGGAGCAGTTGTGCCGCATAAAGCATATCCGCTTTTTGTCTGGCATCACCTGTAGAAAGGAGAATGTTCTTTCTTGGAATACGATAGCCTACCGACAACATTGCTTTCAGGATGGCGCACTGCGTATCCTCGCCTATACAACCCACTTCACCAGTTGATGCCATATCCACACCTAACACAGGGTCTGCATTTTGCAGACGGTTGAATGAGAACTGGCTTGCCTTGATACCTACATAATCCAAATCAAACAGACTCTTTTCTGGTTTCTCCACTCTCTTTCCAAGCATAATGCGGGTTGCCATGTCAATGAAGTTCAACTTGAGCACTTTGCTAACAAATGGGAATGAACGTGAAGCCCGCAGATTACACTCTATAACCTTTATGTCGTTATCCCGGGCAAGGAATTGGATGTTGAACGGACCTGAAATGCAGAGTTCCTTGGCTATCTTGCGCGATATGCGTTTGATTCTCCGTATGGTCTCAATATATGTTTTCTGAGGTGGAAACTGGATAGTGGCATCACCAGAATGTACACCGGCAAATTCTATATGCTCGCTTATTGCATAGGCAATAATATCTCCATCCTGTGCCACGGCATCCATTTCAATCTCTTTGGCAAATTCTATAAAACGGCTTACTACAACAGGATGTTTCTTAGATACATTTGATGCCAATTTCAAGAAGCGGTTCAATTCATCGTTATTTGAACAAACATTCATTGCGGCACCTGAAAGCACATACGATGGACGCACCAGAACAGGAAAACCCACCTTATCAATAAATGAAGCAATATCCTCCATTGAAGTTAAGGCTCTCCATTCCGGTTGATCCACCCCAATCTTGTCAAGCATTGCGGAAAACTTGTCCCGGTCCTCTGCTTTGTCTATAGATTCCGCACCAGTTCCAAGAATATGCACCCCCTGATCATTCAATTGCAATGCAAGATTGTTTGGTATCTGACCTCCTGTAGAAACAATCACTCCAAAGGGTTTCTCAACCTCTACAATATCCATCACCCGCTCAAAAGTAAGTTCATCAAAATAGAGCCTGTCACAGATATCATAATCGGTTGATACCGTTTCCGGATTATAGTTGACCATCACACTGCGATACCCCTCTTTACGTATTGTATTGAGAGCCTGGACCCCACACCAGTCAAATTCTACAGACGACCCAATACGATAAGCACCGGAACCAAGAACAATAACTGAGCGGTTGTCACCAGCATACTCCACATCATCTACGGTTCCTGAATAAGTAAGGTACAGATAGTTTGTTTGTGCTGGATACTCGGCAGCAAGAGTGTCAATTTGTTTGATAGCAGGGAGAATACCCAAGGCCTTTCTGTAAGTGCGTACTTTAAGCATGCCTTGCTCCATATCATCTTCCCCGACAGCACGTGCTATCTGAAAATCGGAGAAACCCTCTCTTTTGGCCTTGTATAATAAACCATATGGTATTGTTTCCAAAGCATTATATGTGTGAAGTTGTTCAGATGTAGCCATAATATTCCGTAATTTACAGAGGAACCATTTGTCTATTTTCGTCAATGAATGAATCTGATCAACTGTGTAACCGTTACGCATAGCCTTGCTGATAACGAATATACGATTATCTGTAGGCTCACGAAGCGCTTTGTCAATATCTGCAATAATAAGTTCTTTATTCTCTACAAAACCATGCATTCCTTGCCCAATCATCCTCAATCCTTTTTGGATTGCCTCTTCAAAAGTACGTCCTATGGACATCACTTCACCTACAGACTTCATTGAAGAACCAATCTCACGGTCAACACCATGAAATTTCCCCAAATCCCAACGTGGTATTTTACATACTACATAATCCAATGCCGGCTCAAAGAAGGCGGAAGTAGATTTTGTAACTGAATTCTTCAAGTGTGACAAACCATATCCCATGGCAAGTTTTGCCGCCACAAAAGCCAAAGGATAACCAGTAGCCTTGGAAGCCAAGGCTGAAGAACGGCTCAATCTGGCATTTACCTCTATTACCCTATAATCTTCAGATTCCGGATCAAGGGCATACTGGACGTTACACTCACCTACAATGCCTATATAACGGACAATACGTATGGCCAATTCACGCAACTTATGATACTCGCTATTGGATAATGTCTGAGATGGAGCAATGACAATTGACTCACCCGTATGAATACCCAACGGATCCATATTTTCCATATTACAGACAGTAATACAGTTATCATAACAATCTCTGACCACTTCATATTCAATCTCTTTCCAACCTCTAAGACTCTTTTCTACCAAAACCTGGGATGAATATGAAAATGCTTTTTCGCAAAGGGCATCCAGTTCCTGCACATTATTGCAGAACCCAGAACCAAGACCTCCCAATGCATAAGCAGCACGAATGATTACAGGATAACCCAGGTGTGCAGCAGCACTGCGGGCTTGTTCAATATTGCAAACTGCCTCACTTCGGATTGTCTTTACTCCAATCTCATCCAATTTACGGACAAATTTGTCTCTATCTTCGGTATCAATGATTGCCTGAACGGGGGTGCCCAATACTTGTACATTGTAACGCTTCAGAACACCGCTTTGATATAATTCAACACCACAATTAAGTGCTGTCTGTCCTCCAAAGGAGAGAAGGATGCCATCCGGACATTCCTTAGCAATAACCCTCTCTACAAAATACGGGGTTACAGGCAAGAAATAGACTTTGTCCGCTATGCCTTCTGACGTTTGTACAGTGGCAATGTTGGGATTGACAAGAACAGTTTCTATGCCCTCTTCCTTTAGCGCTTTCAGTGCTTGGCTACCTGAATAGTCAAACTCTCCAGCCTCACCAATTTTAAGGGCACCGGAGCCTAAAAGCAATACCTTTTTTACATTGCATTTTCCCATTATTACAATAATTTGATAAATTCATCAAAAAGAAACTCCGTATCAGTTGGCCCGGCCGCCGCTTCGGGGTGGAATTGCACAGAAAACCAGGGTTTGCTGATATGGCGGATTCCTTCATTGGAGCCGTCATTCATATTCTCAAACAGAGATACCCAATCAGCTCCCAATGTTTTGTTGTCAACAGCATAACCATGGTTCTGGCTGGTAATGAAGCACCTCTCTGTCCCTACCATTCTTACAGGCTGATTATGACTGCGATGACCATATTTTAGTTTGAAGATGGTTGCACCGCTTGCTTTAGCAAGTAATTGATTACCCATACATATGCCAAAAATTGGTTTGTTGTTCTGCATGGCACGTTGGATATTAATCACCGTTGCCTGGCAATTGTCCGGGTTGCCGGGACCATTGGAAATAAACAGGCCATCAAAATCCAAATTATTGAAATCATAATTCCACGGCACCCTTATGATTTCAACACCACGCCTGAGCAGACAACGGATAATATTGGCCTTAACACCACAATCAACAAGAACAATCCTTTTTCCCGAACCTTCATTATACCGGATAACATCCTTACAACTGACTGTTTCCACATAATTGATGTCACCATAATACATATCAGATGGCATATCATCAATTCCTTCAATTTCAATGCGCCCCATCATCACCCCACGTTCACGCAGCAATTTGGTAAGGGCACGGGTGTCTATACCTGTTATGGCAGGCCGCTGTTCACGCTTTAGCCAATCACCAAGACTTTCTTTTGCATTCCAATGACAGAAATCACTGCTGTAATCACTGACAATGAGTGCTTGGGAGTAAATATGCCCGCTTTCCCAAAAATCAACGGCCGGAACACCGTAGTTGCCTACCAACGGATAGGTCAATACCAGTATCTGACCTGCATACGAGGGGTCGGTCAGACTTTCTGTATAACCGGTCATAGCAGTATTGAAGACTACTTCACCTGAGGTATTTATATGGGCTCCAAAAGAGTACCCACAAAATCTGGTGCCATCATCAAGAATCAATGTTGCTTTTATCATTTTCAAAATAATTTATAAATGCTTTATTCAATAATTTCATTCCTCCGGCAGTAGGGTAGTTGCCGCTAAAGTACCAGTCTCCCGAATGGTTTGGGCAAGCCTCATGCAACCCATCCAAAGTCTGATAAATAATCTTTACATCAGCCTGCGTTGATTCTGGAGTCAGCAATTGTGCTGTCTTGGCTGAAATCTGCTCACATGTAAACGGTTTATATATCATTTTTACATAATTCCGTATTTGGCATTTAGGTAAATTCTCTTGATCCTTACAACATTGGTAGGTTTCAGTTATAATATCTTCCCGTCCTTGCTCTTTGAGCAATTCAATTGCAGCCCGAAAGGATATTAATTGTTCCAGACTGGACATATCAATACCATAATAGTCGGGATAACGCACCTGTGGCGATGAGGAGACAATTACTATTTTTCGGGGATGAAGACGGTCAAGTATTCCTATAATACTCTGTTTTAATGTAGTACCCCTGACAATGCTGTCATCAATAACAACTAGGTTATCTACATAAGGTATGAGGCTTCCATATGTAATATCATAGACATGGGCCGCAAGATCATTACGTGTATTGCCTTGGGCAATAAAAGTTCTCAACTTAATATCTTTGATGGCCACCTTCTCACAGCGTATGCGCATGGAAAGAATTCTCTCAAGTTCAGTATGGTCGGGATTATGTCCAAGAGACTCTATCATCTGCATCTTCAACTGATTCAGATAATTTTCCAAACCTTCCAACATCCCGTAAAATGCAGCCTCTGCCGTATTGGGTATAAACGAAAAGACAGTATGCCCAATGTCATAGTCAATAGCATGCAAAATGGAAGGGATCAAATTCTGGCCCAAACGTTTACGTTCATTGTAAATATCCCTGTCGCTGCCACGTGAAAAATATATTCGTTCAAAAGAACAGGGCCTTAAATCTTGACGTGGATTAATCTGTTCCAGATGCATTTTTCCAGACCTGTCAAGTATTACAGCTTCACCCGGTTGCAATTCATGTACAGTTTCAATAGGGACATTCAGTGCAGTTTGGATTACAGGACGTTCAGATGCAAGAACCATTACCTGATCATCCTTATAATAAAAGGCCGTACGTATGCCCCAAGGATCACGTACGGCAAATGAGTCTCCGCTACCGGTTATGCCACAAATTACATATCCTCCATCCCAATGGAGACTTGATGTTTTCAACACATTTTGGATATTGATTCTCTCTTCTATATGAGAAGTGAGTTCCAAACCTTGCCACCCTTCATCCCGACATTCCTTATAAACCCTTTCAACCTCCATATCAAGCCTGTGGCCTATCTGTTCAAGTATAATATACGTATCTGCATATCTACGTGGATGCTGTCCCTCTGAGGTTAATTTAGTGAAGACCTCATCTACATTGGTCAGATTGAAATTTCCACAGACAGCGAGGTTCTTTGACCTATAATTGTTCCTGCGCAAAAAAGGATGAATATAGTCCAACCCGCACTTTCCTGTGGTAGAATACCGCAAATGACCCATATATAATTCACCTGCAAATGGAAGTGTTTGTTTGGCAAAAAGTGCATCCTGAAACTGTTCAGGTTTAAGATATTGATAATTTTTATGTACAGTATTGAATATTTCAGATATGGCATTTGACCCTTCAGCCCGTTCTCTGAACATATATTCTGAACCAGATGGAGCGCTGAGTTTTACGCATGCAATCCCAGCTCCTTCCTGACCTCTATTATGTTGCTTTTCCATTAACAGATAGAGCTTGTTGAGTCCCCACATCCACGATCCATATTTATACTGGTAGTACTCCAGTGGTTTGAGCAAACGCACCATAACTACTCCACATTCGTGCTTGAGTTCTTCCATAGACATAAAAATTGTGAGACAAAAATATCTTATAAGAAATAACAGTGTTCCCAAAAAAGAATTTTTTGTAGGACCAAATTCACCTCACTTTAAGTTATAAAGTAATAAGATGTAGATAATTTAGATTTAAAAGTAAAACAGGCAATAAAGATTAAACACTCCAATTATTGAATTTATTTTCATAATTATCACGGTTCAAGTAATACAATTTTTTATCTGCCTGACTAATTTTGCAGTGCGTAATGATAAAACACCGGCATATGGCACTTTTGAATGAATACTTTTTAGAGTTACCAAGCGATGATTTATTCTCGGATGTAACGAAAAAAATCAATACATTCAAAGTTTTGCGTCAGAATGCAGAACTGATTGATTTGGGGATAAATGATGTAACCAGTCCATTGCCTTCATCTGTTGTAGAAGCAATGCACAGAGCAGTAGACGATATGGCTGATTCTACAAGATTTCACGGATACGGTCCAGAACAAGGATATGAATTTCTAAGGGAAACAATAATTAAAAACGATTATAATACTCGTGGTATTCATTTGATACCCAATGAGGTATTCATTAGTGACGGTGTTAAGAGTGAAATAGGAAATATTGGTGACCTGTTACGCAGCGACAATACAATAGGAGTCATTGATCCCATATACCCGGTCTATATAGAAAGCAATGCGATATCCGGACGTGCAGGAATATTCAATAAAGGGCGCTGGAGCAATGTATGTTATCTGAATTGTACCGAAAGTAACGGTTTTACCCCATTACCACCGGAATTCCCTATAGATATTGTGTATTTGTGCTCACCATGCAATCCCACAGGAGCGGCATATAGTAAAGGCCAACTCAAGAAATGGGTAGATTATGCAATCAAAAACAACACTTTGATACTTTTTGATGCATCCTATGAAGCATATGTACAATCGCCAGATATTCCACACTCCATATATGAGATCCGTGGAGCCAAAAAAGTTGCGATTGAACTCCGCAGTTTCTCCCGCACTGCAGGTTTTACAGGATTGAGATGTGGATATACAATAATACCCAAAGAGTTGACAATACAGACTTTGGAAGGGCAGAAAATTCAAATGAACACATTATGGGGCCGCAGACAAAGCATAAGGTTCAATGGAGTGTCATATGTTACGCAATGTGCAGCAACAGCAACATATTCTGATTTGGGAAAAAATCAGCTACGCCAGACAATAGAATACTATATGGATAATGTCCGTATGATGAGACGCATATTGTCTACGTTGGATTTAAGGATTTTTGGCGGGGAGCACGTACCATATCTGTGGGTTAAGATTCCAAAGAAAAGGTCGTCGTGGGAGTTCTTTGAATCAATGTTATACGGAGCTAAAGTAATATGCACTCCTGGAGTTGTATTTGGCCCAAGCGGTGAAGGATATGTAAGATTGAGTGCATTTGCAAAACGTCAGGACTGTGAAAATGCATCCAAAAGAATAAAAGATTGGTTAGATTAAGTTTTCATTATATTTATTTTAGGTATTAGTGTTAGTTAAGTTAATTATGGCGGAAGGAAGGAGGAGTTAACCTTCCTTCCTTGTGGGAGTGAATATCAAATATGATCTAAAGCCTGACTGATATCTGGCAGCAGCCCCAGAAGCAACAGCCAATCCTGCTATACCACCCGAGATAAAACACACATACGGTATAAATTTTTAATAAAAGGCAATATTCCTAAATTTGCACAAAACAATTTATATTAGAATGGGAAACAATCAATTTGACAGCATAGATGAAAAAATCCTCCAAATGTTGGCCAAAGATGGACGAGTATCTTTTCAGGAGGTTGCCCGTGCTTGCGGTGTTTCGGGTACAACTATTCATACACGCGTACAAAGGCTGACATCACTAGGTATCATACAAGGATCTGAATATTTAATTAATCCGGCCAAAATTGGATATGAAACCTGTGCTTATGTTGGACTTACCCTAAAAGAGGGATACCAATGTGAAAATGTATTGACAGCATTAAAATCCATACCGGAAATAGTGGAAATTCATTGCACCAATGAAGCATATGATTTTTTTGTAAAAATATACGCCAAAAACAACGGACACCTGCTCTCAATAATTCAATCACAACTCAAACCTCTTGGATTATCCCAGCAGAAAGTGATAATCTCGTTTGAAGTTGTGCACAATAAACAATTGACAAAACTGCCTGAATAGAGATAAAAATAGAGAGTCACTACTTTATAGAGAAAGCATTTCTATAACTTCCCGATCGGCCGGCAACCACTCCACTTCATCCAGGGAGGCAGGTGCCAGCCATCGGGAAGATTTATGTTCCCTCAGTTCAATCTCAGAGGCCCCGGAGTTTGCCTCCAGA
>SUYX01000006.1:44283-90554 GCA_015060225.1 Bacteroidales bacterium | reverse complement strand
TTTCTGTTCAATAAACGTCTTACTAATACCATTCTCAAGCATATGCATATACTTCAATCGTTCTGCATAGCCGTGCTTCTTTCTCTTTTTTAACATAACAAAACCCCAAAAGTTTTTGTCTAACTTTCGGGGTTCATGTCAATTATATCCGCGGGGATTCTTTATTATTTTGCAGGTAAATATCCTCTAATGACGGACATTACCCTATTTATTTGACAATATCTGATCCAAATATTTATAGAACTCCGGATTCTCACCCTCAAAAACCTTCTCTATAACACCTTTAGGATCAATTATAAATTTTGTCGGATAACCCGATATGGCGTACTTCTTGCTCACATCGTTGCCATCTTTCTCTCCGTTCAGTACGTTTAGCCAAGGTATCCGGTTATCCTCAACAGCCTTTTTCCACTTCTGATGAGTATCACCACAGGCAATACCCAATATTTCTAATTTGCCTTTGTATTTACCATAATACTGTTTCATATCGGGTATCCCTTTAATACACCAAGTGCACCAGCTTCCCCAGAAATCAAGTACCACATACTTCCCTTTCAAAGATGACAAGGCAAGAGGATTGCCATTGATATCCATTAAAATAAAATCTGGAGCATTGCCTCCTGGAGACACTTTTTTTCTGGCCTCTTCCAATGCTTTCTGGCGTTCTTCATTGGCCTTGAAAATTGCAGCAAGTCCCTCATCAAAAGTTTTCACAGGGCCAGCCTTTACTTTTGCAGAAAGAGCTCCCATAGCCTCGCTTTTATAAGGCTCCAAAAGGCTGACGGCCATATAGTATGAATAGTCGCAATCAGGGTTTGCTTTAATGAATTCCAATGAAGCTGCATCATGTTTAACTCTCCACTGGGAAAAGAATCTGCCAAATTCATCTTTCCCTAATGTGGCTTTTCCATGTGCAAGTTCAGCATCAATACTCTTAAGATACTCTTTGGCCCGCGCTTTATCATTATAAAACCCTTTTCCCGACAGGTGTGGGTTCTTGAGAGTCCCAGAAACGTACACAGTCTCACCTGGAAGCATTATGACCTGAAAATACTCTTTTTGTTCCTCATATTTCTTCTTTCCGGAAGATGGAAGATTCATAATCATAAGATTCCTATAGTTACTGTCACGCAAAGTATATCTGAACTTCCCTTTTTCATCAAGTTTTATGGTATCAAGATAATCGGTACCCATAAGATTGAGTTTGGAGACACATACGAGAAGTGCCCCGTTTTTTACGCTGTCAAGCTGACCGGTCAAAACACTTGTATTTGACCGGTTAAAACTTGAACATCCATATGCCGTAATGGCAATAAGAAATATAAATAGTATGTTTCTGTCCATTATTCTACAGATTCGTAGTTGTGAGGCAACAAGTTAGGATTGTTGTTAACTGCATTCATAGGGAATGGGAATACCCATAGTTTTGAACCCGGTTCAATTGAGTATGTCTGCCCCATAATAAATCTTGACCAAGTCTGTTTGTATTTTGGCAACTCATTCCAGCGTTTTTTCTGAATAAAATTGTATATTGAGTAGATGCACTCTCCGTGAGAGGTCTTTTTGAAGTATTCTATAGCTTCACTCTCATCAGTCACTTGCCCCTTTAATGGTGCATATACTGCATCATCTATTCGGTTGACACGAATTTTATCCAATATATCCATTGCGTCATCTATCTTATTCTCTGCAATAGCACATTCTGCAAGAATAAGATACATATGTGTTGTCTTGAGACCACATTGGTTCCAACCTGAAACCTGGTCCATACTTACAAGGAAGCCAGGCAAGCCAAATACCATGGCACCATAATCCATAATGTTGTCAAACATCATGTTGTAGTTGGCAATCTTGTCTTTGCATACATGGCCCGGTTCAAAATAAGCAACGGTTTCAGGAGTAAGGGCATACATGAGTTCTCTATCATAGATAAAGAAGTAGTCCTCCTCACATTTAAGCGGTTCCCTAAAAATGCACGGATGCTGCCCACCCATTATGACACCTTGCATTATTGTGGTAGAAGTTTTGTAATTAAGGATACTTCCGTTTACATTAATTGCATCCTGAGCTGCTTTTGCAGCATTAGTGTAATCCTGCATGCAAAGATAAGCCCATGCCTTCACAGCGTAAGCAGCTCCTTTACTCATGCGCATACGATTTATATTGTTATTAGGAAGGGCGTTAAGCGCAATTGCATCATCCAGATCCTTAATGATATTATTATATACCTGTTGAACTGTAAGTTTTTCTGTAGGCACTGAGATATCCCAATCATGAGTCAAATATGGAATACCAGGATCTGTCTCCGCTGTAGCAGGATTATATGCTTTTGCAAACTTGTTTACCAGCAGCCAGTGACAATATGCCCTAAGTGTCAAAGCCTCTGCTTTTAACTGATTCTTGGTCATCTGGTCACCTTCAGCGGCATCAACTTGCATAAGGATAGGATTTGATATTCTCCCAATCCATTCATACCACTTTGTATAATCCCCATCACTTGGGGTAAGTTCAGCAAGCAAATCCATACTTGTATCATCCAATGATGCCAATATGGAGGCTTTAGTTTTATTAGGCTGACTAAGGAGTGTAGGTATATGGGTACCGCCATAGAACACATCTCCTGCAGCTAACCTCATGTCTGTTGATGTTATATACATCTCCGCATTCAGCAGCATTTCAAGCTCAGTTGTAGTTGAAAGGAGGTTCATTCCTTTTGGCTGTATATCTGTAAAATCCTCGCATGAAGAAAGCAGAAGAGATACTACAAATAGCAGTGTGTATAATATTTTTTTCATAAGCCAAAATTATAGATTAATGTTTATACCAAAAATGAATGATGCAGGATTACGCAATCCCAAAGTCTCAGGATCAATTCCAAAATCATTTTTAACCCACAATGCTTTTGGATTATCTATCTGGAATCTCACAGATGCACGGTTGAAACCAACATTTTTCAACCATTTTTCCGGAAGTTCGTATCCGATAACAATATTTCTGATTTTCAAGAAATCTGCATCGTGGACAGAAATGTTTGAGTTATAGGACTCCGGTCCTTTGGATGTTGAGCTATATTGTCCTATACCTGGGACATCAGTAGGATTTTCAGGTGTCCACGCATTGATAAAGTAACTAGGAATGGCCTGAGTAGTCATACCCATAGTCTCTTCCTGTATCAAAGCTCTCATTTTATGGCCCCCATAGTATGCCATAAGTATGCTTATGCTAAATCCCTTATATGTAAACCTATTGTCCATACCCATTACAGTAACAGGATCATATTGTCCTGAATATTCAAGAATATCAATGCTGTTACCTTGCACACTGTGCTGTATCGCACCGTTATCTCCATACCAAAGTGTCTGTCCTTTTTCACCCTCCTTATCACTGATACCTGCAAAACGGTAACTCCATATTGCGCTTGAAGGATATCCTACTCTGTAAGGGTTGTTGGTAAGTTCATATGCTCTTGCGGCAGGATTCTCCACATCTGTAACCTTGTTCTTGTTATGCGAATAAGTAAAGGAGGTACTCCATCCAAAATTACCCTTCTGGCCTTCTCTGAACCAATCTGCAGTAAGTTGAAGTTCAACACCTCTATTGTACATGCTTGCAGTATTCATAAACATTGATGCAAATCCTGTTGTAGGATCAATGGATTTGTTTGAAAAGACATCCTCAATATCCTTGTTATAGTAGTCAATTGAACCACGGATCCTATTCTCAAAAACTCCAAAATCAATACCTATATCAGTAGTACGGCTCTGCTCCCATTTGAGGTTAGGATTGGCAGGGGACGCTATATCGCCATATGGCTGGTTTGTGTATTGGTTCAATCCTGTTGAAGTTGCTGTCATATAAGATGTGGCACCATGGTAGATGTTACCGGTAACACCGTAACTGACACGCAGTTTCAAATAATCAATCCATGATATATCCTTCATAAAATCTTCATTGTTGATATTCCATGCTGCACCAACAGACCAAAGCGGTTTACCGCGGAACTTGGCATTAAGGCCATACACATCTGCATAATCCTTACGGAATGAGCCAAATACATTATACTTATTGTCGTAAGTATATGTTACATTGGCGTATCCTGATGCATACCTGTGCAATTGCTCTACAACTATACCCATCCCATCCTCAAAATATGGATCAAATACAAATTGTTCTGCACGGAATTGCCCCTGCATATACCAAGGTGAATACTCCATTTGTGACAAATCTGCAAAGTTGACAGTATGTGTAGCGCTGTTCTGCAATTGCTCATCATACCCAAGAACAAGGGATTTTCTTCCGTTTGTCTTAGTTTGTCGGAACTCAAGACCGGCAATTGCGGCAACTGAATGTTTTCCAAAAGTATTTGTATAGTTGACCTGACCTCGGGTAGTGTAATAAGCACCGTTGGTATTTGTAGATCTCAACATTCCACCAGTGCGTGGAGTAAGATATGTAAAGGTACCATCACTGTTTTTTATTGTATAGGCATTTCTTATCTGTCTTGCTACAGAACTTTTTTCATTTGCATGCCACTCCTCAACTTGAGTACCATCTTCATAGATAAACTGTGCATTTGCGGTAAGGCCATCAAAAATCTTGAATAACAAATCACCATGATATCTCAAGTGCTTGCGTTTAGTTTCAACAGTATTGTTATAGAATTCATCTCTATAGATTACTCCCATATGATAAAGTCCCTCAGAATTGGCCGGATTCTCCCACCACTCTTCATAACCCGATGTTCCGGGATAGAATTTTTTCATTGATCCATCCTCATTGTACATTGTCTCATAAGCAGCACGGCTCCAAATATTTCTGTGGCCTGAATTGTAGTCATAACCGGCTTCCTTTATTTTGCCGTATATACCATTGATGCTGAATGAGGCTGTCAGCCATTTGGCAACATTATAAACACCTTTATAATTGATATTCAGGGCACTGTTCTCCGCATTGATCATGCCGCTGTTATCGTGTTTGTAGTTTAAGGTAAGATTGCTCTGGAATTTGTCTGAACGGCTGCGCAAAGACAAGTTGTACTGCTGCAGGAATTGCCTTTTATAGATAAGGTCTGCATACTCTTGTGCATAGTTATTCTTGCTCAGACTGGCCAATGTAGCATCCAGTTCATTTCTTGTAATTGTCCCCTTGGCCAAATTGTAATAAGCCATCTGAATAGGAGAAAGTGAAGCACGGCCTGTAATCAATGTCGTTTCTGTTGAACCGATAGGATCCACAACCTCACCGTTATTATTGAAGTAATAATACTCATAATAATCAGATTCAACTTTAACCTGCTGGGCAGCATTCATCTTAAAGTTGGATGCATAATCAACATTCTTTTTCTCCCATATGGTAAAGTTGGAAGAGAAATCAATATCAATCTTCCCCTCTTTTTTGGCGTTCTTGGTTGTGACAACAATGATACCATTTGAAGCACGGGCACCATAAATCGCAGTTGCAGCAGCATCTTTAAGTACATTAATGCTCTCTATATCGTATGGGTTAAGATCATCAATCTTTCCTTCAATTGGAAGGCCGTCAACAACAAGGAGCGGACTGGTTTCCGCGTACAATGAACTTGTACCACGAATAGTTGTTTTTCCACCATAAGTTGTAAGACCTGCCACACGCCCTTCCAGATTATTGAGGATATTGGGAGTATAACGCTCCTCAATCTTTTTTGAAGATACAGTTGCAATGGCACCTGTCACTTTCTCTTTCTGAATATCCTGATATCCTGTTACCACCACATTTTCGAGCATCACAGCATCCAGTTTCAACAAAACATCCTGCACATTACCCTTCCCGACAATAACACTGTTAGGAAGCATTCCCAGAAAAGAGTAATTCAACTCATCTCCTTCATTTGCCCCAATTGTGTAATTTCCATTTTCATCTGAAGATGCAACTTCCTTTGTCCTGTCATTTACAACAGTAACACCTGCAATTGGCATTCCATCCTCATCCTTGATACTGCCTTTAACAACACCAACTTGGGCTGTCCTGACCTCCTTGACAACTGTAGAAAGTGCTACCTGCTTGCCATTTACTTTATAAGCAATACCTGTACCCATAAATACTTTATCCAACAGATTGCTTATAGGCTCAATGTTACCTGAATAATTGATTGTAATTTCTGTCTGCGGATTTACATTATTTTCCGACCATACAAAATTGTATCCACTCTCCTTTGTAATGGCCGCCAAAACCTCCTTTAACGGAGCATTGTTAAAATAAAGTTTCAAATTTTGTGCATAAACCATTGATGCACAAGATAGAATAAAGATACTAAGGAGCAATGAAGCCCTCAATTTCCTTGTAAAATTCAGCTTTTTCATAGGCTAATACTTTTTGTTTATCTTAGGTTTGTATTTTTCAACTTGGCTATAACAACAATAAGAACACACCAAAAAGCATATACCCTAACCGAATAAAGCTCTTTTAGATATAATTATTTCAATATTACCATATTATCATCGATAATATAATCTATCCCTACAGAAAACTTCAGCAAGTCCATAATCTGCACAATTGATTCTGTTGTAAATCTTGCTGTTATCGGGATATTCAATTTACCCTTATCATTTATGACTATCTGCAATCCGTGCCAGCGTTCAAGTATTTTTGCCACTTCAGACAAAGGAGTAGAATCAAATGAAAGGATACCATCTTTCCACTGACATATTTTTTGGGTATCCACCTCATGTTCAAGTGTTGCAATCTTTCTGTCCTCCTTTATTGTATATGTCTGATTTGGAGCCATATCCCTAACAAATTCCTTACCGCCGACACTCTCTACAATTTTAATGGAGCCGCTTATCAGTGTAGTTTTAGCATTATTGTCATTATTATAGGTTTTTATATTGAAGGTTGTGCCATAAACAATAACTTTAAAGTTCTTGTTGCAACGTACAACCATCGGATGAATCGAATCCTTCTTAACCTGAAAATACCCCTCACCCGAGAACTCTACATCTCTGGTACTGCCTGTAAATTTTGAAGGATACTTTATCCTTGAATCTGAATTGAGAATAACCGTTGATCCGTCCGGCAAAACCACTTCACCTTTCACCCCTTTAGCTGTATATAGAGTACTGGTTGACTCTACTGGAAACGAAGAGGTTGACACTTCTGCCACAATATGTGTTTTATTATCCCATCCAATGTAACGGTACGCAATGTCCAATGCAAGGAGAAAAACTATTATGGCTGCAGCGCTCCATGTTACAATACGTGATATTCTCCCTTTCTCCGGTTGCGGCACCGCCTCCTTTCCATTCTCCTCAAGCAGAATTCTCTGCATGGCATAATCCTTGAACCCAGCATACTCTGCCTCTGACGCCTCACTTTCAGGCATATTCTCATAGACATAAATATTTTTTAGTTCAATAAGTGCCTGCTTGAATTCCGGATTACATGAAGCCTCCTTCAATATCATATCCCGCTCCCGGTCCGTACACTCTCCTTGCAGGAATCTCATGACAAGTCTGTTATCCTCTATATGATCTTTACTCTCCATAATAACCATTCAATTAGATAAACAATTCTAAATACATTTTCCCTTGTTTCAAAATCCGGATTTACCTTCCCTGTCGGGGAAGTATTCACCAAAAACAGCTCTCAAAACATTAAGAGCCACTGAAATCCTATATTCAACTGTTTTTTGGGAAATATTGAGAAAATCTGCTATTTCCTTATATTTCATGTTTTTGCTGCGGCTCAGCAGAAATGTTTCCCTTATTTGCTGAGGCATTTTTTCCAGTCCTTCCATGTAAAGTTTCTTAACCTCCTGTGTATAAAGGGCCGTTGCCGATGAATCCGTCAGTGCATCCATATCAAATTGGTGCAAAGTGTACTTTTTTTTCTGATAAGCAAAGAATGCCGTATTACAATTCTCTTTTCTCAACAAATTTAGGGAAAGCCGCTTTGCAACAATCAGAAGAAACGGTAGCGGTGAAGTATCATTAAAATTCACTTCATCCTTATGCCTCCATAACTGATAAAAGACATCCTGTGCAATATTCCTTGCCTTTTCCATATCCCTCACATAGTTATATGAATAATATACAACTTTAGGATAGTACTGCCGGAATATACTCTCAAACACCTCTTCGCTAATATGGGACAAATCTTTCATTTTATTTTGATGAACCTGATGCAGCAAAGATATATATTTATAAAAAAGGAACTATATGGTTACATACAGTATTTTGCACAATTTTAAGTAAATTGCGCAAAATTTATATTTACACATCACATTATGAAAAGCATATTTTACACTATCAGCTTGCTTGCAATGGCAGCAATAATCTCTTCTTGCGGAAATAACAAACCTTCAGCACCGGTATTCGTAACAGACGAATATGGCGTTGTGGAAAAAATCAATCCACAGAACAAAGAGGTCTATCTGGTATTTACAGGACACTACAGCCATGCCGACTCCGGAAGATTTGAGAATTTCGACGGCGTTGTTCCGGTACTCAACACACTGGATGAAAAAGGGGTAAAGGGTTCATTCTTCCCTACAGGGGTATGCTTTGACGTTGAAAGATACCAGGAGCCTGTACGCAGGATAATAAACGGGGGACACTACCTCTCATCACATTCATACGCCCATCTGCTGCTGTGCGACGAAAACGACCGCAGCATCTCCCTTGTAAGCGAAGACTCCCTAAGGGCAGACTTTGCAATAATGGAGAACAGACTTGAGGGCTACGGACTTACCAAAGAGCAGTACTGCTGGCTCATCCCTCCGTACGAAGTTTACGACCAGAAGGCTGTAGATGTAATGAAAGATATGGGATACAGACTGGTAAACCCTACCAGCGGTTTCATAACAGGAATGGACTGGACAAGCCCGGGAGCCGACAACTACCACTCAACAGAAATGATTCTGGAGCAGTTGTGGGAATATGAGAAACAGAACACCTTCAACGGTGTTATCCTCCTTATCCACGCAATGAATTATCCCGACAGAACCGATGCCGACCGCCCATACACCTACCTTGGCGAGATAATAGACAAACTAAAGGAAAAAGGCTACACCTTCAAGACCATGTTTGATGTAATTGAGGCGGAGAAAGCCCAATAAAGTGGCCAGTGGCGACAGGTGGCGACAAATGTCAGCGATGACAACGGGGAGCCAGTGGCGATGGGTGCCGGAAGTGTGGTGCCGGATTGTGGCAGCGGCATCCAGTGGTGATTCCCTATCCCTAGCCGCAAGATGATACCATTTCCCAAGCAGAATACCATTTCCCAAGCCGATGCGAACATTAATGTACCCTACAGGCCTATGCAGAGGCTCTTGGCGTTCGCATCGTGCTGTCATTCCTTCCCGATAAGTACATTTCACATATGTATAACGGCATTTTTTGTTCTCATCGGCTTGTGGAGTATGGCAAATTCAGGTCCACTTTACCACATTAGATAAGGTGCTTCTGAAGGGGTATAATGCGCGACTGCCGGGCTGTGCATTCCCTCCACGCTGGCGCAGGGATTGTGCTCACCCTGCCGGGCTGTGCATTCCCTCCCCGCTGGCGCAGGGATTGTGCTCACCCTGCCGGGCTGTGCATTCCCTCCACGTTGGAGCAGGGATTGTGCTCACCCTGCCGGGCTGTGCATTCCCTCCCCGCTCGCCGCGGGGATTTGGCCTCCGGCATTCCCTCCCCGCTCGCCGCGGGGCCCTTGCAACACAAAACCGGGTGCTGGCGCACCCTTTTTTTGTATCCCCCTCCTCCCTTATGCAAGCAGAGCTTGCAACGGTCGTTGGGGGATACAAAAAAACCGGATGATTTGCATCATCCGGTATTTTGTTACGGAGAGGGAGGGAGTGCCGCCACCTCTGTATCACTTAAGATTCCTGCTTGATAATCAATAAGTTGTAATTATTAAAAATCTTATGCCGGGCATTTTTATTATATTGTTTTGTCCCGACTCAGTCCCAGTTATAGCATTAAATACTTTTTAATAGCATCACTGTTCTTGGGGAATTTAAACCAGTTTATCAATTCCCCATAATGAATACCATCTTTATAGTTCTTGGCACAACTCTCAAATTCCATTGCTACAGCATTAACCAAAACGGCCCACTCAACCTCCACACCATCTTTATAAAATCTGTATCTATCTGTATATTTAGCACTGAATCCATTATCTCTTAGCCAAGAATATCCCCCAATGATAATGTTAGGGTACATAGGTATTTCATTAGTATTGAGCATGATTATTATTTGTTGAGCAATTCAAGATTATGTTCCCCAAACACCAATTTAAGAACTTGATCTTTTTTATCTTTCTGCAATTTTATCTGTAAAATTGCTTCAACTTGCTCTGGCTTATTGGGCTCCTGTCTGATGTATTTTTCTGGATAGGTAATTATGTCTATTTCAGACATTGCAAGATTCCTTGCAATATTTGAAATATGCTCCAGAGTCAAACTTGTTTGGCCGGACAAAATTCTACTGAATTGTGAAGCTGTAGTACCAGCGTACTCTGCCATTGCTGCTTGCGTCAAATTCTTATCCCTCAAAATTTTGGACAAATTTCCCACAATCTTAGCTGTAAATGTTTTATCCATAAATTTTTTCTTCAAAATTATCAATTGTAAATCAAGGAGTTATAACGGATTTTACAATTTAGTTGCAGAAATAGCAATTATATATTGCATAATCTGCAACTATATTTCTATATTTGCAAAAAAGGAACTATTTATTCCTTTCACAAATATCATTATTAGTATAACTAATTGAAATAGATAAAAATGACTATGCAAAATGGATTTAGAGTGGCTTTATCCACTGTCCCAAGGTATCGGCAGAAGGATTGCATGAAGGAAATTTACCAAGTACTTGGTTTGAGATCCAAAACCCAATTCTATCGTTACAGGAATGGTGATACAAAATTGAACCCTGCAGAGGCGAAAGTTATTAAAGAAGTGATTGAAAAGTATAAAAGTTAAAGGGTGCAATAGGCAGATGAGTATCCTCAATCTGGACGTAACAATAACAGTGTAACATCTGCCTATTCCCCTTTTTATCTGAGGTTTCTGACAAAACCATATATGAATGGAAAGAGTATCTCCAACCTACAAACCAATAGTGCTCATTTCAATTGTTGGAGGATACATTAGGGGGCAGTGAGAAAGACTCTTGAGGGGAGCGATACCCCACTGCCTACAGAATTTCTGCTTAAGAATTCCCCCAGAGCCGGGGCGGGGTTGGTAACCCGCCAGTGGCATCACGGTAATACCGGCTCTTTAAAATAATATTACCAACCATAGCAGCCTGGCTGCCTAATATTACCAATATGGACTACAATGCTAATTACCAGCAGCGTCTGGCAATGCTTACCCCACGGGAAAGTGAAGTTGCAGAACTTCTTGCCTGGGGAGCATCCAAGAAGGAGATTCCGGATCTCCTCACTATTTCTGCAGGGAAATCACCCATTTCTGTACATACGGTGGAGAATCTTACCACTAGTATCTATTCCAAGTTACAGATTCAGAAAGTGTCGGAATTGTGTACAATTTACTTTTGTTCACGATTCAATATATCAATGGACTTGTCCCCAATTAAGCGCAGGCTGGCAGTTGTCGTTCTGCTCTTGCTGCTTATTCCGGAGTTAACCAGCGTTTCAACAGAAATGCTGAGACCACAACGCATACAGAGAACCTCCGCAAGGGTTCAGAGAATATCTCGCAAATCAATAAAGGAGAATATATATGGAATTGAGTGCTAAAAATTTAAAACTTATTCAAAGGGCAGTAAGGTTCTTTTTGGCTGAACTGCGTATCCGTCAAATGGGAGATATTAAAGAAATGGAGCTTAGCAACAAAGATAGGTTCCTGGATCTTGAGTCTGCTGCTGCACTTACCCAAGATATTGCAGATTATACCAGGTTACATCAGGAGCTTAATATCTGCCAAGAATCCAGCAGGTATCCCTTAAGTGATTAATTATGAATGGGGGGGGTACACCTATATGTGTCTTGAAGATGTCCTGATGTGGATGGGAAAAAATTGCGAGAATTGCCACTGGTCTCGTAGTTGTCCATATTGTGGATTCCTTTGGGAAGCATCCATTACCCATTATTTGGGTCTTGCAACTGCAGAGATTGTTGGGATAACCTCCTCCAATTCCATTTGTAAACTTAAAGCTTGAGCGTATGTATATAAACGACAACGATAAGGATCGGATCCTGTCATTGTGCGATGATAAGATTGTTGAGACTATTACTGCATTCGGCCCTCTTAAAAAAGCCGGGGCAAGTTATACAGCCAATTGCCCTTGCTGCGGGGCTGAGAACGGATTAAGCATTAATCCTGCAAAAAAGGTCTTCAAGTGCTTTAAATGTGGCGGTTGCCAGGGGAAAACTTCCACAGCCTATCTAATGCATGGCCATAATATGGATTTTCCGTCAGCTCTAAAATGGATGGCAGATCACTACGGAGTTACTATTTATGAGCCCGAGCGTCCTATAAGAGTGGAAAGGGGAAAAGCGAAGAATGAATATTGTAGTAGGATGCTCAAAGAAAGTGGGCTTACATCTTCATATGTAACAGCCAGTGTCATCAACGGTGATGAAAATCATACTATATTCAAGCAGCCTACGTTCATATCCGGTACCGTTGGTAAAGATGGTGGGATTGACAAGACTGGTGATGATGTTATCATTTACTATTATGACCTTGACGGTCTTCCCGTGACATACCAGGCAAAGAACAGCAAAGGAGAGAAGATTACAGGGGACCGACTCTATTTCCGTGTGCGATGGCAGTACCCGGAGGAGCATAAGGATAAGGCTGGCCGCCCTGCCAAGTATAAATCCCCTCCAGGCGCCCCTACTTGTATATATATTCCGCAGAAGATAAGGGCCCTATATAAATCAGGGCAGGAAATAACAAGGCTTTATATTCAGGAGGGGGAAAAGAAGGCAGAGAAAGCATGTAAGCATGGCATCCCTTCGGTGGCCGTTGCCGGAATCCAAAATCTGGGGGTAAACAAGCAGCTTCCTGAGAGCATCATCAAAATAGTTGAGAAGTGCAACGTAAAGGAAGTTGTGTTCCTGTTGGATTCGGATTGTTTTGATCTCACTTCACACATTAAGTTGAATGATCCAGTGGAAAGGCGGCCACGGAATTTCTTTTATGCAGTCAAGAATTTTAAGGAGTACTTTGAGACTCTCAAGAACAGGAATCTATATCTTGAGATATATTTCGGTCACGTCCTCAAAAACGAAAAGGGGGACAAAGGTATTGATGATTTGCTCACCAATACTCTCAAGGGTAAGGAAGATTCCCTGAAGGAGGATATAGATACAGCCATCAATCAGAAGGAAAAGATTGGCAGGTATGTACAGTTATACAAGATTACAACCTACACAGATTCCAAGCTGCAGGAGATATGGGGGCTAAACTCGGCCAAAACTTTTTGCAGCCGGTATAAAGATATTCTGAAGGATCTCCCTGAATTTTTGTATGGACGCCACAAATGGCGCTTTGATGAGAAAGGGGAGTTGGTTACAGCTCAGCCGCTGGAACCTGAAGAACAATTTTGGGATGAGGAGGTAAAAACAGACAAATCCGGCAAGCCCAAAACCAATTATGAGTTCCGCTATGTACGGGCATTCCGGTTCCTTCAGAACAGAGGATTTGGCCGGTACCCGACACTGAACGGAGGATATGAATTTATCCATATTACTCCTCCTACTGTTAGAACTATCCCCTATTGGGAGATAAGGGATTACCTGCAGCAGTTCACTCAAGACACACTTAAGGAAGGGATCCTTGAGATGTTGTACAGAGGAGGAACCCAATATTTGGGTCCCGATAAATTATCAAACCTGGCATACCAGACACCTTATTGGGAAGTACCTCAGAGGGGGTCACAGTATATGTATTTCCGGGATAAATTCTGGCATATAACCACAGAAGGAATTACAGAGGCTACCTATGATAAGATACCACACAATATTTGGGCAGATCAAAAAAAGGACTTTCCAGCATCCCTCATTGGCAATCTTATCAATGTCACCAAGGGGGAGGATGATGTATGGCAGTACTCTCTTACCCCTATCGGGAATAAATGCCATTTTCTCCGTTTTTTGGAGAACGCCAGCAATTTTACCTGGCGTAAGCCTCCCAATGATGTATCTATCCAGGAGAAGAATGAGAATGCGCAGCACCTTATTGCCAAGTTGTGTGCACTTGGGTACCTGGTCGTCTCTGTTAAGGATTATTCTGCAGCCAAGGCTGTCATTGGGGTTGATGGGAAGCAGAGTGAGATAGGCATATCAAATGGCCGCAGCGGCAAATCTCTCCTTGGGGAACTCGTGAAAAGAACAGTAGTCTCCCAGTATCTCAATGGCAAGACAATAGACCTGAATAAAGACCAGTTCGTCTGGACAGAGTTGACCGAGAAAACGAAAGTTGTCTTTATAGATGATATCAGGAAGGATTTCAACTTTGAATTGCTGTTTGCTAATGTTACCGGCTCATGGACCATCAACTATAAAAGCGGAGGACGTGTAACGCTGGATTTCTCGCGTTCCCCTAAGGTGTATCTCACTACCAATCACTCCATCACAGGTGATGGTTCTTCATTCCTGGACAGACAGTGGAATATTGCCTTCTCAGACTTTTACTCCGACACACATAAACCGGTGGATGATTTTGGGGTGCTCTTTTTTGATGAGTGGGATTTTGAACAGTGGAATCTGACTTGGAACCTTATTGCACAGTGTGTGCAATTGTACTTCAGGTATGGGGTTGTGGAGTCTCCTTCGGAGAGGATAGAACTGCGCAGACTCCGTCAGGATCTCGGAGAGGAATTCATCCTTTGGGCAGATGAATATTTCTCTGATGATGCGCATATCAACAATGCCATCCCCCGTAAAGATATGTATGATAATCTTCTGAAGAATGTTGGAACCAGCCGGGAGAAATTTTATACACCTACACTCTTCAAGAAAAAAATCCTCAAGTATTGCCAGTTCCGGGAGCTGCTCTTCAATCCCCACAAAATGGACTACAGGACAGGTCTTGCTGCCAAGTATGACAAAGATGGCCGTCCGGACATAGATGATAAGAGAGGCGGTATAGAGCGCTTTATTATTGGCTCCAGCAATTACTATGATCTGATTCCAGAACAGGAACAAGTGGTGGATATCTTTAGTGATGAAATAGACTATGAAAATGAAGGATAAACATCCTTTGGTATATAATTAATATACTAATCTAAAACAGTAATATAATGAATCGTTATAGAGCTATACAGAAAGCAGCGATGGAGTATTATTATAAGGAGCGTAATAAAAACATACATACTCCTGAAGAAATAAGAGGAGCTTTTGTAACTGGTGCAATCTGGGCAGACGTAAACTCAGGTCTTGATTTAAATTCTATGGCATTTGGAGAGGCCATTCAGTTAATGAAATATGGCGATAGAATAAGACGTTCGGGATGGAAAGATCAAGGCAAATATATATGGCTAAAAGCCGCTGAAATCATCCCATGCGATTTGTGTCAAGACCCTAGATTAAAGAGCATAGCAGACGAGAACGGAGGAAACATAGAGACACTCGGCACTATCTATATGAAAACTGAGGACAATAAAATTCTAGCAGGATGGACACCATCTCAGGCTGATATACTGTCAAACGACTGGACCATTGTAAGATAATACTTATGGACTATTCTTGTCATTTGCTCAGGTCATCAGAGGAGATGGAGTTGTTCCGGCATCGTGTAGGAAAAGTTCTTGAGCAGGCAATGTCAAATATCAAAGATTACATTGCTTCGCTCCCCAATGATGCCTGGATCAACTACCTGAAGGGGGTTCCGGAAAAGAACATACCTCTCATTATCGGATGTATCTGCTTGTATATAGATGGATATGACTGTTCCAAGGAGAGTATAGACTTTAATAAGAATGCCACGATGATACGTTACAGGCGACATGAGTGGAAGAAAGTAAGTGATTTACCAAGTTATGCGAAACATAGAGAGAAAATGCAAAATAATGGTGGCTCAGAGCAATGACAGGGGCCGGAGAGAAGAACTGTTGGGGAAAATGCTTGTTGGTGCCGGGATGGCCAAACTACCCAGTACTGCAAAACAGATTATCTCCAGGAGCATTTCTGATGTGGACCTGGACACTTGTTTCTTTGTGGCAGTCCAGGACTTCAACTTCAGCCGGAGTCATCTGATTACCCAAAAACTTATCCGTATGGCAATTCAGGGTATTCCTGTATTTGTATCGGCCAAACACATCCCCAACCAGGTATTACAATTCTGTGAAGTGTATTATTGAGTATGTGCGTAATATTGATAAACAACAGGCTTTGTAGGGATGACAGAGGCCATATCTACAAGTATAGCAGCAGATCTGGGCCGAGTCCAAGGCCCTTCTGATGGTGAAGAATTCTTTGCGGAAGGAATATAAACTGGTGGCATTATAAACATTTCTTTTACACGCCCTGAAGAGCATTTCTCTTTGGGGCGTTTCCGTGGTATTCTCGCACGATTTTCAGAATCGTGCAAAAAAAGGCAAAATCGTGCGCACGATTCCGGGTAAAAATCCCCCGCCCCCCCCTTAAATAAGCAAAGCTTAATAAATTGTGCGGGATGTTCTTCATGTGTGTAAGATGCAGAAAAAGAGCCAGGTATATATTATTATTTATTATTTTATATTTATTAAAAAATACCCTTGGTGAAAAATAGAAAAAAAATCGTGCAATCGTGCGCTTATGATTTTTTGATAATATAATTAACTGAAATACAAAAATATACATCTGCACAATTTTTGCACAGAAGCAGTACAATATGCACAAAATACTACCTGCACTGTTTTTTCAAGGGATTGTGCAATGGAAAACAAAAATAGTGCGTGGAGTAATATGCTGTAACATAGTTAAATAGGATTATATATTCCCCGATTTGCACAGTTGCACAAAATAATAGTGCCCATTTACTTAAGTCAAAAGTATATTTTGGGATGAATAGACAGGTTTTGAGGGGAGTATGTTGCTTATTTAATTAAAAATTAGTAAATTAGAGGTTAAAAACACTCTTTATGCTGGTAGATTTTGTAGAAATAAGGGTGCCGCAATCCCTTTATTCTTACATAGTGCACACATGTGGTGGGGATACTGTCAGGTTGGGTAAGGGAGGGGTTTTGTGGAATGTGCTCAAGCAGCATCTGATCTGTTATACCCAATGGCACCTTGAGAATAGGTCCAGAGAGTCTGGAGCTCCTGTAATTAAAATTGAGCTGTTGCGCAAGAATGGTGCGCAAATTCCCGGGAAGGATATCTCCCTGAATACCTCATCAAGGAGATATATCTCTCTCAAGGGTAATAGAATTGTTGTAAGACTCCTGATATCAGAGTTCCAGAAGACATTTCTTGATTACATGTCTGGAGCATCAATGGCTAATCCCCAACTTAACATAAAGGATGCCATCAATATTTTCTGTGATGATTACGGCCTAAACTTCCTGGATTCATACGAAATGCTCAAGAAGAGATGGTACCGCTACCGCCAGAAAGAGAGCAGCCATCAGAACACGCTACTGAATTTGTAAAATAATATAATTATTTTGTCCCCTTGCAGTCCCTTTATTTTCCCGTATATGAAACAAATTTCTGATAAAATCACACTCATCCCACTGAGCAATATCAATGCTCAGTACAAGCAAAGCATCTCCATCAAAGATGAGAACAGGAACTACAGTTACACATCATCATCACCTGTGCAGTTCTCCCAGATTCCCGACAGTTCATCGTCCGGCTTGAAATATGACATAACACATACAAGTATATGTCCAAAAGAGGGGGTTATGTTGTATAACAACCAAAATATAGTGGCAAGGATGACTCTGATGAACAGAGACAGAGTATATGTAGGCACCTTGGATATTCCTGCCAAGGTTACAATCACCCCTTACGAAAAGGGGCTATATAATAAAGTTGAAATCAAGGTTTCACTGCCTTATCCGTTGGATTTGTAGAAAATAATAGTCCTTTTGTAGCGGCTTGTATCTTGTTTTCTTTGTATAAAAAGAAGAGAATGAGAGATAAGCATATACATAATGCTACAGTACTTGCGCTTGATCCGGAGTTCTTCATCCAATATATGGAGGGGAACGGGGATAGTGCTGCAGACAAGAAGTCTTATCAGTCATCATTGAAGAGCTTTACCCTGATACCGGGTAGCGATATCCAATTCTCATATCCATGGGCTTCCTCTCCTCAGGAAGGTTCCATTGCACTCCATTGCATACAGGATATTATCACTTTCAACAGCTGGTGGAGATTCTCTATCTACGATTTTATGCAGGAACTCAAGACTGCAGATGCCAATCCTGCATTTGTGGCTCACCTGCTTTACATAGACTCCCCTGGTGGAGAAGTCTTTGGGTTGAATGAAGCCCACAAAATACTCAGGAACCTTACCAAGCCGGTATATGCTCTTGTGGAGAGCAGATGCTGCAGTGCTGCTTACTATCTTGCATCTGCTGCAGAGAAAATATATGCAACCTCACCGCTATCCACTATTGGAAGTATAGGGTGTATGGCCACATTGTGCGACTCAAGAGAATACTGGGAGAAGTTGGGTATCAAGGATATTGATATTTATGCCACTAAATCCATCCGCAAGAACAAGACTTATATGGATGCTCTGGATGGCAAGGTTAAGGATTATATTACGAAAATTCTGGACCCTGCAATGGCGCTCTTTGAAGGGAATGTAAAAGCTTCGCGCCCGTCGGTGGACGAGTCAGTATTTGAGGGCGACAGTTATTATGCACAACAGGCCCAACAATTGGGGCTTATTGATGGAATAGAAAGTCTGGAAGTGGTTGCCCGGAAACTGCTGGACCATACAGATAACCGCAATTTGGCAAGCCAATTATCTAACCTATAATAGTTACAATTATGACAATCCGAAAACAAATCAATGGACTCCTGGCCAAATTGGGGTTTACGGATAAGGTAAAGGCTGGACTTAGCGATGAGGAACTGCAACAGGTTACTTCAGAGTATAAAGCCCTGTACAATACCGATCTGAAGGAAGATCTGGCCAAGATGAAGGATGATGAGGAGAAAGCAGCAGCTTTCACCGCCATCAAAGAAGCCCTGAAAGGGGTTGCCGCTGAAGAGGAGACAGGGGAGGATGAGGAGCCAAAATCCTCAAATCCCAACGAAGATCCCGACAAAGAAGAGGAAGAGCAGCCCTCTGCAGAAGCTGCTGAAGTAGTTAAACAAATTAACAAGGTGCTTTCCGATAACAAAGCACTAAAGGAGGAGAATGAGAAAATGGCAAGACAGGCACAAGAAGACAAGCCAGAGGCTACAGTAAGACCTGCAAGGGCGCTGGCCGGTATGACTACCGCTACTCACTTGTTCGGAATTGAGCACGATATGTTCAGCCTTGACAAAGTGTGGAACAAAATTACTGCAAAAGGTTCGGCTCTGATGGAGAGTTACAATGCCAAAAAGGTGATGAGAGACCTTGAAGCAGCAGTATCTAATTATGGACAGGATCTGGCAGCACGAATGAAAGAGCTTCAGAGTATGGGCATGTTGAATATTGTAGCCCTTACTACTGAAGGTACTATTGACTATTCAGGTCTATCTAATGCCAATCTTGGAGACCAGTACGTTGTAAGACGTATGGATGCCTTGATTGCACAGATCCTGATGTTGCCAAACCTTACTGACATTTTCCCAATGAGGAGCAATATCCAGGATAAAGAATTGCTTACCAATGCATTCTTCGGGGAGTTCTCACAGAGCTATCAGCCTGGAGAGATTAGCAAAGGATCAATGGAGTTACAGCCTGAGGTGGCAACAGTGTTTGATGTGATGTTCAAGTACTTGTTTGAGTCATTCAAATGGATTGAGCGAACATATCTCGGTTACTTGAACACTTCAGGTTCAGATCCTGTCAAATGGAACCTCATTGAGTGGATGATTCTGCGAATTGCACAGGCACTCAGAAATGAGCAGAATACCCGTCTTATCCTTGGCCATAGAATTGAGCCTGTAAAGGGTGAGAATGCATCCTATATGTTTGCATCAACAGGTTTGGTACATAAGATCTTTGATTATGTATCTGAGAACAAGCTACTGCCTATGGATGATGCTGTTTACAACAACTACACCAAGGCCAACATAGGAGATGCCATGGAGGCATTTGTGGAGGATGTCGCAGATGTATATCCATTGGAGGTGAAGAACTTCACCCTATACATCAATAGTAAGCACAAAGCATGGTATAAGGCGTGGTATCGCACCAAATATGGTAGGGACCTTGACTTTACCGGTCCGCAACTCACACTTGAGGAGCACGAGGTGCCAATCAAGTTTATCCCGAATATGGGTAACCTCAAACTTATGCTGTTGACACAGCCAGGCAACTTCCAGACTTTGGAGGACAAACCGGGTGAGATGTTCAAGGTTGCCTTTGAGCAGCATCTGGAGGCTGTGTGGAGCTGGAGCAACTGGAAAGAGGGTATCTCTGCAACATTTGTAGGAAAGACCTTCAAAGACAGAGCTTCTCTTGTGGCCAATAACTACGCAAACCAGTTGATATTCATCAACTATCCTGTCACAGAGGTGGCAGCTGACGCTACAACTGTGGATGGTAGGGCAGACTTCCTGTTCCGTACCTGTGAGAACAGCAAGGCAACAGCAATCACAGATATCACCAATGCCAAAGCCGGTGTTGTTTACAGGATAGAGTGTGGAAGTATCACCAATGCAACTACCATCGCAAAAGCTGATAAGTTTGCGGACCTTACAGATGTCTGGAACCCTACTGCAGTAGGAGACTGGATTAAGGTATACTATAATGCAACAACCCAGAAATTTGTGGAGGTAGCAAGATCCTAATGTGTAACCCAAGGCAGTTCCTCCAAGGGGCTGCCTTTTTTAAATGACAACAATATGAGAGACTATAACCGTACAAGGAAGAGCATATTGGGCAAAATTCTGCTCATCCCTATGCTCATTGCAATACTCTTTGCCGTTGCAATCATATCGGATGCAATAACATTGGATCAGGTACTGACAGCCGGCAGCGCATCGGGCGTTATGTGTGCTTCAATGGCATTGATTGGCAATATCGGGCGCGTGTCCGACAAATTCACTGCGGGAAAGCAGATAATTGCAAGGGTGATACTCATCACTCTTGATCAGATAGATGAGAGTGTACCATTCCCAACGCCTAATACTGCCAGAGAAGTTGGTACCATACCGTTGAAGAAAGGCGAGTTTATGCACTCTTTCCAGGCCATTGATGACTCACTGGAGGATAAATCATCGGGAAGCAAAGGGGATATAACCACAGAGGTGACCAATGAGTTTACATTCATCCTGGGTGGGCACAGAGGCCAGATACATCAGTTCCTGGAAGATCACGCAGGAGACCGCTTCATCATAATCTACCAGATGACAGACCGCAGTTATTGGGTATTGGGCAACGATCTCAAACCTATGCTTCTCAAGTCATTTGAGAGACTCAACGGTAAAGACTCCCGCAGCGCAACTGTAACTTTTGGAAATACCTCATTTGAACAGCCATACAAATATGTTGGAGCCATTGTCACTGTACCACCTGTGGAGTTGGCGGCTGATGCCACCAGTATAGCATTCTCTGCAGCACAGCAGTACACCACAGGAGACAATGCAGGAGCTACAACCATTGCTACATTCTCCGGCTTGTCAGCCTCAGATATTGGCCGCACAGTGGAAATATGCGGGGGCGGAGGAGCATACCCTACTCAGATAGCCGAGACAGATGGTATAATACTGCGTGGGGGAGAGACATGGATAGGCAATGCCGGGAGCAGCATAGTCTTCCAAGTTCTGGATGCAAATACTTTAGTTGAAGTCAGCCGTGTGCAGACTGCATGATCATAATGTATTTTTTAAGTTGGTTGTGTGGGCAGGGGGAAACCTCTGCCCTAATTTGGAAATATATGGAATACAGAGAGAAACATAGAGCAGCACAGCAGCTCCAAAATAATAATTATATTGACCGGGACAGAGCTCTACTGCGCAGATACCAGCCACATAGTAGCCTGATGAGCCGTTCCGTAGTGATGAGCAATGGGGAAAGTCTCTCATTTGAAATCATATTCGTACTACTGGACTATGTTACACCTGAAGAGATAATTGCCAACAGGCAGGTATCACAACACCAAGGCGAAGCTTTATATCACGCAAAGGTGGAAACCAGGTTTAACCCTGATAAAAAAAAAGATTATCCAAATCTGAGGAGTTTCCAAAAATCAATTGGGAAGATCTTACAGATACCAATGTTCAGAAAGCGGAACTGATATATTCAGACAGGATAAATACTTTCAGGCGTCTGGTGGAACTGGAGAAGAAACTGGATACAGAACCAACAGCCCAGATGGTGGCAGACTTTGCGGAACTCTCCATCCGGAACCGTCAGTGCCGGGAGGAACTCACCTCCTTCAATAACAAGGGAGTGTTCCTGAATGAACATCCCATACTGAAAGCTGATAACTTTTACAAGGAGATGACAGAACTGTTGTTGAGCAATCCGGATGAATTCATGAACCGGCTTACCAATGTCAAACAGAATATTGCCCGGTATAAATCATGGATAAATAATAAAAAAAAGCAGAAGGATCTGCAGAACAACAAAACTCACCTGAAGCACTGGCAGAATAAACTGGAAATAATGACATCAATACTCAAAGATAGGCTGTATGAGCGAGACAGACGATAAACCTATAAGCAAGTATGATTGGGGGGATGAATTCCTGGATATGGCCAAATATGGGGCCATGAACGGGCATTCTCCAACATATATAGCGGAGCTGGCCAATCTGAGAGGAGACATGAGACGTCAGTTCCTGCGTGATATCACCAACCCCAAGACAAAACTGGGAGCAGAGTTCAGAAACGGCAAATCCCTGGCCCATCAGGATGTGGAGACAACAATACATACTTTGCAGATAGCAGGGGATACTGATGCCATGGAAGTTGCACTCAAGAGGGCAAGGCTGGAGTATATAACAAGGATGAAGGAGGATTTGTTTGGGCTATGACAAGACTTGAAGAGGTACAATTGTTGGATCATAAACTTCTGCAGGAGTTCTTGCAGTCGGGGCAGTCTTCATCCATTCCGGAAAATCTACAGGATTATATCCGTAAGATTAACGCAGTGCCGGCCATAGTGCATTACAACGGTTCTGCCATCTCAAGATGTATCAAAGCCCTATGCCGCCAGTTCCCGGACCTAACATACTCCCAAGCCAGAGGCATATATGAGGATGCAATGAACTTCTTCTATATGGATAACATGGTTACCTCTGATGCCTGGGACAACTACTATGCAGACCAGTTTGACAAATTGGCCCGTCTATCCCTTGGCATGGATAAGCCGGAGGCAGCCATTAGAGCATTTTCCAAAGCTCACGAACTGCGTACACGTTCAACAGATAGAATCAAGCCAGGGGATTGGGCACCTCCAACATTCATAATATCTGACCGAATCAAACCGGAGCAGTTGGGTTATGCAAAGCAGAACCTCTACGATATTGCACGTAAAGCGGAATCCGGCTATTATAAGAAACTTATTGACGGACTTCCTATCACTGACAAGGAAAAAGAGAGACTATTTGAGGAGGCAGAAGTGGAAGATGCCGCATTTGAAGAACTAGCAACGGATTAGAGGTATGGATTTTCAGGATTTGTATATGAACAGGATGCAGCTGTTGGCATCCATTATAGACCCCAACAAACTGTATGTGGAGGCCGGGCGCGGTACCGGAAAAACAGAAGGTATAATTGGACCTCGCTCTATAAGAGTGGCTGTAAGTATGCCAAGGGAAACATCTGCCTTTGCACACAAAACATATATGGCACTCTTCTCCAATATCATTCCAAATCTTATCGCTTACTACTCCACCAGTAAATCACCTGCTGGAGGCGTGCTATTGAGGGAAGGTGTGGATTTTGTGATAGGAGAAAAGGATCTTCCCAGGCATTTCCAGCAACCCCGGTACCCGTTACCCCATCCGGAACATACCATTACCTTTGCCAATGGCCATAACATAAGGTTGGTGGCATCAGATCAGGCAGAGAGTATTGCCGGGTCCAATATAGTGCATGGCTTCATTGAGGAGATGAAGCACAACAGTGGAGATAAACTCCGCACACGCCTCTTCCCGGCATTCCGCGTGGGAAGGCTATCACAAGGGGCAGAGCAGACCACCAGAAGCCCATATTATGGTGGCATTACAGGCGTATCTGACACAGCCAGGGTGTCACTACGGGAAGATGACTGGTTCACCGAATACGAAAAGAAGGTGAACCATCAGCTCATAGAAGATATTATCTCTGTGTCACTACACGTGGAAAAAGCCAAACTAAACCTGCTGCAGGGGAAGAACGTGCCCCAGGCAAAACGTATCCTTGCAAAATTCCAGCCTATACTGGACCAGATGCGTTCAATGGCCATTTTCTACATAAGGGTATCATCTCTGGTGAACAAAGAGGTTCTTGGACAGAAATTCTTCCAGACACAGATGGAAACACTCCCCATGGATGAACTCCTAACTTCCATATTCTCCATCCGGGAAAGATCTATGGAAAACAGTTTCTTTCCACTGCTGGATGAAGAAAAACACTTCTTTGAAGATTCCTATACCTACAAATCAATCCTGTCTCTCAACCTGAAGGATTCCTTTACCTTGGATGCCGGCTATCTCAAGCATTATGATCCAAAAGACAAACTGCTGATAGGCTATGATCCGGGCAGTTTTGCATCATTGGTTGTGGCGCAGGAAAAGAGGGCTGAAAACACTCTTCGCATCCTGAAAGAGGAATACGTTTACTCTCCTGAAGATATCGCAGATTTGGCTAGAAAAACGGCCCAATTCTTCGCAACAAAGGTGAACAGGAATGTGGACTTGTATTACGACAGGGCCGGCAACAAGAAAGAGGAACGTCTGGCCAATGAGACGGCAGCCAGGGAACTCAAGGCGGAGCTGGAGAAATATGGCTTTAAGGTGCAGCTTATGAATCTTGGGCAAAAGACAATCTACCACTGGGAGCATTACAGGCTATGGAACAGGCTCTTGAGCAATCAGGAAAGACAGGCACCAAGAATCCTCATTGATGCCAATGAATGCCCGGACCTGAAGAATGCACTGTTTGCATGCAAAAAAGTAAGAGGAGCAGACGGGCCGGTGGAACTGGATAAGTCTTCAGAGAAGAAATTGCCCCTGAATATGCAGGCTGCACTCACCCCACAGATACCTTCCGGGCTGATGTATCTTGTGTACGGAAAATATCAGAAATGGCTTCCCGTAAAGGATTTTCAGCAATTTTCGGGCGGTCTGCAGACCAATGTTTCATTCTAGAAAATGGATGTTTGGGGGTGGTTTTGTTAAAAGAAAATAGTCATATTGTTGAACATCAGAAAATTATACTTTTTGAGGGTATTTTTGTGTTTTTTCGGATGCTCCCCGACCCCGAGGCCGCTGGTTCGGAAGATATTTTTACACGGTTCAAATTGTTGGGAAATATGATTGGGGTGTCCTTTTTAACGTGCAGCATCAGAGGTATTTTTGAATATGGAACTTGAGAAAACCCTGCAAGGAGATCAGGCATTACAGATGGCACAGGCCATAACCAGAGAGGGCGGTACCTTCTCCATCAGCTTCTATCATTACTCCAGGAGCAAAGGGGTGGCGTCTGACAAACTCACCACCTACCACGGCTGCAGATGCCGTAAGCCCCTGCCCAGAGACAAGTGGAGTGTGGACAGTAAGAACTACTTCTTGTTTGATACTGCAGAGGGAAAGCCCAAGATGTGCTATAAGGTACTAATCCGCTATATAGGGTTCCAGAACCAGGACAACAAACTGAAAAAAGTAATATGGTATGAATAGACGTGGATACATCAAGACAGGAAGTGATGTATATACTTACCAGGTGGGGGAAGATGCCCCTGCAGGGCAACTGATGGCAGCAGACTATGCTGCAACATCCCAATCCAGGCCATTGCAACCCCTCAATGTGAATGGATTCTATGTTTATCCGTATGGAGAAAACAACACAGAACCCAATGAAGCCAAAGATCTCATCAGCACCAACCGGCTGTTGCCGGGACTCATAGAAAAACAGATTGGGATGCTGTATGGCAGGGGACCGGCATTGTACAAGGAGAGTACAGACAAGAACGGATTCCCGGCAAGGGAATATATTCAGGATCCTGAAATAAAAGCCTGGCTGGAAAATTGGCTGGAGACAGGTTTGGCGGACGATTACACCACATACCTGAATAAATGTATCCGCTCATTCTACTACTGTGAAGGGTGTTTTTCCAAATGGAGGTTCACCAGAGGCTCACAGTTCTCCAGAACATTGCCTGTGGCAGGGCTGGAGCACGTCTCTGTTACCCGTTGCCGTCTGGCCACTACAGAAAATATTGCTGGCCGTACGGATTTTGAGGATGTAGAGTTCAACAAAGTTCTGGTGGGGAACTGGTCCGGTACAGGCAGCAGCAGGGAATACAAGGTATATCCGCGATTCAACTACACCAAGCCTCTGGCACACCCATCTGCAATATCATATATAAAGAATCCCACCCACGGGGAGGAGATATACTCATTCAACACCTTCTACAGAGGTGTGAAAGACTGGATTCAGGGGTCCAACCTCACCCCAAAATATATCAATGACTATCTGGCCAATGCCCTCTCTGCAAGGCTCCATATCATTATACCGGAGGCGTGGATGCGAAGCAAGAAGGATATGCTGCAGGGTATTTGTGAACGCAATGCCGGCAAGATGAGTGAAGCGACAGAAGGCTCCAGTGTGGAACTGGAGAAAATAACCTTTGGGGAGGATGATGTGATGGAGGTAGGATGTGATTACCACGAAGGGCTGCTGGCAGAATTCACAACCAGGGAACTCAAAAAACTGGGGCAGTTCCTCTCCGGAGCTGGCAAGAACCAGGGTAAATACTATGCCACCACCTCCTTCACCGACGAGAATGGTCAGGAACAGCGCTGGCGGATTGAAGAGATACCACAGAAATACAAGGAGTACATTGAGGCTATCAAATCATACGATGAGAGGGCAGATTATGTGATGCTGGCCGCCAAAGGCTTGGATCCATCCATTTCCAACGTTTCCAAGGAGGGGGTAATCAGCAAATCCGGCTCCGATGCATATTACAACTACCTCATCTACTTAAATGGCCTGACAATCCCGGAGAGTGTGGTGTGTTCAGCGTTGAACTACGCAATAAAGCTCAATTTTCCAGCCAAATATGCCTCAGGCGTGAGGATAGGGTTCTACCGCCCTACAATAGCCAAACAGCAGGATGTTACACCTGAGAATAGATTACAGAATCAGACAGAATAGACTATGTTTAAAGATATAGATGACCTATCGCAATATGTACAGGGCTTTGAACGATCACTGACACTTCAGGCTCTCGGACCAAGTATAATGCAAGCCCGAATTGAATTCAATAAATCCATTGGGGTGGATATAATAGAGAAGTTGCTGGAGAATGAGGGAGTGGCAGAACTGGTTAAATCAGCCATTGCCAACTACGCAATGTACAGGTATCATATCTTCTGGGCAGCATCAAAAAACAACACCAACCAAAGCCTCTACAAATACCAGTACGAGGCAATGAGAGAAGAGTATATTTCTATTTACTGGTGTGCAATGGATGCCATATTTACCTGGCTGGATAAATCTGAACTCACCGAGTGGAAAGACTCTACAAAATATAAGATGCGCTCAAGTCTGCTCATAAAATCAGCAGCAGAGTTTGATGAGTATTTCCAGATAGACAAATCTGAATACTTCTTCTCCAAGGTGCAGTTCCTGATGCGCAAAGTTATGGATGATGAGATAAATCCGCGTATGAAGGGCCTTGCTGAGCCATCTGCAAAAGTTCTTGACCGGGCAAAAAGAGTGCTTGCCTACCATACGATGGCCCAGGCAGTGATGCTTTTTGATGTAACGGAACTGCCAAAGAGCATCCGTAACGATGTGGCTCACGAGTACACCAAGGAGAGCAGTCTGATGCAGGTGAGGGAGAAGATGAAGTCCATAATAATGGCAGATGTGGAAAAATATTACTCAGCTCTGGAGGCAGAGGTAAAAAGTGTCGTCAGAGGGTTGAACATTAAGATAGCAGCCAACCTCAATGAAGAGAAAAATTCATTCTACGCAACCCTATGATAACTGTCAATAACAAGTTCCATATTCCAAACCAATGGGAAGAGCTCTCCCCATCCCAATTCTGCAATGTGGGGAAGGCTCTCCGCCTATTGGAAATGGGAGAGGTGGATTTCCCCGAATTCAAGCTTCTGGTAATTTATGCCCTGCTTGAGGAGAACCCAAAACCGCAGCCACAGAATGATACTTATTGTGAGAATCTGTTCCGCATAAGCGAGCATATCACCTTCCCGTATAAGTTTGTGTATCCTGACGATAAGTTCCAGAATTTTCCTCAAGACATCAGACAATGGCTGGGAAAACACCTCCCTGCAGATACAGAGGATCCATTCCTGAGGATAGCAGCCGGGATGGACCGATATGTAGAGCCGGATCTGCACTTTGCCAAACAACTGGTACCACTGCTACCAGGAACAAACCTGAAAGGTTATACATTCTCCGTTACAGGACAGGTGGTAAACACCTCCCTCACTGCCCAGCAATACATAGATGCTAACACAATGCTGCAGCAGTACCATAGCAGCCGGGATATCTCATTCCTGGAGGACCTTGCAAGGATATTATATTGCCCAGCCCCATACAACAATGAGAAAATGGAAAGAATCTCTCTGAAAAAAGTTGGAGAGGGGGAACTGTATGCGGTAATGTATAACTATATGGCAATTGTGAACTGGATATCTGCCCTGCCAAAATATGATATACTCTTCCACTCACCATCCAAAAAAGATGGTAAAAACCCGCTAGGCCCCAATGCCCCTCTATACACATTAGCAGGCAAAGGATATGGCTCCCTTAATGAGCTGAGTGCAATGCCGCTGTTCTCATACCTGGATCTGCTGCTCAAGCAGACTGCAGATGCAGTGCTGCAGCTCAAATCCATAGGGAAGAAAAAGGGAGAAATTGCCTCTGAACTGAACCTTACCATTGAACAAATAAACACTATACTATGATACTACAGGACATATTCCATTACTTCTGCAGATACCCCTCAGTGGATGCTGTAGCGAAAATATTCAACAAGGCAAACGGCTCTGAAGATTATGCCCGGATGAAAGCCAAGGCAATTGGGGCCTGCAAAGACAGGTTCCCGCAGATTACTGATTACATCTTTGGAGTTAATGATGAGAGGGTGAAGAGCCAGATAAGTATGGTGCAGGGAATATACCTGTTCATTGATTACGGGAATATCAGTACCCGGGAGAATGCCCTGAAGGTGAAGGAGGATGCAATGCAACTGGCCGTAACAGTGGCCAAGCCTCTCTCATCCAGGACATACGACCAAGCAGAGGAGATACTCATCACCGAAGAGCTGCTGGATATCATCACCCAGATAAGACAGGAACTTAGGGAAGACCGCTCTGATCCATTTGTTCAGAGACTATCATTCCCCAACGATATAACGCCAATCTTTGCCCGGGATCTGAGCAACAGTTATGGCTGGACCCTTATGTTCAATATAACCGGAATAGATATGGTTTAGACAGGAACGGGAGGGAAAAACTCCCGGTAAAATAGTTAACAGTCGTCTCACTTACTTTTAACTTGACAATAGAATAGCCCTACGGAATGCCGGGAGTAACCTCTCGTTCCGTAGGGCTATTCTATTAATCTATTGGTAAGTTATGTGAGACAATGCAAAGTTAACTATTTTTTAGATATACAATTATGAAAACACCTATCACCTATTATGGAGGTAAACAGACTATGCTCAAGCATATCCTCCCACTCATTCCAAAACATTCCATCTATACAGAGGCCTTCTGCGGAGGTGCTGCAGTACTCTTTGCCAAGGACCCTGTAAAAGCAGAAATCATCAATGACATCAACCAGAACATCACCAACTTCTACTGGGTGGCCAAGATGTATTATCCCGATCTCAAGAAAGAGATAGAGAAAACCCTTCACAGCCGTGACCTGCACGCCCATGCCGGACACATACTCAAGTATCCAACCTTCTTTTCTCCAGTGCAGCGTGCCTGGGCTGTATGGGCTAGAAGCAAGATGAGTTTTGCTTCAATGCTGGATGGAACATTCGGTTACGACTTCCAAGGGGCGATGGCCAAGAAACTGCGAAATGCCAAGGATAATATTACACAGTCATTGTGTGACCGCCTGGAGTGGGTTACCATAGAGAGCCGGGATGCCATTGAGGTGATAAAGACCTACGATAGCCCGGATACCTTCCACTTTGTGGATCCTCCATATCTTGGGACCGATTGCGCTCATTACAACGGCACCTTCAATGAACACGATATGGGCCGCCTTTTGGCAGTACTGGAGAAAGTGAAAGGGAAGTTCATGCTCACCACATTTCCACTGTCTCAAGTGCAGGATTATGCCAATCTTAACGGATGGAAAATCCACCGCATAGAAAGGCATATATCAGCCTCAAAGACCAAACGAAGACGGCAGGAAGAATGGATGGTTTGCAACTATTAGCAATGATAATTATCATTGCTTCAATGCCCTATCAATTGAACTTTATAGTAATCAACATGTTCCTTAGTTGCGAAAAAGTTTCTTTTTTGCAACTTTTTTTGCATTTTTGCGTAAAATTTACAGATAAATCCAGATGATAACCTTAATTTTCAATAGTACGAATAAAGATTTATGGCTTTCCAGAGTTATGGAATACAGGGCTTGTATCCATAATGATGAATGTGGTACTGTGGTCTTTACATTCCCTGATATTGAGGTTAAGAATCTAAGTCCAGTTCATATAGTTTCACTTGCTTGTTTGATTGAACATATTAGCAGGTTTGATGTAGAAATAAAAGTAGACCGTAAAACACCTGTTGGTGATTACTTGTTTCAAACTCTTAAGTTTAGGGAGTATTGGGCTGGAGGTCAAGACCACTCCCATATTGAGGATGAGAATATCTTGAACCTTTGGAGATTGAAGGATGAGCAAAAGGAACTGTATGGGAATGAGGTTACAAAATATTTGAAGGATAAGTTCAAATCGGATAAAGATCTGTCATCAATAAAAGTGTCTATCACTGAAGCTTTTTATAATGTATGTGATCATGCTTATGCTGAAGGTAATGCTTTTTCCTTTATCCAGTTTGATCCGGATAATCAAATTTTGCAGATTGCCGTATGTGATTTTGGCATAGGAATTGGTAATTCAGTGAGGACAGTTCTCCCTTATGTGTCAGATGAGGAGGCATTGAGGAAAGCGATTGAACCTAAATTTACAGTAAAATCAAAACTGCACAATAGTGGTATGGGGTTGGATTCAATTAGGGGGAGCAGTACAAAAGACCAGAATATGCTTATATTAAGTAATGGGGCATTTCTGATGACAAAAGAGGAGTCTGTTAGAACTAAAAAAATGGATTTTGAATTTAAAGGCACATTGGTGTATTACAAGATTAATCTGAATCACTATGAGGCCGAGGAAACATTAGATACATTAGATTTTGATTATTTAAATTAGAGGAGGTGAGTATGTGTACCATTAGTATCAGTTATATACTTAAAGATGCAGATTATCCTACTGCAGGGGCTAAGTTGTATGATATGATTATTGCCAAGTATGACACTGAGGATTCCATCACATTGGATTTGGTGGATGTAGATGCGCTACCCTCAATGTTTTTGAACACTTCTATTGGCAAACTAATTTCAGATAAAGGAAAAACGGCCTTAAAGAAAATCCGTTTCACCAATATAACGAGAAGCCAGGCTGATAGAATTAAGGATTATGTAGCGAAAATATCATAAACCATCAAGCACCCTCCGGGGTGCTTTTTTATTTGCCGGCAACTTGCTGCATCATCACATTACAGTACTTGTGCATCATTTAAAAGGGTATTTTAATATGCTTGATTGAACGATTCTTGTTCAAATGCTGTTCAATCCTGTTCAAATATCATTCAAATAGTTCCTTTTTTGCAAAAAAAATAATTATATTTTTTTTACATTTGCAGACGCAACTATTTAACAATACACTTGTTACATTCCAAGATATTTATAAAATAGACAACCAATCATGTTAGAGAAGGAATTCAATTATTTCAAGGAGAATTATAAACATCTTTTTGAAAAATATCCTAACCAATTTCTAGTTATTAAAGATATGGAGGTAAAAAGTGCCTTTAGTTCGTTTGAGCAGGCAATTGAATATGCTTCCAATAAATTTGAGTTGGGTACTTTCCTAATTCAAGAGTGCACAAAAGATGAGAATGCTTATACTCAAACTTTTCATTCAAGAGTGATTTTTGTATAGTATGGGAAAAGTCCACGCCTTAACCACCAAATACAGTACAGTTGTCAATTGCATTAAGACAGATGTACATATAAGTGATCCTTTTACATCCACTACAGTTGACACTTTAGGATTATGGGATACCGGTGCAACCAATTCTGTTATTACAAAATCCACTGCACAAAAGTTGGGACTTATACCCATTTCCAAGACTGTAGTAAATGGCGTCCATGGTCCTAAAGATGTTAATGTGTACTATGTGCAGATAACTCTCAATAACGAACAAATTACCCTTAAAACCAAAGTTACAGAGTGTGAGGAATTGTCTGCCAATGGAGATACAGGCTGTTTGATAGGAATGAATATTATATCTCAGGGGGATTTTTCAATTACCAATTTTGGTGGGCAGACTGTTATGAGTTTTAGAGTTCCATCACAGCAGACTATTGATTATGTGAAGGGAATTAAAGCTCACACACCTTTGGTAAGCGCAAAAGTACCCGGCAGGAATGATCCCTGCAGTTGTGGTAGTGGAAAGAAATATAAACATTGTTGCGGAAAGTAATGGAAGAGTTCAGTAAAACTGGACTCTTTTTTTATTTTTTTACAAAAAAGGAACAATCTTGGAAAATATTATTACCTTTGTGATGCGGACTACATTTTATCATATCAATCTTAGGTGGGACTTAAGCAGAAAGTAAGTTTAGCAACCTATGAGTGTTGGTTCCGAAAGGGCCATGAGCATTCCACCTTGTGAAATGTAGTACGCAACTCTAAGGGTTGCTTTTTTTGTTTATTGTAAAATAATTAGTTATGCGTACTACTGATTCTTTTACAGCTCAGTCAGCACAAGGTGCTGCAGCTGTTCACACCTACCAGGTAGGTGCCATTTTTCCCCCAGGTCTTCCTTTATCGGGAAGAGAATTTGCAACATTTTTCCCAAAAAAGGAATTTTTTCCAAAATTCTTTTTACCTTTGTTGCGACCGATACATATTAACAATCTTGCTAACGAACTTAAGCAGAAAGTAAGTTTAGCATCCCATGGGTGTTGGATCCGAAAGGTCCAACGGCATTTCGTTAGCGATATGTGTCGGTCAACCCTACCGGATGCTTTTTTATTTAATAACCTTGTAAAGTAAGTAGTCATGACCGACACTACTAATTTTGCAACCGGTACTGCACAAGGTGCAGCCGTTGCCCACACCTACCAGGTAGGTGCCATTGTATCAACCACCACTTCAGATGTAACCCCAGGGTTCATCATCTTTTTTATTTTTTTTGCAAAAAAGGAAAATTTATTATTATCTTTGTTTTGCAAATCACATCTTAACAATACAATCTGGCTAACGAACTTTAAGCAGAAAGTAAGTTTAGCAGTCTATGGGCGTTGGTTCCGAAAGGGCCATGAGCATTTCGTTAGCGAGATGTGGTTTGCAACCCTAAAGACTGCTTTTTTATTTAATAACCTTGTAAAACGCTATTAGTTATGCAAACCACTAATGCTTTTGCAACCGGTACTGCACAAGGTGCAGCCGTTGCCCACACCTACCAGGTAGGTGCCATTGTATCAACCACCACTTCAGATGTAACCCCAGGGTTCATCATCTCAACTCTTCCCGATGACTGGTACGGAGTACTCCTTAAGACCAACACCGACAGTTACTCTTACACCCTGCTCCACGCCTCAAGCATTGAACTGGCCACAGAAGCAGTAAGCCTCAAGGACAGAATGAAACTCAAGATTGCATCCATGGTAATCAGAAGGCCTCTCCCAGATGTGGATTATATGATCTTTAACTGTAAGGAGGAACAGTAATGGATAAGAGTAGGACAGATATTGAGTGTTTGGCCTATGCCAAACTGCTTATGGAGCATTTTTATTCTCTTGAGAAAGAATTGTCATCTTTCCGGAGCGTCAACGGATCCGGCAGGCTCAAAGAGCTGATACCGGAATGGAATGAACTTTCCAATTGTTTTGAGGTGTCAATTTATAAACTGTTGGCAAAGGCAGATCCGGTTCTGGCCCAGGCATGGGATAGGTCTGCTTATGCTGATGTATATATGAGGAGGAATAGCAATGAACAGTAATTATACAGGGTTATGGGCAGATGCCCTTGGCGGTACCATGTGGTATTTCGGATATATAGGTGCACAGATTGAAAGGGTCCTTGAAGATGCGGATCTGACACCATTATTGGGCAATATCCCGGAACTTGGGCAACTGGTATCCATTCTGAAGTGCTTGCCGGAAAACACTTTTGATATGGATAAGTTTGATATGAGGATGTCCAAACTCTCAGCTGGGAAGTCCCCAAAGTATAAACCTGGGGAATGCCGCAGTATTGAGCCGGTAGAGTTCCTCTACCTTGCATCTCTTTTGATTGAGTCCTATGATAATTTGATTCTGGAGGCCGACAATATGGTTGAACATTATCGCCAGAGGGAGAAGGATGTTACCATTGCCAATTGGGATAAGCTGACCAGGGCTTATATGGATTCCATTAGCAGTGTACTCAATCAAGTGGATGAAGATTTGGCTGATATCTGGAAGAAGCACAAGTGGCAGGTGTTAGGCCCTCTGCACAGGGCTATAGAATGTCTCAGCGAAATTTATTAACTTTGTGATATGCTAACAGAGAACTATATACATACTTTGAACGGGCTGCTGATGGAACAAGGGGAGCAGTTGCTGGCCACACAGAAAATGATTGCCACAGTGTACTATGCCAACCGCACCGGAGCGCTGTTGAGTTCCTTGGGGCAGAAGCCTACAGTGGCCAATATGAAGATGACCATCCAGTACCCTCTGTACATCCGCTTCCTGGATATGAAGAAAGGACGAGGAGGCAAGAAAAAGAAGAACTACGAGCCTATCTACAACAAGTATGTGTATGGCTATCTGTATGGAGGTATCTACCGCAGACTGAAGTATGCAGTTGGCGGATATGTAAGGAGAGTAATAACACATAATTTGAATGAGAAATGATAAGAACTATACTTATTTCTTCAATTGTAGTAGGGGTTATAGTTGGTATGTTGTTCGGTAATTTTGGTACTGCAGTTTTTATGTTTATTTTTTGTTTAATCATAGGATTCCTTACCTGGGGCGCTATTGAGCTGCTTAAACAGATATTTAAATAAGTTGCTTATACATCTTTTGTATTAAGGACAGGGACCGGTTCCCTGTCCTTTTTTTATGCCCTATGCTGTAGTTAATTTGCTTAAAACAGATTGTTTATGGTGGATATTGATAAGATTTTGCTTGAGGCAGAGATAAAGGTTACAGACAGTGAGTTCCAGGAGAAAATAAAGGAATCCCAGAATGATGCCATTATTCTTAGGAAGGAGTTGGGGAACCTGAACCGGGCATATGTTATACTGCAGGCGCAACAAAAGCATAATACCGAAGAAGGCAAAGAACTTCACAAGATCATTAAGGATAAAAACAAACAACTCAAGGAGGCGGAGGGGAAGGTGAAGAGTTATACTGCTGCCTTGGATATAAACAGTATGAGTGCCAACCAACTCAAGCAGCGTATGGGGGAGGTTACAAGGGCTTTGCATAATACCAGCAAGGAACTTAATCCTGATGCTTGGAAAAAATACAATTCTGAACTTAAGGACCTTAGAGCAAGATACAAGGAGGTTACGGCCGGTACTGAGGAAGTATCCGGTTCTTTCTCTAAAATATTCTCTATGCTGCCGGCCAAGACTACCTTCTTTAGTGCACTTGCTTCCGGTGTTATTGGAATTTTTAAAGGGGCATCTGAGGAGACTCAAGTTTTGGGAGATATGGTGCAACATACTTTTACAGGTATTCAGTGGTCCTATAAATCTATGTTGCAAACATTCAGTACTGGCGATTGGAGCCATTTGTTTTCCAATATGCTTAATGCATATACTGCAGGAAAGCAATTCCAAAGTGTGCTTGATGAGGTTTTTGAATTGCAGAACTCTCAGACAATCCAGGAGACCAAGATCCAAAACGAGATTGCCCTGCAGCAGGAATTGATGGACAATATCAATCTTTCCAATCAGCAGCGCATAGCAGCTGCCAATAAAATCATAGAATTGTATGATGAAATTGGGAAGATAAGGAAGACCACTGCACAGGTAGAAATGGATGCCTATAATCAGCAGTACACCCATTTCACTAAGATGTCAGATGCCGAGAAGGAATTCTTTATTGACAATTATCACGCCAACCGCCAGGCCATTACTGATGCCACTAAATTGCTTGAGCTGCAGCAGCAGCTGGAGGATCAGAAAAAAGCATCACAATCCACCCGTACTGCCGGAGGTGATAGAGGATGGTCATTTTCCAATATAGACTACAGTTCTGTTATAGCAGCTACAGAGGCTGCAATCCAGAAACTCAATGACAAGTATAAGGAAACCCCTCAGGTCCTTGCTTCTGCAGCATCTGCCATACAGAAGTACAACCTTACCAATGATGAGGTTATACTGGGGTATGTGAATTCATACAACAAATGGCTTGGGGTGGATGGAGAGGTCTCCAGAATGCAGAGGAGGGCCTTGAGGCAGAGGAACACTCTTGTAAAGCAGATTGGCACTGAGACTGCACAGACAGAAAAGGACCTGGCCACAAAGACGGAGAAGGAGAAGAAGGAGTCTTATGACAAGGAGGTTCTGGCTGCACAGGATGCTTACTCAAGGCAAATCCAGGAGGCAAAACTGGCCTATGACAATATGGAGATTGATTATAAGGAGTATGCTGCCAGGATTGAGTCTGCGGAACTGGAGCATATTTACAGGAAGATTGAGATTAATGCCTTGTACGGGAAGTCCACCGATGCATTATATAAGCAGCTTGCAGACAAGCAGATTGCCACAATGAAGGCTGAAGAGGCGGAGATGGCCAAGGTTATTGCCCAGATGGATGCAGATGTCCAAAAACAGATCCAGACAGAGCTGCAGGAGTTCAAACGCTTGTCAGGCAAATCCAAGAAGTTGTTCCCTGGTGTGGGTTCAGAGGGGGAACTCAACACTGAACTTGCCGACCTTCAGGCTATGCTGGATATGAAACTCATTACTGAGGAGCTGTATGAGCAGAAGAGACTGGAGATGATTAAGGAGTATGAGCAGCAGGAAAGGGCACAGAAGGCCAACAAGTTTGCAGGTGAGGTACAGGAGTACCAGAGCCATTTCAATGCTGTGGCCGATGCTTTCAGTGGTCTTCAGGATGCACAGATGAGTCTATTGGATGCCAGGATGCAGGAGGAGTTGGCAGCAGCTGGAGATGATGCCGAAAAACGCGAGGCCATTGAGAAAAAATATGAGAAAAAGAAACTGGATCTGCAGAAGAAGTATGCCGATGCCAATATGGGTATTCAGATTGCCCAGGCTATCTCTAATGGTGCAATAGCAATTGCCAGACAATACGCAGATCTTCCTCTGGTGGCAGCCATCCCGGCCTCTGTTCTTGTTGGAGCTACCACTGCCGCGCAGATTGCTGTGGCCGTAGCGCAGCGCAATGCCATCAAGAACCAGAGTGTGGGTTCCGGATCCTCTTCTTCCGGTACCACCAAACAGAGGTTGCTTACCAGCGGATTTTCAGATGGTGGATATACAGGGGATGGTGGCCGTCTTGAGCCGGCTGGCATCGTACACCGAGGGGAGTATGTGGTACCGCAGCCACTTATGCGTACCCCAATAGTCCAGGATATGATACATACTATTGAGGCAATGAGGGTAAGAAGTTCCGGCGGACACAATTCCCTTCCAGGTTATGCCAACGGTGGGTATGTGACTGGAGGCTCACCTGAAGAGACAGTATTATTGCAAGAACTGTTGGCCCTTTTGCGGTATCTGAAGGATAACCCTATAAAGGCATATACCGTATTCTCTGACCAACAGGCAGCATCTGAAGTATATAATAGATTCAAAAAAGCAACATCCAAACGGGCATGAGACTTATAACATCCAAAGGGCAGTTGGCCCTTCCCGACAATTTTTCATTCTCTGTTGAGAAAGAATCACCATTTTACGGTGATAATGGTACTGCTACAATTCCGGTAACCCTACCGATATCTCAGGATACGTTACAAAAACTTGGCCGGCCGGAACTCATAGGTCATTCGGAAGGTTTCTTGCGTAAACTATCTGCCAAATTGGAAGCTGGCATCATTCATAAGGATGGAGTTCTTATAGTGGATACGGTAAGCAGGGATTCCGGGATATCGGCCTCGCTGGCCCTTGATGAGAGCGATATGTACACCTCTTACAAGGATAAAAAACTTACAGAAATTTTTGCTGGCGTTGTCCGGGATGATCTGAATTCTTCGGAGAAATGGGTTACTCACCTCCTATCCTGTGCTGCAGGGGAAACTGATGACTGGTTCACCATTGCAACTGTAGCGGTGAATAAGGAGGATAATGATTCCGGAACTTCATACCTTTTCCTCAATGATGTGGATGTTACATCCTCTGATGCTGTATGGCCACTGTTGTACAAGAGCCGGACAATTATAGAGAATGGAGAATCAATACGTGTGCCTGCCGGATATGGGGTGGCCCCATTCTTCTACCTTGGAAAGTTCCTTCAGCAACTGATGCGGCAGATGGGCTATACACTACGGGACAACAAATTCCTTACGGATCCTACCCTAAAGAAGATCATCATGCTCCACAATGCAGCAGACGCACTGTGCAAGGGGACACTGAAAATATCGGACATAGTCCCTACATGTACTCTCACCGAGTTCCTGGACTTCCTGAATGCGAGATTCCACGCGCAGGTATTTGTGTATCCAGAGCAAAAGGTTGCAGACCTGGTATTCTATGAGGATATATTGTCCGGTACTCCTGATATGGATCTGTCGGGAATACTGGATGGAAATATATCCATCACCTATCCTGATCCAAAGCAGATCCATCTGGAGAGCAACAATGACTTGGATGATGCAGATCCAGCAGAGGATACTTTCCACGAGTTTGTAAAGAAATATCCGATATGTTCAGCAGTATCTGAAGTGAGTTTTGCGGAAGATGGCTTGGGTGTATGTCTGCGCAAGGCTCTGGGCAGATTCTACCGTTCTGCCTATAATACCACAACCCAGAGGTATTCGTATGAGCATCTTGGCACCAACAATTTCAACTACTGTATGAAGAGCCTTGAGACTGTTGAGTATAAGGCTGTAGATGCTGCATACGGGATGATTTCCTATGTGAAAGATTCTGCCTACAGGAACCGTCCCATTGTAGCCCCATATATCGGGGAGAAAAGACATCCCAACACCAGTTACAACGGAGAAACAGACTCTGATGGTACCCAAGATATCATCCTGGCTTTTGCTCCTGGATTGGCGGCATCAAGAACTGAGATTAAAGCAGGTTATTATCTGGCTACCAATCAACGATACAACAACCTGGGTGATGAGTGGAACTCCTGGGGACTCAATTATTCGGATATGTACAGCCTGTTCTGGGAGAAATACAATGGTCTGTTGCAGAATGCCGCTCCAGAGATATCCGGCAAATTTGATTTCCAACCGGAGAAATTACAACGATTGCGCCTGGACTCATTGAAATTCTTCCGGGGTCAGCAACTGGTGATGAATTCAATAACATACGATGTTGGACGTAATCTTGTATGCCAGGAATCCAAATACACAGTGGTACCTCAATTGCTCAATCCCGTGGAAGATTCACTGCCGGTAATCTCTGAACAGTTGTACAAATGGGAGAGAAAAACCAATGTGGAAGATGTCCTTGAGAAATGGAGTACCCAATCGCAGTATGAGGTAAAGAACTGGGAGTATGAAGAGGAACAGACTGACTGGTCAAATACCCTTGCTCCACCTACCGAACTTGGCCAGACTACGCATCATTCAGAGGAAGGCATTATAGTTACCATAAAGAAGACCACATCAGTAGATGTGATTACAGAAGTACACTACGAATCCATTAAAGTATGGTATGAATCTGTGGTGAAATAGTGTCCTTTTTTATCCGGTGCCATAGCCATATTTTTGAGTAAAGAACTGAAAAATTATGGTAATACAGCAGCAACCGGATGCTCTTTCTTTGTCCGGGAATATAAAGGATCTGGTAATATCCAGTTCTGATGTGGTAAGATTCCGTCTGTACAAGGGAGAGGATTTGCTTGTGGACAACCAGTACCGTCCGGATGCAGATGGCATCATTACCATATCAATGAAAGAGGTTGTACACAGCAACCTCCGCTTTACTCTGTCATCATCAGCATCGTTTTCTCAAGATACCCTTGTGGGAGATTTTACAGCTATGCTTGGAGATACTGATATCTCCTTCAGGGCTGTAAAATGCGGCGTAGCCAATCTGCATACATCTGCATCTGCGTTTCTGTCCGGTAATTTCCTTACCTGGCAGCCTCAGGTTATGGAAGTACGCTACGCACAACCCCAATGGCTTACTTATTACAACGCCTCAGCAAACTCTGCTAATATTGTTGTCAAATCATATCTGAATGATGGCGGTACCGCAACAACAGTCCTGGCTGCTGTAAGTTCCGGACAGTGTGTAACGGTGAATACCCAGTTTGCCCATATATGGGGTATCACCTCAGGGGATAGGTTGGGTTACTTTGATGTGTATGTGCAGGATGCTGTCGGGAATCTTATGTCATACGTGCAGAGGTATGTTATGACAGAAAATTTTCCTGAAGATAAGTTCTTTTTGTTTGAAAACACGCTGGGAGGTATAGACAGCGCTGTTTTTACAGGAGAGAATCTTATTGCCCCTTCTACTACCTTTGAGAATGTACAGTACAATGATACATTAGAAAGTGCGTCCGGAACAATTGACAGGACATATTCCCAGGATACAGGTTATAAGAGTGCAAGGGAGATCCTTTGGCTGAAGGATTTCTGGAATACGAAAAAGGCGTATGCTGTGGAAGATGGCCAGATGAGGAGTATAGTGCTTACCCAAAGTAATGTCAGTGTCTCCAATATGGAGTCTCTGAATTCATTTACTTTCTCATATAAATATGCCGAAGACAGAGGATTCCAAAACCTTGCAAGAGTAGAGACGCTTGCTGCTCCACTGGAGATAAAAACTCCCGACAGTCTTTTTTTTTTAGCGCCCCGGCTATCTGAATTTCTGGAAGCCGAACTCCAGGATTTTCTGCAAATACCGGTACAGTCGCCATATACTGAATCCTGGTACAAGATAACCATTGGGGCGCTTAAATCATATATACAGTTATATGCTCTGGAGGCAATTCAACCTTCAGCCCATTCCCACGCCAATAAGGCCATTCTTGACCAATTGGTTCAGGAGCATATCAATGTGCTGCGTCTTTTTTCATTGAATGATAACGGTGACCTTGTTGTCGGGAAGAACCTTGCAGTTTCAGGCAAGGTTATTGGGGAAGACGGTTTTGAGACAAAGGGGTATGTTGGTGGATTGACCGGGCGTGGTGCCAGGATTGATAAAAATGGCAATGGTGAGATGGAATCATTGACAATCCGCCGCTTCCTGGAGGTGCCGGAACTACGATTCAACAGAGTTGAAGTAAAGGTGGGAGACAAGTGGAGAGCTCCTGGTGCCGGTATAATTGAGCGTGTGGAACAGGATCCTGATGCTGATACCGGAACCGCCTGGCTGAAACTGGAGGAGGGAGAGATTGGGGCAATTGCTGTTGGTGATATCTGTATGGGTATCTTCCACAATTTTGATCTCAAGAGTGCCAATGCGACTGCAGATTATGATGATGGCCGTGGAAACAGAGAATTCTCCGGATTCTGCACTGTGTATTTCAGAATCACCGAAGTGCTGGATTACTCAGATGGGAATGGTATCGCATGGCACCATAAACAGTTCCGCTATGCTTTGAGGCCAACTTCTGAGAATTGGAGCAAGCAGCTGCACCCAATGGAGTTCATGAACTTTGTCTGCTATGGAAACTTTACCAATGTTGACAGACAGACATCTGTATATGAGACAAGAACATATACCAGGTACCTGATTTCTCAAAATACTTGGGAGATTGGTATTCAAAATATAGCAAAGCAAGAGGGTGACTTATCAAATCTCAAAAGTGCTTTTGGGTTGGACCTTGCCGGCTATTCATCATATCAAAGGAATCTGTACCTCACCGGTGTATTCAAGCAAGTAAAGGAGGATGGAACCCCTGTGTTGACGGCCAATGACAGAGGTGCATGGGTGGCAGGAACAACGGCTGCATATTATGACCGTTTCTCTCATAAAGGATCTTTATGGTTGTGTGTGGCAGAGAACGGGACAAATACTGAACCTTCAGCGAATGATCCTGCATGGTTGTGCCAGGTAAAATCCGGTTCGTCAATCACACCAGGTTCAAAATGGGATAGCAGCAAGGTTCCATACCCTGTTAACTCTATGCTCTCTTTTGCCGGCAAGATTATTATATCCAACAGGGAAACATCTGAGCCTCCTTATCCACTGGTTATAGATAAAGACGGTAATTACATTACCACTTCAGATGGCTATTATATTTTAGCTTCCACAACTCTTAACGACTCATGGTTTTTACTGTTGGATACTCCAGACTTGACCAATGGTAAGGATGGTGACGGTCTGAAGGTGCAATATTCAGCCGATGGCCAATCTTGGCATACAACATTTGCCGCCGATGATATATACATGCGACAGCGTGTGGGAGATGGTACATGGACCGGTGTTATTAGAATTGTGGGCGAAAAGGGTGAAGATGGTGTTGCTTCTGAATATCCAGTATTTGAATTTGCAGTAAATGATTCATTGACTGAAGCTCCAACATTAGGATGGCAGGATGCACCACCACCAGTACCTAAGGGTCAGCACCTATGGTTGCGTACAGGCATCGTCATACCTCCTGCAACAGAGCCTGAAACGTGGACTTGCGCCCGTATCTCTGGAGAGAAGGGAGAGAAAGGCGAAGATGGAATCTCTTACAATCAGCGCGGAGAGTGGTCTACCGACAAGATGCCTGCAGTCAAAATGGATGTCTTCACAATGGGTGGCGTAATGTGGGTTGCCAAAGTGGAAACAGCAAACCCTCCACTTTTCACCATGTTGGACTCTGCAGGGAATAGAATTGTCGGGAAGGATGGAGGTTACATACTTACTGGTGTTGTCAATACAGCTGAGTATGACAAGTTGATTGAATCCGGCAAGGATGGCAAGGATGGTAAAGATTACGAATGGATCTTCAAATTGTCTGTAACAGAACAGGAGATATCTGCGCCTGATTCAATTCAGCAGGACCAATATATTCCATCTGGTTGGACCGATAACCCACAAGGGGTGACTGAAGCTGTTCCTTACGAATATGGTTCAGTAAGGACAAAGAAAGATGGCAAATGGAGTACCTTCTCCAAACCGGCAATCTTTTACAAATATGGCCGTGATGGAATACAGGGATTGCAAGGTCTGCAGGGAGAAAAAGGAGATCAGGGAATACCCGGCACTCCTGGAGCTGATGGAAAGTCTACATACTTCCACGTTAAATATGCATCCGATGCCCAAGGTTCCGGGATGAATGAGACCGGGGGTGATTACATAGGTACATATGTTGACAATAACCCTACAGACTCAACCAACCCAAGTGATTACAAATGGATCCTTGTAAAAGGAGCCCAAGGAGAGAAGGGTGAGAATGGTATCCCTGGCGTGAATGGAACCAATGGTGAGACTTCTTATCTGCACATTGCATACGCCAACAGTGCGGATGGTTCTGTAGGATTCTCAGTGACTGATTCTGCCAACAAAGAGTATATCGGCCAATATACTGATTTTACCATTGCCGACAGTACAGACTACAAAAAATATAAGTGGTCCAAAATCAAAGGTGAGAAGGGAGAACAGGGGGATAGTATGTCTGCCCATGGTAACTGGAGAACAGGGCTTGTCGTTCCTAAGTTGGGTATTGTTCAAATGGCCGGTTCGTCATATGTGGCCAAGGTGGAGACCTCCAACCCTCCCCTTTTCACCATGTTGGATAAGTCCGGGAATAGAATTGTCGGGAAGGATGGAAGATATATCCTCACAGGTACTGTAAACACTGCCGAGTATGATCTTCTTGCAGAAAAAGGTGAGGATGGAAAGGACGGTAAAGATGGTGCTCAAGGTCCTCAAGGTCCACAGGGAATAGCTGGCACCAATGGTATGCCTGGTTTACCTGGTTGCATAGTAAGATATGCAGAGTGGCAAGCAGGCTATGAATGGCGCAATGATGAAGCTGCAACTACTGGCACCAGATACCTTGATGTAGCATTTGTCAGCTCCAACACTGCTGCATCCGGCTGGGATGTTTACAAGTGTAAGGTTACTCATGTGTCAGCTGATGATAACGCACCAGGCAACGCGATATTCTGGGAAGAATTCTCAATGAATGTTCCTGCAATTTTTACCAATATAATTATTGGCAAATCTGCTCACATAGACCTGCTGCAAGGTAATGACCTTCTGGCCAAGAAAAGCGATGGTACAGTAACAGCCGGGATGTCTGGCACAATCGAAGGTGATAAAACACGATTCTGGGCAGGAGCCACCAAGGAAGATAAAGATGTTGCACCGTTCGCAGTGACTGAAAAAGGGGCTGTCACGGCAGAGAAGTTCAGGACTGCCCGAGGAGGATGCCGAATGGAAGCAGAAGACGGTCTGGTCAAGTTCTTCGGCTCAAAGGCTAAAAACATAGAGATTGGTATCAATGCTGAAGGCCTGGCTGTACTGTGTTATTATGACAATGACGGGACATTGCTGTATGATCTTGGACCTAATGGCATATCTGCGGTCAAAAGAGCCAATGACAGTTGGTTTACACTCCGTATGGCATTTCTTGGGACTGATATCGCAGGAGTATTTTCAGGCACCAACTGGGAGACTGTACAATGGCCTTTCTACAGACTTGGTACTGATTACTACCAGTTCTTCTCCGGTTACATAGGAGAGGCCATGAACGACCAACTCAACGACCGTAAGGTATTTACAGCCCAAAGCAAAGATGCCAATATACCAGACGGATGGTATGTTGAAGTAAATGAGGATTCTTATATCCCCCTTAACGAGAGGCCAACCTATGTATCAGTAGATGGGGCCACACCTCCTATGCACCCTAATAACCCGGCGGTCAATGTGCATCAGACAATATATTCTCAGAGAATAGTCCGCTATGCATTAGGGCAGGCTGTTGAGACAATCAATACATACTTTAATGTTTTCTTCGACCAAAACGAAGAAATTCCTAAAGAATAAAATATGATAAAAGAACTGTTTACACTTATTAAGATGCTGTTCACATCTATCGGGAAGACAGATGCTGTGACAGTGAAGAAGATGAAACATTTCCCTTTCCAGGGATATGCAGCACTTATGTGGTGCGGCACCATTATCCAAAGGGAAGATAGCACTGACAAGATTGACTGTCTAGTCATCAATCACGAGCGAATCCATCTCGCACAGGCAAAATGGAAAGGCTCATGGATTTTATACTACATCTCCTATCTATGGAATTGGGTCAAACACAATCCCCTTGCGCCATCATCATACTACCTTAACAAGTACGAAGGTGAGGCATATGCCAATGAGCTCAAGGACTACTACTGGATGGACTATAATGGCCGCAACCTTGACAAGTACGACCTAGGACGCAAGTACTGGAGACTATACCCGTCGGCAACCCAATACAAGAACTACATAAAAACAATTTTATAAACATTAAAAACATTATTACTATGTCAGACAAAAAAATGAATGAATTTCCGACTGCAGCAGACGGAGCATTCGTGTACGCAGAAGACGCCAACGGTAATCAAATTAAGATCTCAAAAGCAGACCTTGCATCAGTTGTGGCAG
>SUYX01000006.1:0-44183 GCA_015060225.1 Bacteroidales bacterium | reverse complement strand
CTGCCACCACCAAATAAGCACGCTCAAGCGTGCTTATTTCAAAAAATCACCCATTATTTTTAATAAGAAAATCCTTATTCAAAATCTCATGCAAAAAATTAAATACCGTCTGGTCCACAACCGAAAGCACCAACTCAACAGCCGGGGTGCAGCGCTGATCCAGATTGAACTGTTACTTCAGCAGCGCAAAATGTATATCTCAAGTAACATATATATCACCCCAGGGCAATGGGATAAACGAACCCAAAGCATCATCAATCATCCTAATGCTGAAGCACTGAATGCAATGATATACGAATACATCATCCGGCTGGAGAGCATTGAACTGGGGCTCTGGAAGAGGGGAATATCCCCTACACTCACGCTCATCAGGGAAGCACTCCGCGCGGAGTGTTCTCCCGATATCACCTTTGAAGCCTTCTGCCGGAACATCATCCGGGCATCCAACAGAACCAGCAGCACAAAAAGCAATCTGCTCACCACCGTCAAGGCTTTGGCTGAGTACCGGCCACGATATTGCTGGGATGATCTGACTTACACCTTTGTCAAAGAATTTGACGTTTGGATGAAGGGAAGAGGTGCTGCCACCAACACTGCAGCCAAGCATTTAAGAAACCTCCGCACACTAATCAATGAAGCCATATCAGCCGGGTATATCCCGATGGATAAGAACCCATTTCGCAACTATAAAATCATACATGAAAAGACGCAGCACAGATTCCTATCTCCTGCCGAGCTCAAGAGAATGGAAGCCGTAAAAGCCAAGGGCCGGCTTGCCCATGTACGGGATGCGTTCCTGTTCTGCTGCTATACCGGTTTGAGATATTCCGACTTCATCCGGCTAACAGATGACAATATCACCTGCAGTAATGGCACTACTTGGCTGGAACTTCTGACGCAGAAAACGCATTACCAGCTCAAGATACCGATATCACTGTTATTTGAGGGAAAGGCAATAAACCTGCTGAAGAATTATTCATCTGTTAAAAGCTTTGCCCGCATTGGTTGTAATAGCGATACGAATAAACGTCTCTCTATACTTCAAAAGAAAGCAAAAATCAGCACCAGGACAACATTCCACACCGCCAGGCATACATGTGCCACCATACTTTGCCACCAGGGTGTCCCAATAACGACTGTTCAAAAATTACTTGGCCACACAAAGATTTCAACTACTCAGATATATTCCGAAGTTATGGCCGAAACCATCATAAATGATCTCAAAAAGGTGGCTAAAAAGCGGGGCAAAAACCAAGGTAATAATTGATGTGGTAGATTTTGGGTAGAATAAATACAATCTACCTGGAGTCTACTTGTGTCCTTCGGTTTTGGATTCTTAGTCTATACTTTTGGGATATGGATAATTTCGTAAAAGTTGGTAAGCATATCATATCTGCAGCCGGAACTGTTAATGGTTGGATTGCGGCAGCATTTGCATACATGGCCCCGCTCAAAGGAGTTTTCTGGCTTATGTTTCTCCTTTTGGCAGCCGATTTTATAACTGGAATAGCAGCCTCAGCAAAACAGCATATACCCCGCTCAAGTAAACGCCTGAGACGGAGTTTATCTAAAGCTTTATGCTATTTTGGTCTCTTATACCTATTTTGGGAATTTGAATGTCAGGTTGGTATTCATGACTGGATATGCACCTATAAGATTATTGCTGGATTCATTTTCCTGGTTGAAGTTATCAGTGTTCTGGAAAATATGTTCATTATCACCGAACATCCTTTTTTTACAAAACTTGTAAAACTGATTAGGGGCAAAGCTGCCCAATCCGAGAAAATGGGAGATTTGCTTTCTGACATCATGAACGAAAAACAAAGTAAAACCGATGAGAAATGAAATCACAACTGGGTTACTGACAAGAATACTATCAGTTACTGAAGATACAATTGCACCCTTCATTGAGCCTCTAAAAAAATACACCAGGGAGTACCGGATTAACACAAGCGAAAGGCTGGCTGCATTTCTATCCCAGGTGGCTCATGAAAGCGGTTGTTTCCGTTATACTGAGGAAATCGCATCCGGAGCTGCATACGAAGGAAGATTGGATTTAGGGAACACACAACCTGGAGATGGCTGCAGGTATAAAGGCCGGGGGTTGATACAGTTGACAGGAAGATACAACTATTCCCAACTGGCTGCCGCCACAGGTATAGATTTCATCTCAAATCCGGAACTGTTGAGCCAACCTGAATATGCCGTAATGTCCGCTTGTTGGTATTGGCAATCAAGAGGGCTCAATAGCCTTGCAGACACCGGCCAATTTCTCAAAATCACAAAAAGAATTAACGGAGGTTATAATGGCCTTGCTGACAGAGAATACTTTTATAGACAATGCAAAGAAGCCTTTTACTTATAATATTGTTGCTGTGCAGTAGTTGTGCAGCCACCCTTAAGACACAAGCCCAGAGACAACAACTTGACATTGCCATGACCGCCTTGGACTCCCTTAATACAGTCATAACAATTAAGGATCTGCAGAAGGAAATCCAAAAGATAGAAGACAACTCAAGGATAAAGGTGACCAAGTATTCCCCTCCCGACAGTTCCGGCAATCAGGCAATTGATTATATCATGGAAATTGAGCGAGACACCAGGCAAGAAAATACCGTTGAACTCAAAAAGGATGAGATCCAGGAACAACAGCAGATTCACCAAGAAGTGTCAACCGATAGTTCTATAATAGCAACGACGGACAAATATGAAGAACCTCCAGCAATTAGAGGTATCAAACACATCAAGGGGATCATAGCTTTGATATTGATTGCCTATATTATTTACAAATTCAAGAGAAATTAAAACGCCTTTGGCAATTTCTTGAGTTGTGCTTTCGCCTCCTTATTAACCTTACTGGCATATATACTAGTTATCGCTAAAGATGAATGGTCTGCTTGCCCCTGCACATAGTTAGGGGCAACACCATCCTCAAGAAGTTGGGTAATACCTGTATCCTTAAGGGAGTAGAATTGGAGGTCCATCCCCCATCCCAGATTAGGTCTTACAACATCTTTCCAGAAGCGGGCAATCTCCCTCCCCTCTGCCCTGCGTGGCCCTGGAGCAAATGTCTTCTCCTTGTCAAACCCAAAAAGATAGAAATCCTTATTCGCCGAGAGGTCCAGTTCCTTAAAAACCCACATTGCTACATCAGGAATAATCCTTACACTATTATTGTCATTCTTGGCAATTTCCTCTGACACATACACAGATTGTTCCTCCAGGGATATATCTTTCACCTTTAGTAAGGATATCTCATTAGGGCGAATACAGCAGTAATAACACAGATAACACATGGCAAGATAGTTCAAATGCCCATTGTCAACAAGAAATCTTTCAAGTTGCAAACACTCTTCTGCAGTTAGAGGCCTTCTGGTTTTCTTGAGTTTCTTGCGTGGTACTTTCTTGATATGGGTAAATGGATTGGTGTTGGAATAATTATGCTCAATCATCCAATTGAAAATGGATATATACATACTCAAGTAATTGTTCCAGGTACGCAATGATATATTCTGCTGCTCCCGCAGTTCCTCCATTATCAAAGATGCCACTCCAGGTGTAAATTCTATCATTTGCATTTTATCAGAGAAGTTATGCTTAAGCAGCAGTTCCTTGATTTTCTTAACAAAACTCCTGTAACTTCTCATACTGTGCTCCTCAGCCTCCTTACTCATATACTTGAGATACTTATCCAAGGCATCCCATGTATATTCATAGCATTTCTCTGCTCCTATCTCAACAAATGGACTCCAGCCTGCAGCAAGTTTCTTATTAATGGTTTTAATTATTCTGTTCGCTGCGGCTCGTCTATCCTTGAGACTCTTGATATGGTTTAATTTGATTTTCTTCCGTCTCAGATCTTTTACAGACGGATCAATGGCATAGTAGTAAACGAAACACTCTTTGCCCTCATGATAAGCAGCCTCTCTATATTGCATCAAGGAGGCATTTTTTTGACGTACAGACATTTTTTTTTAAGGCATCTTAAGCAGAAACCTTAAGTGAACATTTAGTGTCCCAACTCTGTCCCGGTATATGCAACAAACCCTCGTAAACTTATTATTTACAAGGGTTTATCTTTTATTAGCGGAGAGGGAGGGATTCGAACCCCCGGATCCTCTCAGATCAACGGTTTTCAAGACCGCCGCAATCGACCACTCTGCCACCTCTCCTTCCGCTTTGGGACTGCAAATATAGGAACTTTTTTTATTTATACAAAAGAAATTTGCTGATTTTTTAAATAATCGTGCAAATATCTCTAAAGAAAGCATTAAGATTCCGCAACCATTTTTTCACAAATTCACCGAATCTTAACAATAACTACACCAACCGTTAATAATTATAAAGAAATGAAATTCTAATTTCGCTTTCGGAAAGCAGGACATAGACTAACGCTTAACTGAGGATTATTTCAAGTAAAAGTAAACAATAAATGATGTTTACGGTTTATTCACTAATAATCTTAGGATCTATGGGTAATACAGATTTCAACACCGAGATTATCAACCTGGAGCCGAGCCTGACCAGATACGCGTACAGCCTCACCTCAAATATGGAGGATGCTAAAGACTTGGTTCAAGAAACTTATTTCAAAGCCCTCAACAACCATGACAAATTTGATGAGCAGACCAACATCAAGGCTTGGATGTACACCATCATGAAAAACACTTTCATCAACGATTACAGGCGCAGGGTTAAGAAGCAGGCTATTTTCAACAAGGATGTCCAGGAGTTTGTCCTTACCAGCCGTCCGGCAGAGACCAGTCCTGAGAGCGATTACAATTTCCGCGAACTGACTGCAATGGTCAACTCTCTGGAGCCGGAATTCAGAATCCCTTTCCAAATGCATGACAGCGGTTATAAATACCAGGAAATAGCAGATGAACTTGGACTCCACCTTGGAACAGTAAAGAGCAGAATCCACTTCTCCCGACAGAAACTTATGGAAAAGATAAAGAAATAATCACTTGTAGTCCATATGCATATATAAACAGAAAGAGGATGGCTGGACCATCCTCTTTCTGTCAGTCAATTATTTTTCATCCGTAAAGAACTTTCTCTGAAAAATGAGCATATATACTACGCCACACGAAATGCATGAATCTGCAAAATTGAAAATGGGCCGGAAGAATACAAATGGTTTTCCGCCATAGAACGGAATCCAATCAGGGAGCACAGTGTCTATTATCGGGAAATAAAACATATCAACTACCTTTCCGTACAGGAGGCCCGTGTAACCGCCATCTGGAGGGAAAAGTTGTGCAACCTGAGTATAGGTTGATGCACTGAATATCTCACCGTAAAAAAGACAGTCTATAACATTGCCAATAGCTCCTACCAAAACGAGCGAGAGTCCTACAAGCACACCTGTAGGAGTTCCCGCCCTTTTTATAAGTTTCCTCAGATAAACAATGATAAATCCAATGAGCACAACTCTAAAAAGGCTCAACGCAAGTTTACCTATTGAACCTCCGAACTGCATTCCAAATGCCATTCCATTATTCTCAATAAAGCATATCTGAAACCAATCTCCAAATACAGGGATGCTCTCCCCTATTGTCATATTGAGCTTTACAACAAACTTTATTGCCTGGTCTATTACCAGCAACAGCACTACAAATAAAGAGATGCAGTTACCCTTGGACAACTTCATAGATTATCTCTTGTTTTTAGCCTCCACACTCAAGGTTGCATGAGGAACCAGCATCAGCCTCTCTTTAGGGATAAGTTTGCCAGTCTCCCTGCAAACTCCGTAAGTCTTGTTCTCAATCCTTATCAGAGCTGCCTCCAAAGACTGTATGAACTTGTACTGCCTTTGCGCCAATTGGCCAGACTCCTCTTTTGAAAGCGAAGATGCACCCTCTTCAAGTACCTTGAATGTTGGAGAAGTATCCTCAACACCATTGCTGGCACTGTGTGTAATTGCAGCCCTCAACTCCTCGTAGTCCTGTTTTGCAGACTCCAGTTTTGACAGGATCAATTCTTTGAACTCCTGCAATTCAGCATCGCTGTACCTTACTTTCTCTGTATCCATAACCATTTGATTTAAAGTCACAAATTTAACAACTTTATTGATATGCGCAATACCTCATCATCTGCCCATTCAATTTCATCTGCACTCTCCAACTTGCCAACCAGTTCTATACCCCCGCACAATGTCTGTCCACAGACATAATCAGAGAATTCCTGCAATGACTCCGCAATATCTTCCCTCTCCTCAATCTTAACCTCAATCTTGTCTGTCACCTCAAAATCCTTGCTCTTTCTCAAATTCTGTATTCTGTTAACAAGTTCACGGGCAACACCCTCCTTTCTCAAAGAATCTGTAATTGTGATATCCATGGCAACGGTAAGTTTGCCCTCGGTTGCAACCAGCCAGCCCGGCATATCCTCTGATGTAATCTCGTAATCCTCTTTCTCAAGGATAACCTCACCTGCAGGCAATGCAAACTTATAAGCATCAGACATCTCTATTTGAGTAATGTCACTCTGTGAAAATTGTGCGAATGCAGCTGCAATATCCTTCATCATCTTGCCATATTTCTTTCCAAGAGTCTTGAAATTAGGTTTAATTTTCTTTGTAATCAATCCCTCTGTATTGGTAATGAATTCAACCTCCTTAACGTTAACCTCACCAAGCACAAGATTTTTAACCTTCTCAAACTGCTCCTGAATTTTAGGGTCAAGAACCGGAATTATTATCTTTGCAAGAGGCTGCCTTACCTTAATGTTCACCTTTCTTCTCAAGGCAAGAATCATGGAAGAACTCAACTGAGCCAAAGCCATCCTCTCCTCAAGATCCTTATCTATATATTTCTCCTCAACCTCCGGCATAAGTACCAGATGAACGGAGTTCTCAGGATGCATTCCTGATACTGCATTCAAATCCAGGAACAACCTCTCCATAAAGAACGGCGCAATCGGTGCCGCAAGAATTGCCACAGTCTCAAGGCAAGAGTACAATGTCTGGTAAGCGGCCAGTTTGTCCTCTGTCATTGAACCGCCCCAAAAACGTTTTCTGTTCAAGCGTACATACCAGTTGCTCAAGTGGTCACATACAAAATCCTGAATCTTTCTACCGGCAGTTGTAACATCATAATCCTCATAGCAAGCCTTCACATCCTTAATGAGGCTGTTGAGATATGAAATGATCCAGCGGTCAATCTCCGGACGGTTCTCTACAGGCACCTGTGGAGCCTTATTATCAAACCCGTCAACATTCGAATACAATGCAAAGAATGAGTATGTATTGTACAATGTCCCGAAGAATTTTCTCTTAACCTCATCCACACCTGCAAAATCAAACTTCAGGTTATCCCAAGGCTGTGCATTGGTAAGCATGTACCATCTCAAAGAGTCGGCACCGTACTCATCCAGAGCCTTGAACGGATCAACTGCATTGCCAAGGCGCTTGCTCATCTTGTTTCCAACCTTATCAAGTACAAGGCCGTTTGAAAGCACTGTCTTGTATGCAACCTTTTTATTCACCATTGTAGATATTGCATGAAGGGTAAAGAACCATCCGCGTGTCTGGTCAACACCCTCTGCAATGAAATCTGCTGTCTGGCCGAACTGAGGTTTTCCAAGATTCTCCAACCCCTCCTGAGCAAAAGGCATTGCACCTGAATCAAACCATACATCAATAAGATCAAGCTCCCTCTTCATTGGCTGACCGCTTGGGGATACAAGAATGTACCCATCCACATATGGTCTGTGAAGATCTATCTTTTCATAGTTCTCCTTTGAGAAATCTCCTGGAACAAACCCTTTATCCTTCAATGGGTTTGAGGCCATAAAACCTGCTGCAACAGATTTCTCAAGTTCGTTGTAAAGTTCCCCTGCAGAGCCTATGCACATCTCCTCCTTCTTGTCTTCTGTTCTCCAGATAGGGAGTGGTGTACCCCAATAACGGCTGCGTGAGAGGTTCCAGTCCTGAAGGTTCTCAAGCCATTTGCCGAAACGTCCCGTACCTGTACTCTCAGGTTTCCAATTGATGGTTTTGTTCAAAGCAATAAGTTCATCCTGTACGGCTGTGGTCCTTATGAACCATGAATCCAACGGATAATACAACACCGGTTTGTCGGTTCTCCAGCAATGAGGATAGTTGTGGGTATGTTTCTCTATCTTGAATGCCTTGTTGGCACCCTTCATCATAAGACAGATTACAACATCCAATGTCTCAGCAGCGGCAGCAGCCTTCTCGTCATATACTTTATTCACAGTGAACTGCGGATCATATGCATTCTTAACCCATTTTCCCTCGTACTCCTTATAGAGTTCAACATCCACACACTGTTTTACAAACTCCTCATCAAGTTCATCCATCATGTAGAACTTGCCGGTAAGGTCAACCATAGGGCGGGTCTCACCGCTCTTGTTTATCATAAACAGTGAAGGGATACCTGCAGCCTTTGCCACAAAAGCATCATCAGCACCAAAAGTAGGGGCAATATGCACAATACCTGTACCGTCCTCTGTTGTTACATAATCTCCAGGAATAATGCGGAAAGCCTTCTGGGAAGCATCGCTCCATTTACCTTTCTCATCTACGGAGACAGGTTTTACCCAAGGAATCAGTTGCTCATACTCCATACCTACAAGTTCAGGCCCCTTGTACTCTGCAACCACCTTAAATGGAACAAGTTTGTCTCCAGGTTTGTAATCCTCCAGTGCCAGTTCCTCTGCCTTCCTGTTGAAGTGAGCGTAAAGCAGGCTCTTTGCAAGAACCGCTGTCATCTTCTCACCTGTATATGCATTGTAAGTCTGAACAGCCACATAATCAATCTTGGGACCCACACAAAGTGCCACATTTGAAGGGAGTGTCCAAGGGGTAGTTGTCCACGCAAGGAAATAAGGTGTACCCCACCGGGCCATCTCTGCTTTAGGATTCTTTATCTTGAACTGCCCCACAACTGTAGTATCCTTCACATCCCTGTAGCAACCCGGCTGATTAAGCTCGTGCGAACTCAAACCGGTACCGGCAGCAGGAGAATAAGGTTGGATTGTATAACCTTTATACAACAGCCCTTTACCATAAATGTCCTTCAATAGATGCCACAAAGTCTCAATATACTTGTTGTCATAGGTAATGTAAGGGTTGTCCATATCCACCCAATAACCTATCCTCTCGGTAAGTGAAACCCACTCCTTTGTATATTTCATCACCTCCTTGCGGCAGGCGCTGTTATAGTCGTCAACTGAAATCTTCTTCCCGATATCTTCCTTGGTTATACCCAACATCTTCTCCACACCAAGTTCTACAGGAAGGCCATGAGTATCCCAACCAGCCTTTCTCTGCACAAGATAACCGCTCTGCGTCTTGAAACGGCAGAAAGCATCCTTGATTGCCCTTGCCATCACATGGTGGATGCCCGGCATTCCGTTTGCCGAAGGCGGTCCCTCAAAAAATATATATTTCTTAGCTCCTTCCCTTGCCTTAAGGGTATTTTCAAAGCATTTCTCTGCTTTCCATTTATCCAGCACACTGCGATTTATCTCTACTAAATCCAGATTTTTATATTCTGCAAAACCCATTTGAGATCTTTAGTTTAAATTTAATTTGCAAAGATAATACAAATTGTCCTATTTTTGGGAAAATTTAGCATGTTATGAACATAGGAATATTGGACATCATCATCCTTGTAGTTATAGCTGCATCAGCAGTAATGGGTATTTTCAAAGGTTTTGTAAGACAACTTGCAAGCATTGCCGCACTTATTCTTGGGATGTGGTGTGCAGGCAAGTTTACAGGTTACCTTTCATCTCTGGCAAAAGAGTGGCTTCATCTGGAAATGTCACAACAGACCCTGCACATAATAATGTTTGCTGTAATATTCATTGCGGTCCTTGTTCTTGCACACTTCCTGGGGAAATTGATTGAGGGTCTGGTAAAATTGAGCATGCTTGGATGGCTGAACCGTATTTTGGGATTGCTGTTCGGTGCAATGAAGGCAATAGTAGTTCTAAGTGTAGCCGTTTATGCCGTAAACTGGCTGAATGGAATGTTCCATATCATTCCTCAGGATTTTCTTGACAATTCCAAAGGATATGGACTCCTGGCCACTTTCGCCAAGGAATTTTTCCCTTTTTTGCATAATATGTTTTCTTAAAAAAAATTATCGGGATAAATTTTACGCAAGTGCTGGGAAAATAGCTTTTACCTTTCCAATTTTGCAGAAAAGGTATTGGTATGGCACTATTATCATCAGCAATTGCACAAATGGAAGAATTTCCCCAATGGGCACTTCTTCCGGGAAAAATAAAGATTAAGCAGCACTACAAATATGACTGTGGTGCAGCCTGCCTTGCATCAGTAGCTGCATTCTACGGAATATACCACTCACTCGCACATATACGCATGCTGTGCGGCTGTACTCCCGACGGGATATCCATACAAGGCATAATAGATGGTGCCGCACAAATGGGACTGAGGGCAAAAGGGCTCCTGAGTAAAGGGAAGTCCATTGAAGGGATAAATACAATTGCATTACCGGCTATAGCACACATCAAGGATGACGGTGATTACCTTCATTATATTGTAATCTACAGCTGCGGTGGCAGGTGGATGAAAATAATGGATCCTGCCACCGGAAAAATTGAAAAGATATATAAGGTAGATTTTGAAAAGAAATGGACCGGATACATCATTACCCTTTCGCCTGATACCGGATTGAAACGGGGAAAAACCCATACCGGCAGATGGGAATCGCTCAAGCCCATTATCATGGGAAACCTTAAAGAACTTCTCCTTACCCTTGCCGCAACTGCATTTTGCACAGGGGCTGCCATAGGAACAACACTTCTGCTGCAACAGATTATTGACAGGATCCTCCCTCAAGGGGATACAGTTTCCCTGATTGCAGTATCCCTTGTTGCCGCATTCCTCATGCTGGCATCACTTTACGCAGGTTACAGGGCATCGCAGTACCTTATAAAATGCAGCATCTGTACTGAATGCTCTCTCACAGCTTCATATGTACACAAACTATTCCGCCTGCCCCTGGCTTTTTTTGACAATTACACATCAGGCGACATCTCGTCAAGGAGAGACGACATACACCTTATACGTTCATTCATTACCGGAGGGGTTATAGGTATAGTCACCAGTCTCATCACACTCGCCGGTGCTTTGGGAGCCATGTTCCTTTACAACAGCCGGCTTGCCACCATAATTGCATTGTTTATACCGTTATATTGGGTAATATACAGAGTATCCGGACGGATAAACACAAAATATGGGAAAGAGGTGGCAACCGCCAATGCCGGTCTGGAGAGTGCGATGCTCAGCTCAATTCCAATGGCATCTGCCATCAGACACTATAACTGCGGAGAGTTTGCAGCAGAAAAGATAGGGAGGAAGCAGATTATCCTTGCCGAGAAGCTCCAAGGTTCAGCCAGGGCGGTAAACGCACTGGAAACCGTACTGGAAGGGGTATCCAAACTGCTTGTATGGATAATCCTCTCTGCAGGCTCATTTGCAGTGCTGCATGGTGAAATCACTTTGGGAGAACTTGTAGGCTTTTACTCTCTTTGCTCATTCTTCACAATACCTGTAAATGACCTTATTGGAGCCAGTGATACTATTGCAAGGGCAAAAGTAGCATATGAGAGGATATTTGAGATATTGTCACTGCAGGAAGCCGATGAAGATGAAGGAACACTTTCTCCAATAGAGTTGGAAGGGGATATCCTTATCAATGACCTCCACTTCAAATATCCTGGGAGGGCATCTCTGTTCAACGGATTCTCAGCCAGAATAAAGAAAGGGGAGATTACACGGATAGATGGCGATAACGGAAGTGGGAAAAGCACTCTTCTGCATCTTATAATGAGGGATTTTTCTCCTCAAGGAGGGGAAATATATTATGGGAGCATAAATATAATGCAGTTCAACGGCAAAAAGTGGAGAGATATGATAGGATATGTCGGACAGCATCCCATTCTCATGGAGGGAAGCATATTGGAAAACATTGCATTGGGGGAAGTGCAGCCTGATATAGGACGTATCATGGGAATATGCACCCGACTGGATATGGATGAAATGCTGAAGAGATTTCCCCAAGGACTTCTCACCCCTGTCGGGAACAGTGGAAGGGGATTGTCGGGAGGAGAATGCCAGAAAATCTGTATAGCACGGGCAATGTACAGAGATGCCCGAATATACATATTTGATGAAGCTACATCTTCTATGACTGCTGAAGGTGAAGAGTGTGTTGCCGGATGCATAAACTTTCTCAAGAGTGAGGGAAAGACCATAATATACATATCCCACAAAAGGGAAAACAGGATATTGACAGACAACGTTGTTACAATAAATTGAGTTGACTCAAAGTGGTAACCTACGCAGCACTGATCGGTAGGGATTAAATGATTTTATTATGAAAGAGAGAGAATTTACAGATTGTTGTGCAAAAGAATTGCAGTTTGTAACCGGAGGAGTGGCTACTGCCTATGAATTCAATTTGGGAGAATGCTTCCGAAAAATCTTCAACTTCATAAAGGAGTATCATATGGAGATTATCAGAGGATTTAAAAAGGGATGGAACAATTTTTAAAAATGCAACGGTTATGAAATCATTCGTAGAAATTGGCACTGTTTGTGCATCTGAAATTTATGGAGGCAAGAACAAGGAGACTGCCCAGCTTGTGGAGTTTATTGCTGAACTGGTAGGAAGTATTGCAAAAGCAATATATATGATAAACAGATTCCGCAAACTTATGACCAGTCCTGCCGCCCTGGTGAATTAGGGTGTGTTTTGTGAGGGGGACTACAGCTTCAGTCCCCCTTCTTTGACACAAGATAAACTAATTGCCCATATTTTTTTATATTTGCAATGAAGTTGGGAATATGGCATTATTTTACAGAATACTCACATTATGCATGGCTGTCATCTTTTGCAATGAGGCTATGGCGCAACAGAGATGGTCTCTGCAGCAGTGCATCAGGTATGCACAGGAGAACAACTTGCAGATAAAGCAGATGGCTCTTTCTCAAGAGCAGGCAGCCAATAATCTCAAGGCTGCCAGGCTTGAGTTTTTCCCCACATTGAATGCCTCTATGGGGTACAATATGAGCTGGGGCCGTTCTGTAAACCTCAACGATCTTGAGATAGTGGAAAACAAGCTGTCCCAGAGTTCATCCGTAAACCTCTCCTCTTCACTCCCACTTTTTGAGGGCATGAGGAAACAGAACAATATTAAAAGCAGTGCAAAACAGCTGGAAATTGCCCGGGCCAATATAGAAAACCTTATGGACAATATCTCCATTGCAATTGCAAAAGGATATTTGCAGGTACTGCTTTGCCGTGAAATGGAGGAATGTGCCCTGGAAAGCTATAAAAATGCAGAGGCCCAGGTTGCACGGACCCAGAATCTGGTAGATGCCGGAAGCCAGACATACGGCTCGCTTCTGGAGGTGAAATCCCAGCTTGCCAATGAAAACCTTCAGCTTGTAACGGCTCGCAACAACTATAGAAGTGCACTGCTGGAACTTCACCAACTGCTGAACCTTCCACCTGACATCAAGCTGGAAATTGAGGACCCTGCCATTGACAATGCCCCATTGGAGCTGAAGGATGAGGATCTGGAGACAATATATGCAAATGCCAGCTCTCTTCCAAGGATAAGGAAAGCCGAACTGGAGCTTGAACACAGCAAGCTACAGTACAAAATACAGAAAGGGAGTGCCCTCCCTACAATCTCACTTAATGCAGGGTATGGCACATACTACAGCGACAATCAGGACACTCCTCTGCTGACCCAGTTTGACAACAACCGCAACCCTTCTGTAGGTTTTGGGTTAAGTATACCAATCTTCAACAACAGACGTACAAATACTGCAATCAAAAATGCAAGAAACAATGTGGAGAGTTCCAGGATTGGTGTAGAAATAGCTCTCCAGGAACTCATGAAGGAGATTCAGCTGGCATGGAATGAAGCACTGGCATGCCATGGCAAAATGGAGGCATCACAAAGGAATATGGAGGCCGCGAGGGAATCGTTCAACCTTACGGCGGAAAAATTCGACTTGGGGCTGCTGAATGGGACAGATTACTCTACAGCCAAGACAAATCTGTTCAAGGCAGAATCCGAGTATATACAAAGCAAATACCAATATATTTTCCAGCAGAAGATAATTGAATATTACAAGAGTGGCCATGTTGAAACAGAAGAATAAGAAAAAGAGGATAGTCCTTACAGCGTCAGCAGCAATAATTGTGCTGCTTATTGCCATAGGCCGCAACAAGGGGCCCCAAGGGATTGGGGTAACAGTTACCTCACCCCAGATTGGGACTGTAGTGGAAACCATCCCGGCAAATGGCAAAATACAGCCTGTAACAGAGGTAAAGATAAGTCCCGATGTCTCTGGGGAGATAATAAGGCTCAACTTCCAGGAGGGTGATGCTGTCACCAAAGGAGACCTTATCATACAGATAAAGCAGGATGTGTATCTCTCTGCCCGAGATAGGGCTGAGGCATCCCTGAATGCCATAAAGGCCCAGTACCTGCAGCAGGAGGCCCAATTCAGGCAAATTGAACTCACACATAAAAGGAATGTTTCACTTTATGGTAAACGTACCATTTCACTTGCTGACTATGAGAAGTCTCAAGCTGAATATGACATTGCAAAGAGCCAGTTGAAAGCGGCTGAATTCAATGTAAGAAGTGCAGAAGCATCCCTTAAGGAGGCTGAAGAGAATCTTGTAAAGACAAACATATATGCCCCTATGACCGGTACAATATCAAAACTCAATGTTGAGATTGGAGAGCGTGTTGTAGGTACAAGCCAGATGGCTGGAACGGAGATGTTGAGAATTGCAGACCTTAACCGGATGGAGGTGCTGGTAGATGTAAATGAGATTGACATCATAAGATTGTCCGCCGGTGATACAGCCACAATAGAGATTGATGCGTACCCCAACAGAAGATTCGCGGGTGTTGTTACCCAGGTAGCAAACTCCTCCAAAAATTCCGGTACAACCATGGCAGCAGACCAGGTGACAAACTTTGAAGTTAAGGTAAATATACTACCCCAATCCTACAAAGATCTCCTCGAGAAAGGGAATATACCTCTGAGACCCGGCATGAGTGCATCTGTTTCAATACAGACAGCCCGTAGGGAGGGGGTAATCAAAATCCCTCTTCAGGCAATTACCACCAGAAAAGTCATGTCAGATTCATTGGATACAGATGATGGGGTAATACAGAAGGTATTCATATATGACAGTCAGAGCGGAAAAGTTAAAGCTCACCGGGTAGAGACAGGTATCCAGGATATGAACTGTATTGAGGTTACAAAAGGACTGGATACATCCGCCAGAGTAGTAACGGCGCCTTACAATGCCATAAGCAAGGAACTTAACGACGGTTCTTCAGTTACAGTAAACAACCAGTAGAGAGATGGACAAATATATACTTCTTATAGAAACTGCCACTGATGCATGTTCTGTGGCTCTCACCTTGAATGGTGCAGTAATCTCTGAAAAATATATAGATGAACCCAAAGCCCACGCATCTGTCATTGGAGGCTATGTAACAGAAATCCTCAAAGAAAACGGAATAACTATGGACAAATGCACAGCCGTTGCAGTAAGCAAAGGGCCCGGTTCATATACAGGTCTGCGAGTAGGAGTTTCATGTGCCAAAGGTTTATGCTATGGTGCAGATAAACCGCTCATTTCTGTATGTACACTCGCCACAATAACACAGATGGCATTGGACAACAATCTCTTCACCGGCAAAGGTGATTTTCTTGTAGTCCCGATGATTGATGCACGCAGAATGGAGGTGTATACCGCCAACTTCAACTCGAGAGGGGAGCAGCTCACACCAGTTGAGGCAAAGATTCTTGATGAGAACTCATATGCAGAGGAACTTGCTTCCGGGCCTGTACTTTTCACAGGCAACGGAGCTGAAAAATTCAAGGGGCTTGTGGGAGACAACCCGAATGCCTTCTTTGCGCCACAACAGCCTCATGCTTCGGGAATGAGGGTAATTGCATCGGCAAAACTTGCTGCTGGAGAATTTGAAGACAGCGCATATTTTGAGCCGTTCTATCTTAAAGATTTTGTAGCCGGCAAACCCAAGAAACTGCTGTAAAACTGAATATATAACCACAAACAAGAAGGCGACTAAATTAGTCGCCTTCTTGTTTATTTGCGTTTGCATTCTATTTAACAGCCTTTTTGATTGCAGCCTCAATCTCTGAGCGGCTTGTAAGATTGCCATGTGCCACCATATCTCCATTCTTGTCAAATACATACATATAAGGGACTGTAACCACATTATATGCTGCTACAGCCGGTGATACTGCACCTTTTCCGTCACAAACACTTATCCAAGGAAGCTGCTGCTCTTTAACGGCAGTAGCCCATGCTGTCTTGTCCGCATCCAGACTTACCTGATACACCTCAAGGCCATTGTTGCTGTATTTTTTGTAAAGCTCCTTAAGGTCATTGTTGAACATCTTCTGGCTGGCTTCAGATATTGTCCAGAACATAAGGATGAACGGCCTCCCTTTCAGGCTCTGCAGCTCTACGCTCTTTGCATTGATATCGGGAAGAATAAGGTTAGGATATGAGGACTCCTCTGCCTTTGAAATCTTCTCTGCAAGGATAAGGGCATTCTGTCTTGCCTTTATATCACTTTGTAAAGATTTCAGATATACTGAATTGGGATACTTTACAGCCAATGAATCATGTACCCTCTGAACAAGCAGATAATCGTTATCTGCCGAGAATAGAGGTGGCTCATTGCCTATAGACTGATAGATTGCCTGTACATTTGCAAAAGAGTAGGGATTCTCCATAATCATCTTTGTAACCGATTGTCTGTACTTGAGATAAAGCTTGTTCAGCTGCTGGCTGACCTGCTGTGCAAGTTTTGTATCCGAGGACTCTACCGCATCAAGCAATTTTGAAGTAATGGCTGTATATTCCCTGTTTACAGCTGCAAGACCTTCCTGGTACTTCTGCAGCAGTACAGACTCTTCAGAACCTTCAATTACTAGTCCATTGCCTAAAGTATCGGCCTTTACTGAAACTTTATCACCAGGCTTAAGTATAAGCGAAGCAACCCTTTTGCCATTACATATAAGATAATAGAACTCAGGGGCATTCTCAGACAAAACAATCTTGCCCTTAGCCACACCCTGGGCATCTGCCTTAAGTGTGTCTACTATACGCATCTGGCTTACTGCAAGTTTTGCCACAACAATCTCCTGCTGCGCACCCCCCTCAATGGTGGCGGTTACTGCTGCCTCCTTACTCTTTGTACAGGCTGTCGCCATAAGGGCAACCAAACCCATTAAAAAAACTCTTTTCATATTTTACAATGTTGAAAATGCTTTGGAAATACTCTCAGCTGTTGCTGCAAATTCATCGGGAGTGAGAGAAACTTTCTCCTTCCTGAAATCAAGGTCCTGCTCACTCTGCAGGGGAACAAGATGGATATGCGCATGAGGAACCTCCATACCCAGAACAGCAACCCCCACCCTCTTGCTAGGCACCGCAATATCTATTGCCTTTGCCACCTTGTTTGCAAAAGCCCATAAACCGGCATATATTTCTGCAGGAAGGTTAAAGATATAATCCTCCTCCATTTTTGGAACTACAAGAGTATGCCCTTTAGCCAAAGGGTTTATATCCAGAAATGCATAATAGTTATCATCCTCCGCCACTTTGTACGAAGGGATATCACCGTTTACAATTTTTGTAAAGATAGATGCCATGACAAATTAGATTGAAATGTCCATAATCTCAAATTTGATGATGCCGCTTGGGACATTCACCTCAACAACCTCACCCTTCTTTTTACCTATCAGAGCCTTCCCGATAGGTGTCTGTGCAGCAAGTTTGCCCTCCTTGAGGTTGGCCTCGCTCTCACCTACAATGGTATACTCCATAACTGCACCGTTTGCAAGGTTCTTGATTTTCACTTTATTGAGCAGCTGCACCTGGTCTGTATTGATTTTTGACTCATCAATCACACGGGCATTTGCAATGATATCCTGCAACTGCGAAATTTTCAACTCCAATAATCCCTGAGCCTCTCTTGCCGCATCATATTCAGCATTCTCAGACAAATCACCCTTATCCCTTGCCTCTGCAATGGCCTTTGAGATTGCAGGTCTTTCAACAGAAATCATGTGGGCCAGCTCAGCCTTCACCTTTTCAAGACCTTCTTCTGTAAAATAATGTACCTTACCTGACATAATCATATAAAAAATTAAAAAGAATCCCGATGAATTCGGGACCCTTCCTCTTTTGCAAAGATAATATAAAATTCTAATTTACACTAAAATTCCTTAAACTTTGGCTTAAGGATTTCTGCAAAAATTACAGCATCCTCAGGATTGTTCCTGAACCTTTCCTTAAGCGAAGTTTCTCTACTTTCCTCTGACTCTTCATTACAGACATGTTGCTGCGTCTGAGGTTCTGCTTCCTTAATATGTCCAGACTGCAACTCTTCTGCAATTATTTCCCTTACCACAGGTTCCTCAAACCGGCTCTCCCGCTCCTGAAACTCTTCTATATAAGTCTCCATCTGAGAAGGCCCGGCAAAGTGTTGCTCAGGGAGTTCCTCTTCACACATCACTATATGATGGGAATACTCATCGTCTGCACTGTATTTGGAGTCTTCCTTACCCATGAACTCTTCAAACAGCACCTCAAGTTCCTCTTTTTTGTTGGGATCCTGACCATTTGAAGCGTCATTATCCTTTTTCTTACTATTATCAAAAGCCTTGACAATTGCCGGCACCACCACTGTAAGCAGAGCCAACAATATTCCAATAATATCAGAATCCAAACAAACCATATACATTATCTCAATTTTTTAACAACTTTTCTTCCCAATAACGAATAAGCATACTCCTTATCCCTCTGCAACTGCTCCTTCAACGCATCCAAAGAGGGGAACTTTTTCTCCGGTCTTATACTCCCGACAAACTCAATCTTTATGTCAAGGCCATAAATATCCTCCTCAAATCCAAGAATATGTGTTTCTATGGTCCTCTCATTGCTCTCCCCCACCGTAGGTCTGGTACCTATATTGCAGATCCCTATATAAACCTTCCCCAACACCTCAACATAAACGCTGTACACGCCATCCGCAGGAACAAGTTTCAAAGGCTCATAAAGCTTCATATTGGCTGTCGGGAATCCAATTGTCCTTCCCACTTTCTGCCCGGAAACCACAACTCCCTTCAATCCGTATCTGTAACCGAGGAAATCATTTGCCTTTTCCACATTTCCCACCTGCAGCAAGTTCCTTATCTTGGTGGAACTTATAACATTGTCATCCTGAATGAACTCACTTACCTTAATGATCTTTATTCCAATCTCTTCAGCCATAGCCATCATCTCCTCATGAGAAACCTTGTCATGTCCGAAGCGGTGGTCATAACCTATAATAAGTGTTGAAACACCATACTTGTCCTTAAGATAATCCTTCAAGAATTCACGTGTAGTATTGCGGCTGAACTCCTTGCAGAAGGGGATGGTGATGAACTTGTTCACCCCCACTCCCTTTACAAGAGCCTTTTTCTCCTCAATGGAATTCAGCAGCCTCAAGCTATAGGCCTGCTGCTGCAAGACATTCCTTGGATGAGGCCAAAAAGTTATGACCGCACTTTTCTTTCCCTCCTGTGCCGCTATATCACATAAGAGGGAAAGAACCTTTTTGTGTCCTTTATGTACTCCGTCAAAAAAGCCTGTAGCTGCTACAACCATCTTACCAACTCAAAATCTTGTCTGTGCGGAAGCTGTTTGTTCTTTGCATACATTCTCAATGCACTCTGGTATGCACCTGTCTTGTCAGGAACAATCTTGCATCTGTATGTAGCAACACCATCCTTGCACTCTTTAAGCTTGTACTCAAATACCTCCTTAATGCACAACTTGCCTTTCTTGTTTGGCTCAGCCAAAAGAAGTTCAATTCCTATATCCTGAGGATCTGCCTCTCCAACTGTTAGGGTAATCTCAGCCTTGTACTCATTATTAAGCAACAGGGCACCTGAGACATTATCTACATTTGAAGATGAAACAACCTCAATCATAGGCCACTCCCTCCTCATCTTCTTCTTCCACTCGGCTATATCTTTTGCCATTGCAAAATCTTTTGCAACCATTTTTGATGTTCTCTTTGCAAGAGGGAGGTAATACTGTCTCAGATAATCCTCCATCATCCTGTTTGTAGTAAAGTTGCATGCAACATTTGCCACACAGTTCTTGATGGTCTCAATCCAAGGGCTTGAAATACCCCTCTCATCCTTGTCATAATACATAGGGGCAATCTCACCTTCAATGATATTGTAGATAGTTGCAGCATCAAGTTCATCCTGGAATCCCTGGTTGTCGTATGACCTCTCCATTGGAAGCATCCAGCCTGCACCCTCCTTATAACCTTCTACCCACCATCCGTCAAGCACAGAGAAGTGCATTACACCATTCATTACAGCCTTCTCTCCTGAAGTACCTGAAGCCTCAAGAGGTCTGGTAGGGGTATTCATCCAGATATCAACGCCCTGTACAAGATGTTTGGCAATTGTAATATCGTAGTTTGGTACAAACACAATCTTTCCAATGAACTGAGGCATCTTTGAAACCTCTACAATATGTTTGATGAGATCCTGGCCAGGTTTGTCTGCCGGATGTGCCTTACCTGCAAAGAGGAACTGTACAGGATGCTCAGGATTGTTCACAATCTCATTAAGTCTCTCAAGGTTCCTGAACAACAGGTGTGCCCTCTTGTATGTGGCAAAACGCCTTGCAAAACCAATAGTAAGTACATCATCCCTCAAAGTCTCCTTAATCTTCACAATCTGTGCAGGAGAATAGTGGTTTGCAGCTGCAGGATTGGAAATCACCTCCTTTACTTTAGCAATAAGTTTTGATTTCAATGCAGTTCTGATGCTCCAGATCTTGTCATCAGCCACCTTGCGGATACCGTTGAAACAGCTCTTGTCATAGTGATGTGTCTTGAACTCCTCACCAAACACCTCTGCATGAACCTCTTTCCACTCAGGTGCTGTCCAGGTAGGATAGTGTACACCGTTTGTAACATAACCTACATGATTCTCATCCGGAAGATAGCCTGGCCACAAATTGCCAAGAATCTCCTGGCTTACTTTACCGTGAAGCCAGCTCACACCGTTAACCTCCTGGCTGAGATTTGCAGCAAGGTTACTCATTGAGAATCTCTCACTCTGGTTGTATGGATCAATCTTTCCGAGAGACATCAAAGTGGTCCAGTCAATATTCAGTCGTCCAGGATAATGTGAAATGTAAGTTCTCAACATATCCTCAGGGAATGCATCGTGACCGGCAGCAACCGGAGTGTGGGTTGTATAAAGTGACGAAGCCCTCACAACCTCAAGTGCCTCTGCAAATGAAAGGCCCTTATTCTGAACATACTCCCTGATTCTCTCAAGACCTATAAATGCAGCATGACCCTCATTGCAATGATAAACCTCAGAATCAATACCCAAAGCCCTCAAAGCCCTGATACCGCCAATACCCAGAAGGAGCTCCTGTTTCAAACGGTTCTCCCAGTCTCCACCATAAAGCTGGTGGGTAACACTTCTGTCCTCAGGGAGGTTCTGGTCAATGTCAGAATCAAGCAGGTAAAGGTCAATCCTTCCTACTGCCACTTTCCATACTCTGGCATAAATGTTCCTTCCAGGGAATGCCACTGAAACTGTAACCCAGTTGTTGTTGGCATCCATAACCGGAATTGCAGGAGTCTTGGTAAAATCCTGAGTATCATATTTGGCAACCTGCTCGCCCTGTGCAGAAAGCTGCTGGGTAAAATAACCGTATTTATACAGGAAACCTACAGCATTCATGTTCACATTCATGTCACTTGCCTCTTTAAGGTAGTCACCGGCAAGGATACCCAAACCACCTGAATAAATCTTCAACGATGTATCCAGACCATACTCCATACAGAAGTAAGAAATCTCTGGAGTGACAGATTTTGATTTGCTCTCCATATACTTCTTGAAGTTGCGGTAAACAGCATCAAGCTTTGCAAGGAAAACCTCATCAGATGCAAGCTCCTTATATCTCTTCAGGTCAACCATATCCAACATGGCAATAGGATTGCCGTTCGCCAACTGCCACAACTCCTGGTCAACCATCTGGAACAATTCAATCGCATCCTGGTTCCAGCACCACCACAAGTTCTTTGAAATGTTATCGAGATGTTTAAGTTTTGTTGGAAGATCCTTATTGATCAAAAGTGTTCTCCACTCAGGAGCATTTACTGTAAATTTCTGATATGTCATATTTTGTTTCTCTTTAAATTGTGGGAATGCACCATTCCTCTCCACCACTTTGTCCAGCGCAGAAGAATAGGCCTCCAGATAATATTTTACATTGTTGTCCCAAAGGGCTATTTTTGAAACCTCCTTGGCATTTTCTCTATATTCGTTGCGTTTGCCGGCATCAAGGGCTGCAATTTCAAGAATCCTTGAAACAACCCCTTCTACAACAGCATCATAATTGGAATCATTCCTTTCAATCACTTCAATTCCAGGATGAGCCTGCTTAAAATGATCCTTTACCCACAAGCCGAATCCGGCAAGTGTTGTGGTTACTGTAGGCACCTTGAAGGCCAATGATTCCAGCGGTGTATACCCCCATGGCTCATAATATGACGGGAATATTGTAAGATCCATTCCTGCCAGCAAATCATAGTACTTCACATTAAAAATACCGTCATTGCCGGTCAAATAACTTGGAATGAACACAACACCCACATTGTCATTTTTGGCATCAATACCAAGATACCTTAATTTTCCCGATATGGCATCGTACTCCGGTTCTACAAGGTAATGGCTGCTGTTTGTTGTATAGGCAGCATTCCCCTCTCCGTTGAGCTTCATTACCAACTCCTTGTCTGCACCTCTGCTCCATGCAGGAATCATTACAAAAGCAAGAATCTTCTCCCCTTTGTAATCAGAATTCTTTATTCTGCCAACCGCATCAAGGAAAATGTCTATACCCTTGTTCTTATACTCGTACCTTCCACTGATTCCTACAAGAAGAGTATCTTTCCCATACTCAACCCCATGCATAGCCGATGCAACTTTCAGAAGAAGTTCACGGGCATTCTCCCTGCATTTTTCAAACTCATCCCCCTGAGGGACAAAGCTGTTGTCAAAGCCATTTGGAGTAATGGCATCAACATCCCTACCAATGAATTGACTGCACTCAACTCCGGTAAGATCGCTCACTGTTGTGAAAATATCAGCATTGTGTGCTGCAGTTTTCTCAAGTGAATGTTTAGCCGTAACATTGAATTGTCTCGCCTTCTCTTGCGGATCATACTGGTTGAGGGAATCATACAACGGCATATTGTTGCATGCCAGACATCTTCCCACAACAGTAGCATGAGTTGTAAAGACAGTTCCTATAGAGAGGTTTTTGCTCTTCAAATACAATACACCGGCACCTGTCATCCATTCATGGAACTGAGCAACTACTTTGTGATGCGGCTGAAAATTGAAGTTGACAAAGCTCTCTATAACTCTACCGGACGCATATCCGAACAGCGCTGACTCCACATAATCCCATTGGCCGCTGAGAGAATCAACCCCGAATGTCTTCCACATCCAGGAAAAAATCTCATCCTTTTTTGGCACAAACGATGTAAAGTCAACCAGAATTGCCACCGGATTCCCAGGTACATTCCATCTCCCCACTCTAACTCTCAATCCCTCTGAAGCAGCCTGCTTCTTCCAGGTCCTGAAAAGGATAGGATCCTCTGCAAACTCCGGATTCTGCGACTCATCCATCCATACATCCGGTCCAACCATTATATGGTTCTTGCCATAACCGGAAGACAGATTTAGCGCCTTGGTAGCTACAACTGTGTGGATTCCACCCACTTTGTTGCAAACCTCCCAGCTAACTTCAAAAAGATAATCGGGTCTGTTAACTTTCTCAATTACCATTCTTTCCGTTCTCTTTTTTAACTCAAATTTGACTCAAAAGGGCAAAAAGCTTGTCCTTTTGAGTCAAATTCATCGCACTTAAAATATTAATTTATTTCTTTTTAGGTTTGTTATTTTTCTTCTCCACTCTCAGTGCAAAATCACTCAAAACATTCATGTAGTTGATGAACGCCTCGTATGGTGTATCATATGGATTGAAGTATTTATGTACTGCACCATCCGAGAAGAATTTTGTACACATATAATAGAAATGGTCACTCTCCTGCAGTTTTCTGTAATCTGCAAGAAGCTCCTCATCTTTAGCTGCCATTACCCCTTTCTCCAAAGAGTAAAGTTTCTCAAATGCCTCATTCTGAAGCTCATTACCCAACCATGCACTGGTATCTCTCTCCTCATCTGCCCATGATATTGCATATGGAACATGAAGAGGGGCAACAGGCTGGTGCATTGCTGCAGCCTCAGAAGGTGTACAGAATTTGAGTTCTGTATTTGCAAGAACTGCCTCAGGCAATGCCCTCATGAATTCAAAGATACCTGTAGAGGCTTTCTGATGCTCTCCAAATGTCTCATAATCCATAAACAGGTTGATGATATCTGCCTCTTTTGCAGACTCAGCCAACCAAGCGGCATACTGGTCACTTGTAACATTGTTGCCTGCAAATCTGAAAGCAATGTCATCGCTCAGATTGAAGTTCTTCAAAAGAAGTTTCAACTTAGGATTTATGGCATTGGTATATAAGAAATTTGGACTCTTCCAACCAAGGATATGTTTTGCACCCTCAGTAAGCATGGTATTGAATCCCATAGCTGCTACAGCCTCACCAATTGCATCTGAATAGATAAGCTCTGTATTTCTGAAGGCTTTTGGTTTTACACCAAAGTACTTCTTGATTGCTGCACTATGCTCCTTAACCTGGTTCTTGAACTCTTTCTCAGACTTCAAAGATGCAAGGCTATGTGAGTAAGTCTCAGCCAGAAACTCAACACATTTGGTTGATGCAAGCTTCTTGAAGCTCTCCAATACTTCAGGAGCATACTGCTCAAACTGCTCCAATGCAGCACCTGAAATGGAGAAAGCAACCTTGAAGTCCTTTCCATGTTTCTGGATAAGCTCATAAATAAGCTCATTCATAGGAAGATAACAACGCTGTGCTATCCTCTTTAGAATTGTTCTGTTGGCAAACTCATCAAAATACTGAGAATCATTGCCTATATCAAAGAATCTGTACAATCTTAGCCTGTCTGGCTGATGCACCTGAAAATAAAGACAAAGTGACTTTTCCATATATGTTATATTTTTATTTATTTCTACTTTAAGTTATCAATGGCCTCCTGGTAAACATCAATCATCTTAAGGGCAGCATTCTCCCATTTTAGGTTGTTTACCTCCTCAACACCGCACCGTGCACTCATTGATGCCAATGCAGGATATTTGAGCAGACCGTAAATTGCATCAGCCATAGCATCAATATCCCAAAAATCTGTCTTTATGGCATAATCCAATACCTCTGCCACACCGGACTGTTTTGAGATGATACTAGGCACATTTGACTTCATAGCCTCCAATGGAGATATACCAAAAGGCTCTGAAACTGATGGCATTATGTATACATCCGAGTAAGCAAACATCTTCTTCACATCATCTCCGCGCAAGAAGCCTGTAAAGTGGAACTTGTCCGCAATACCCAATTTTGCAACACGTCTGATAGACCTGTTCATAAGGTCTCCGTTACCGGCCATCACAAACCTTACATTATCACATTTCTTGAGCACCTTATTGGCCGCCTCAATGAAATATTCAGGTCCTTTCTGGTAGGTAATACGGCCAAGGAATGTGACAATCTTGTCATCAACACCCCTTTTAACCTCCATCTGCTTGAACTCATCAAAGTCAACTGCATTATGTACAGCCACAACTTTTGAAGGGTCAATTCCATATTTGTTGATAACTATATTTCTGGTAAGGTTACTTACCGCCATAATCTTGTCGGCAGCCTCCATACCCATCTTCTCAAGTGCAAAAACCCTTGTATCAATGGCATTGTCACTTGCACGGTCAAACGAAGTGGCATGTACATGGATAACAAGCGGCTTACCTGAAATTCTCTTTGCAGCAATACCGGCAGCATATGTCAACCAGTCGTGTGCATGGATTACATCAAAATCGTTCTCAAGAGCAATTGCACTCGCAACCATGGCATATCTCTGCACCTCCTCCATAAGGTTTGCACCATACTTGCCTGAGAATTTGTATTTCCCGCCATAATGGATCTTGAACTGCTCATACTCCTCATAACGGTTGCGTTTCTCCTGGCTCTCAACCATAGAAGAGAACATTTCAGGATCAATATAAGGTACCAGTCCCGACGAAACCTTGAAGAAACTCACCTTGTCAAGGAAGCTCTCCAATCTGCTGATATCAGCCTTCCCCCAAACCTCAGCAACCGAAATATCACTTGCATTTATAATCTTCACTGCACTCTGGTCCTCATCACCTGAAGCTGAAGGCATAACGAACAGAACTTCCACATCATGTTTAGCAAGACCTTTTGTAAGTCCGTAACATGCAGTACCCAATCCACCGGCAATATGGGGAGGGAACTCCCAACCAAACATCAATACTTTCATCTCTTTATTTTTTTATTCTGTTCAACATGCTCTTACCTCTAACTATCTCTGCCACACTAATCGCAGATGAGATACACCCATGAGGCCTGTGCGAAGGATCACCATCATATATTTCAGCAACAGAACCTATTCCATGAATCTCCATATCTTCCTCAAATGCATCAAGCAGCTCTTTTGCCTTCCTTACAAAGCTCTTTCCTGTAAGTGCAAGGTTTGCCTCAATGTAAGGGGCCAAAAGCCAAGGGAATGCACAACCGTTGAAGTGCGCTATATCCCTGCTGCCCTGATCACCCTCATAAACTCCTCTGTAAAGAGGGTTCTTAGGAGACAATGACCTGATACCCCTTACAGTAAGAAGCTCCCTCTTCACTGCCGTAAGCACTGCCATCTTGGTCTCATCATCAAGTGGTGAATATTTTACGCAGCACGCTATAAGCTGGTTAGGTCTTGTGAAGATGTTCTGGCCGTTTTCATCAACATAGTCCGCCAGGTGCCTTCTCTCCTCACACCAGAATACCCTTGTGTAATTCTCCCTTATCTTTCCAATTATATTGTCTGTCTTCTGTACAAGCTTTCCTTTACCGAACTTGAGATCCAGATCCCTTACAAAGCACAATGCGTTGTACCATAGCGCATTAACCTCAACCTGATAGCCAGGTCTCTCACTTACTGGCCTTCCGTCAACATAGGTGTTCATCCATGTAAGCGCCACACCGTATTTCTGCGCCCACAACAAACCGTTCTCATGCAGTCTGACACTTGCCCTTGCATTGCCCAGGAATGACTCAATGATGTCCACCATCCATTTGCCGTACTTCTTCCACACTGCAGATGCATCCGCACCCCAATCAACATACTGCTGTATTGCCCTTATGAACCACAATCCACTGTCAGGAGTGTCTGATTCAAGCAATATGGCATCCTTATGGCGTCTGATTGTGCTGTCAATCACTTTCTCGAATCTCTCATAGTCACCATTATTATATAGTGTAAGTCCGGGGAGGGCAATGAAAGACTCCCTCAAGCTCTCGTAATCCCATGAGTAACCTGAACATATGCTGTACTCACCAGCGTGCTTGATTACAAACTGTCCTGCTGCAAGTTTCAGACAAGCCTCATAGTTGCTTCTTGTATTGTCCCTCTTGAGAACCTCCTTCTCAAATCTTGTCTTCAACGATCTGGAAGGGACAGCTTCACCCGTAGAAGCCGAGAAAATTATGCTCTCACCTTTCTTTATAGGGAGTTCAAAATAACCTGGAACAAAAAGGTCTTCCTTGCACTCAAATCCTCTTCTACTCTCCTCCTTGTATACAATTCCCTTGTACCAGTCGGGAGAAGCAATCCACTCGTTCTTCTTGTTCAACTGCAGGTTCAAGGTAGGGAATCCCTCATACATATTGAAGGCAACACCATTGTCAACCACATTGTATCTTGTGTTGGCAGATGTGTTTGCAGCTGTAAGTGCATGAATATTCCTATATGCCAAGAAAGGCTTGATTCTCAAAGTTGTAGGAGAATGTGCCTCAAGAAGTGTATATTTCACAAGAACCTCTTCTGTATCCCTGAGGAACATTATGGTCTTGCTGAATTTCATACCTCCCACCCTATAGGTAATGGTAGAGGCGTAATCCATTTCAAAATCAACAATGTATTTGTGTCCCCTTGGCTCATACACATCACCATAAGATGTGATTCCCAAGTTGAAACTCTGACCATGCTGGATAAGCGACTCGTGCAGTGTTGAGAGAAGAATATGCTTGTCTCCTCCAAAATTCTCAATCGGAACTACCAGCAAACCATGATATTTCCTGGTGTTACATCCCACGATAGTGGTATTTACGTAACCTCCTGCCCTATTGCTGAGCAGAATTTCACGTTCCAGAGAATACTCAAGATTTACCAATTCCTCTTTGTTAAATTCCAAGTATGCCATATGATGTAAATATATTTTGCGCGCGAAATTACAACAAATATTTTTATTTAACTAATTTACGTTTAAGGACAAACGCACTCCTTGCCGGAAGATAAAGGGTCAAAAACGTCCCCTGGTTATCTTCCTGCGTATAATGTACCTGTTTTTTCCTATTCCTTTCAAATCCATTAAATTCTTTCCAGTCCGTATCAAGCACTACGGAATACTCTCCTCCAAAGATATTTATCCTATAATCCTTATAGGATTCGGACGGGCTGAAATTAAAGACAAAAACAAAGCCACCCCTCTCCATCACAAGCACCTGTTTAGGCTCATCATTATATATTGATATTGGAGCCGATGCCAATATATTGTTCTCCCTGAACAAGTGTATCATCTTCTTGTCAAACGCCAGCAGCTTGCCGTATCTGAGGAACGGACTGTCTGCCAGGCTCCATTGTCTTCTTGCATACATATACGACCAGTTGTTCCCCTCCCTTGGGAAATCTATCCACTCCGGATGGCCGAACTCATTACCCATAAAGTTGAGATACCCGTTACCCGCAGTAGCAATTGTAACCAGCCTTATCATCTTATGCAGTGCAATTGCCCTATCCACCTCCAAACTCTGCATGCCCAAATCCATATGGGTGTACATAAGGGCATCCATCAGCCTGAAAATGATTGTCTTGTCCCCAACCATAGCCTGGTCGTGGCACTCCGCATAGCTCACTGTCTTCTCATCTGCCCTCTTGTTGGTGAGCTGCCACCACATATCACACACATTCCATTTTTCATCCGGAACTTCTTTAATCCATTTTATCCAATTGTCGGGAACACCCATACTCATACGGTAATCAAATCCCCATCCCCCTTCATGGATTGGTGCTGCAAGCCCGGGCATACCGCTCATATCCTCCGCAATGGTAAATGCATCAGGATGTATCTCCTTTATCATGTCATTTGCAAGCCCCAGATACACAAGGGCATCCACATCCACATTCGCATTGAAGTAATCTTCATATCCTCCAAACGCACGTCCAAGGCCATGATCCCAGTAAAGCATGCTTGTTATACCGTCAAAACGGAATCCATCCAGATTGTACTCCTCCATCCAGTATTTGCAGTTTGAAAGGAGGAAATACAGAGTTTCGTCCTTGCCGTAATCAAAGCATCTTGTACCCCATGCCGGATGGTCCCCCTTGTCTCCAGCATGGAAATAGAGGGTTTTTGTACCGTCAAAGTTGCTCAACCCCTCAAGCTCATTCTTAACTGCATGGGAATGGACTATATCCATAATTACTGCCAGTCCAAGCTTATGAGCCTTATCTACCAGTTCCTTGAACTCCTCCGGAGTACCGAAACGGGAACTCAAAGCAAAGAAATTTGAGACCTGGTACCCGAACGACCCGTAATAAGGATGCTCCTGCAGGGCCATTATCTGTACTGTATTATAACCGAGCTTGGCTATCCTCGGAAGTACATTTTTTGTAAAATCCTTGAATGTTGCAACAGCAGGTTCCTCACCTGCCATCCCTATATGTGTTTCATAGATAAGTGGATTCTCCACTTTAGGGACACGAGGATTCTTCCACTTGTAGCTGCGGGAAGGTGCCCACACCTGTGCCGAAAAAACATATGTCCTCGGGTCCTGCACACATCTGGTCGCATACGACGGGAGCCTCTCTCCGTCACCGCCATTCCAGAAAATATGCAATCTGAAAAGGTCGCCATGTTTTACGGCTCTTCTAGGGAGTGCCAGTTCCCATACTCCACCACCTTTGTTTGTCATTCTGTAGCCTGGAGAGATCTCCCAATTGTTGAAATCTCCCTTAACATAAATTGATGTGGCATTGGGAGCCCATTCCCTGAACACCCAGCGGTCGCCCTCCCTATGCACACCATAAAAAAGATGGTTGTTGACGGAATCAGTTATCCTCCTTCCAAAACCCGCAATCTCCCCCTTTCTTATAAGCAGCCTTTCGTGACGTCCCCTTATCGCTTTCTGGAACGGTTCCAGATAGGTATCAGTATCGTAAATCATAACTCTCCTTTATTTAATATCTTTTCAAAATCCTTTTCATAACCCTCAAGTTCCTTGCGGCAATGTTCCAGCAGTTCCATAGCCCTCCTGAGCTCCTTTTCAATCCCAGCTATCTGCGCATCAGGAGACTCAATCACCTCCACAAGTTCCTGCAACTTGGCCAAAGCCTCTTCATAACTCAATTTCTTCTCCATAATCCATTAATTTTTCTTCCCGACAATTATATTGTTTACCTCCCCTACAACAAACTCAACAGTACCGTCTGCCAATTGAACCCTCACAACACTTCCCGATACTATATCCCCTACAGAAGCCCTCTTTCCCCCAACAGAGACAATCGCAAACCCCTTCCCGAGTATCTTTGCCGGGCTGGCAGCATCCATCCTCATCTGAAACATATCAAGTTTCCGTCTCTCCCCTTCTATCTTTTGGGCCACACTCCGCTGCACTCTGTCATGCAATCTTGTGAGCCTCTGCCTCTCCACTGAAATTTTATGTGCTAAAGTTAGTGAAATTCTTTGAAACAAATGCATTATAAATTGCTCTTGTGACGCAAAAGCCTCTACGAGGAAATCAGCAACAGCTGTAGGAGTCTTCAGCCACGTGTGCGCAACCATATCTGCAATATGGAAATCATGGTCATGTCCTATACCTGTTATTACCGGCAAAGGGAACTGGGCAATATTCACAGCCATATTATAGTCATCAAAACAGACCAGATCCATGGCAGCACCACCTCCCCTTATAATAACCGCCACATCAAACTCATCCTCCCTTAAAGCTATCTGCTCAAGGGCTGCCACAACGGATGCCGGAGCCTCTTCTCCCTGCATCTGTGCATGAAAAAGCTCCACTGTAAATCTGAATCCCCCTTCATTGCCCTGCAGTTGTTTTACAAAATCCCTGTACCCTGCAGCGGTACGGGATGACACCACAGCAATCCTGCGCGGAAGGGCCGGAAGCTGCAGCTGTGAATTCATATCCATACAACCCTCTTCCTTGAGCCTGGCTATTGTCTGCTGCCTCTTGAGTTCAAGTTCGCCCACAGTGTACGAAGGGTCTATATCCAAAATATTCAGGGCAAGACCATAAATTGGAGAAAAGCTAACCTGCACCTTTACCAGCACATTGATTCCTTTGGCAAGCGGTACACCTGCCGTAGTTTCAAAATAAGGCTTAAGCACCCTGAAAGTACTCCCCCATATCACTCCCCGCGCCTTTGCCACAACGCCACGGTTCCCTTGCTTGTAGTCTATAAGATCAAGATAACAATGCCCGCTATAATGGTTGTTAAGTTCTCCTATCTCTGCCGTAACCCATACTACAGAGGGTACAGCATCCTCAATCCCCCTTTTTATCCTCTCCTGCAAATCCAGAAGTGTCATCTTCTCTTCCATTCTCTCTCTTATTTTTCGCACAAGGTACAAAAAAATATTGTACCTTTGTAATCCAATACCAGAACTTTATTTATGAAAATAACCAAGGCCGTTTTTGCCGGAAGCAGTCCGAGGCTCAAAGACAAACCCAAAGCAAAGCACCCTGAATTTGCCTTCATAGGGAGATCCAATGTGGGAAAATCGTCTCTCATAAACTCCCTTTGCCAGCACAAGGGTCTTGCAAAGACATCTTCAACGCCCGGAAAGACACTCCTTGTAAACCATTTTCTCATAAATGATTCATGGTATCTTGTAGACCTTCCCGGATACGGATATGCAAAAATTTCCCAAACAGCAAGGGTCAAGCTCCACAAGATGATAAATGAATTCATAAATGAATCGGAAGAGATGGTGCTGCTGTTCGTATTGCTTGACAGCAGGCATGACATACAGAAGATTGACCTTGAATTCCTTACAAGCCTTGGGGCGGCAGGCATTCCATTCTCAATAATCTTTACCAAAGCTGACAAACTCGGAAAAGAAGCCCTTGCAAAACAGATTGAGGCCAACAAAAAGGAACTGCTCAAATATTGGGAAGAACTTCCTCCAATATTTATCACTTCATCTGAGAAGCATACGGGGAGGGAAGAAGTCCTTGAGTATATACAAACTATCTTAAATACACTATAACGTTATGGATCATAATCACGTGATTAAAATTTTCTCTTGTAGAGGATCACAGTATCTTGCCGAGAAAATTGCCAAGTATCTGAAACTTGATTTGGGAAAATCTATCGTCAATGTATTCAGTGACGGTGAGTTCCAGCCTGCTTTTGACGAAAGCGTAAGGGGTGCTACAGTATTTATCGTACAGTCTACATTCCCTCCTGTTGAGAACCTGTTTGAGCTTCTTCTTATGATTGACGCTGCAAAAAGGGCCTCTGCATACAAGGTTGTAGCTGTTATGCCTTATTTCGGTTGGGCAAGACAGGACAGGAAAGACCGCCCAAGAGTATCAATCGGCGCAAAACTTGTTGCAAACATGCTTACTGCTGCCGGCTGCGACCGTGTAATGACCGCCGATATCCACGCAGACCAGATACAGGGTTTCTTTGATGTACCGTTCGACCATGTTTATGCAAGCGGCTTGTTCCTCAACTATTTGAGAAGCCTAAACATTGAGAACCTTTCTATTGCAGCCCCTGATATGGGTGGTGCAAAAAGGGCAAATGCATATGCAAGAAGTCTTGGTTGTCCGCTTATCGTATGCCACAAATCAAGGGAGAGGGCAAATGTAGTTGGTTCAATGACTGCAATCGGCGATGTAGAGGGAAGAAATGTTGTAATCGTTGATGATATGGTTGATACAGCAGGTACCCTTTGCAAGGCTGCAAATATGCTTAAAGAGAAAGGTGCCCTTAGCGTAAGGGCCGTTGCAACCCATCCTGTTCTAAGCGGTGCTGCATACGAGAACATCTCCAAATCAGAACTTTGCGAGCTTGTAGTTACAGATACCATCCCTTTGAGAGCAAAAGAGGGACAGGATGTTTCAAAAATCAAGGTTATCTCTGTTGCTGAACTGTTTGCAGAAATCATCAACAAAGTTTACACCGATACATCCATCAGCGGATCATTCGTATTCTAAAATAAACTGTCCGGCCTGGCTCAGACATCAGGGAACTTATGTCTTGTGCCAGGTGCGGCATTTATTGTAACACTCTTTAAAACATTGCATCATGTTGTCATCAAAATTACATATAGAAGATGTCCACAACACTCTCGTTGAAGGATTGCGAAAGTTCATCCACTCCTGTGGTGCAACCAAAGTATGTCTCGGGCTGTCGGGAGGAATAGATTCTGCCGTTGTTGCAGCATTGGCAGTAGAGGCTCTGGGCAAGGAAAATGTCCATGGACTGCTTATGCCAAGTGAGTTCTCCACAGTGCATTCGGTGCAGGATGCAGTAGATCTTGCGGAGAATCTCGGGATGAGCTACAACATTGTCCCTATCGGGAAGATATGGGACAAGTTCATGAAAGAACTCTCTCCTGTTTTTGGTCCCGACAACAAATGGAATGTTGCCGAAGAGAACCTCCAGGCCAGAATAAGGGGAACCCTCCTGATGGCCTACTCAAACAAATTCGGGGCGCTGCTCCTCAACACTTCAAACAAGAGTGAGCTGAGTACCGGATACGGCACATTGTACGGAGATCTTGCAGGGGCCGCAATGGTCATTGCAGACCTTTACAAATGTGAAGTATACGAACTGGCAAATTACATTAACCGCAACAGAATTGTAATTCCGGTTTCAACCATTACAAAGGCACCTTCAGCTGAGCTGAGAGAGGGCCAAAAAGATACAGACTCTCTACCGGACTACTCTATCCTGGATTCAATACTGTTTGATATGCAGGAGGGAGGAAAGACTCCGGAGGAACTTGTTGCACAGGGTGCAGACAAACAAATTGTTGAGAAAATTGTAAAACTTAAAAGAGGTGCATCCTTCAAGGCCGCACAGATACCTCCTATATTCAATATAAGTGAGAAGCCTCTTGGCCTTAAGGAGAAATGGTTATTATAATGAAACTGCTTTTATTTACAATTTTTATTGTGGGGCTCTGCGTTATAGGGCTCTGCTTCAACATCATTTTCAGGAAAGATGGAAAATTCCCCGAGACTGAGATAGAGAACAACAGGGAGATGCGCAAACGGGGCATCCAATGTGCAAAAATGGAAGAGAAGAAACTTTGGGGAAAGAAAAACAAAAAAAATAGCGGAGAGTGCAGTTCAGACTGCGGAAGTTGTGGACTGGGCTGCTAAAATTGGAGAATTATATGGGAATTGTAGCAATTGTAGGAAGGCCTAATGTAGGCAAATCAACCCTTTTCAACAGGCTTGTAGGCATGAGACAGGCCATTGTTGATGAAACTGCAGGTGTAACCAGAGACCGCCATTACGGGAAAAGCGAGTGGTGCGGCAAGGAGTTCTCTGTTGTGGATACAGGTGGATATACCAGCAACTCAGATGATATATTTGAGGGGGAAATCCGCAAACAGGTATCTCTTGCAATAGAGGAAGCTGATGTCATACTCTTCATGTGCGAGGTTGCAACAGGCATTACCGATTACGATTCTGAAATTGCTTCAATCCTGCGCCGCTGCAAGAAGCCTGTAATCCTTGCAGTAAACAAAGTTGACACAGGAGACAAGATGTACGGTGCATACGAGTTCAATGCCCTTGGCCTTGGTGAACCATTCTGCATTGCCTCTGCCAGTGGCGGTGGAACAGGTGACCTTCTTGACAAGATTTGCGAACTTCTTCCAGATGACAACGATGTTGTCATTGACCACGAGGATGAGAGCATCCCAAGGATTACAATTGTCGGGAAGCCGAATGTGGGCAAATCTTCAATGACAAATGCCCTCCTTGGCGAAGAAAGGAACATTGTAACCAACATTGCCGGAACTACAAGGGATTCAATTGCAACCAGATACAACAAGTTCGGATATGATTTCATGCTGGTTGACACTGCAGGACTCAGGAAAAAGACCAAAGTTAAGGAAGATCTTGAGTTCTATTCAGTGATGCGTGCCATACGTTCTATTGAGAACTCGGATGTATGTATCCTAATGATAGATGCCCAAGCAGGAGTTGAGGCACAGGACATGGCAATCTACAATCTCATCCAGAAAAACAAGAAAGGTGTTGTAATAGTTGTAAACAAATGGGATACCATTGAGAAGGACAACAACACCATGAAGAAGTTCAAGGAGGATATCCTCAACCGCATTGCACCGTTTACAGATGTTCCAATCATATTCACCTCTGTAATAAACAAACAGAGAATCTTTGATGTGCTCAAGGCTGCAACAGATGTTTATGAGAACTACTCACGCAAGATTCCTACCTCACAACTCAATGAGGCTATGCTGCCTGAGATTGAGAACTACCCTCCACCAGCATGGAAAGGAAAATACATCAAGATCAAGTATATTACACAGCTGCCTAGTCCAAGCCCTTCATTTGCGTTCTTCTGTAACCTTCCCCAGTATATCAGGGATCCATACAAACGCTTTCTGGAGAACAGGCTCCGCGAGCATTTCAACTTCAACGGAGTTCCTATTCAAGTGTTCTTGAGGCAGAAATAGAAAAGAGGATGACTAATAAGTGTTAGTCGTCCTCTTTTCGTATATACTTATTGGTATGAGATCACCTTTTTGATGTTATGCGCAACAGCTATAGTTGCAAACTCTGCACTTACAGGCCTTTTGCCTCTATACCGGAACCTCTTGAAGTTATTGTCGTACTTTAACTGACCTAACGCGGCTTCGCGCAGAATCGTTTTCTACTTCAGATCTTGTTTTGTCCAAAACTCTTAGGTTTATCCCATCATTCCCAATCTACTTCTAAACTCTTTTCCCTGTTTGAAGAAAAAATTTCTCCTTTATTTTATCCAACACCTCTACACCTCTTACCTCATATTGTTCAAAGTCTCTTATATTACTCTCCTTAATCCATAATTGCCCCTCTCCTACGTTACCTCTATGCTGACCTATTGAAAAATACTTACTACCTTTCACTTCATCACTGGACAATACCCAATATCTAATTACATCGCGCCACACTGCTATCCAAACAAACACATCACAACACGCCGGCTTTATTTGTTGAAAGTTCATATCAAACCCTTTCTTACTCTCACTTGATAAAGCTTTTATTATCAATGTCTCACCACTACTTCTTTCAACAGCCCTGGATGCTTTCACTTCAATACGCACCCCCTTATACCAAAAATCATATTGCCCGGAATATTCAAAATCTTTTTGTGAAGAGGGCCTCTCCAATTCAGGAACCAATTCATTCAAATGTCGTTGGGCCCATGTTTCTCCAAAAGTTCTAGGTGCCGTTATTTCAAAAATATACAAATACTTATTTCTATCCAAATATCTATTTCTGATATCCAAATAGTCTCGTAAAGTAATAATCCTTTCTGCTATGAGATGTGAAATAATATACTCAAATTTATTGAAAGGATACACTGAATACAACTTATCCAAGATCTCTTCAGACAAAGCAGATTCTACGCCTTTTGGCAGTTTCTGTATCTGCTCATATAACTCATTCAGCAAATGCTCCATACAAAAATATCTTAATATACTTTACCATTTCATTAGAGATCCCGTACAGATTATAAATATAATCATTTATATCACTATTCCGATCCTTAACATTTTCTATAACTTCATCCACCATTATAGATATCTCATTATCCTGTTCCAAAGCAATCTTAGGAAATGGCAAGGTTTCCAAATTACCTCTTAATATCTTTATATCCATAAATTTCTTCTTATAATAAAAAGAAAATAACTCCGAGTTCAAAAATGCCATCACAGTTTTCACAGACATCCCCTCAATATCGGGAATCAGGATATTGGCACTATTTAAAAAAAGGCTACCTGTATTGTCATAAGCAAAACAAAGTTGTCTTGATATGAATTTATACACCAACTTTTCTCCACATCTGTACATTTCATCTTTAGCACACTGCTGGAAGACACTTCGGTCATAATGCACAAAGTTTGAAGGCTGACTCAATTTATACTTACTTATATCCCTTCCTGTAAAAACAGGTTCCGTGCCTATCTCTTGTTCTTTTTTTAGTTTACCCTTATTATCTCCAGTAACTATTCCCAATGCCCACTTACTATGAGAGAGATTATCATATCTACGGTTTTCCAATATATTCATAATTTGATCATCATACTCCGTATTCATGTTTATTGAGCAAAAATCATCAATATTTGCTGTTATTGCATGTATTATATCGTCTCCCTGATACACGCTATATGATTGCGGACATCCAATTTGTGATTTACCTACAGATATACTGAAAAAATCTGTATATACACCATTGAACTTCTCTTTATATATATGCATATCTCTGATTTTTGTTTCAGACAAAATAAAAAACCGTATATCACTATGTATTTTTATTTTAAGCAATGACGTTGGCAATAAGAAGCACATATAACCATCATCTGATAGTTGTGAAAATGCCTTAACAAAAAACAATGATGCCCTCTCTTTGGAATATATCGTATCAGAATAGTATTCTGATACTTTACTTGTTCCCCAAGGAGGATTAGTATAAATATAATCAAATTTCACTTGCCTGAATTCGGCATCAGACAACAAATAATCACAGCATACGATATTTGGATATTCCTTATCACTACTAAATTTTGATATAAGATTTGTTTTCGCTATCATAACGGCAACAGGATCTATATCCACACCATAAATCTGGCTTAAAGATGCAACATCACAAGCCATCAAGAATGCTCCGCTACCGCAACAAGGGTCGAAAATAGTTTTTGATTCATCCAACACCAATCCATCCATCATCTTATGCACAATATCTTTACCTGTATAGTATACCCCATTGAGATTCCTGTAACCTTCAGGCAACAAAGACTGATATATATAACCTATCCAATCACCTTTACATTCAACTAAAATGAGATCAGATACCCCGATTTGAATTCTAACATAACCTGCCCCTCCATACTCTTCATAAAACTTAGCAACATTACAAGAAGTCTTTTTTCTAAGCTTTTCCAACTTCATACAACACAATGAATATACTATATCCTCTACTCTGTACCCCGAAGTTGACAATTCTTCAACCAGGGAATCCAATTCCCCTATACTATTCAAATAGTTTTCAGGAATCACTTTCTTTACAGAACAAGTTTTATTGGCTCTCGATCTGAGTCTTTTATTCTCATCATACCCCAATTTATTCCAATTCCTTCTAGTTGCAGTTGATATATACGACATAATATCCATCAAATTATATTGCTACAATATTACTAAAATCCAGATAATAAACCAACATTCGAATACTATTTTACATTATTTCCACTACTGCTCAAATGCCATATATCTCTAACACAATCATCAATCTCCCACAATTCCAAATTCTCTATTCCTGAAACAATAATTGCCTCTAATACTTCTTCCCTAATTATTTCCCGCTGAGGGATTGCGTTCTTTTCTACCATAGTTTTTTTTAGCAAACATAGTCCATGTTTTCAAAGGGCAATACCTGAATTAGAAAATAATTCAAAAATTTATCTGATTTTAAAAAGAGAAAAATTAAGAACGCTTAAAACTTAAATTCCGGCAATGTAAACGAGAAGCATGCTCCTCCAAGTTCCGAGCGGTGGTAAGAGATCTTGCCGCCGCTTTGTTCTATAATGTTGCGGCATATTGCAAGTCCGAGACCTGTTCCACTGCTCTTGGTGGTAAAGTTGGGTTTGAACAGTTTGTTCACATCTTCATCCTTTACACCAGGTCCGTTATCTTCAATCGCAACCACATAGAATCCGGCATCTTCATTTAAGGTTATACGGATATAGCCCCCCTTTTCTTCAAGAGCCTGTATGGCATTGGAAACAAGATTTACAAGCACACGGATTATTTGCCCTTTGCGCACCTGTACCATACACTCCTTATGACAATAACTATATGCTATCCTGATATTTTCCCTGGTATCAAAGAAAAGTTTCTGATCATTTATCAGCTCCGCAAGATCCAATACTGTACTCTCTTCATAATAGAACTTTGCAAAACTTGAAAACTCGGAAGCCGTATTTGAAAGGATATCAATCTGCTCAAGCAAGGAACTTGCCACCTCCTCAAACTTCTCCTCCCATCCTTCCACTCCACGCTGCTTCATTCTTATAAGATGCTGTATGCTCAACCGCATAGGGGTAAGGGGATTCTTAATCTCATGTGCAATTTGACGCGCCATCTCACTCCAAGCCTGCTCCCTCTCAGACTGCGCCAGACGCCGGGTACTCTCCTCAAGAGCATCAACCATTTTATTGTATGCACCTACGAGTTCTCCCAATTCATCCTTATTCCTGTAATTGATATGTTCCGTCTCTTTGGAAACATCTATAAGTTTCATCTTGCGCCCGATTTCAGCCAAAGGTTCCGACAGCTGGTTTGCAAGTGCAGTTCCTACAAAAATGGCTGCCAACAACAGCAATATGTATATATTGATAATGGCAGCAAGTATGGAAGGAACATCACTGACAGCATATGATCCTTTAGCAAAATATGGGATGTTCGCAATAGCCACAAGATTTCCTTGCGCATTATATATAGGTGCATAAAGCGATGAATACTCCAATTCACCCAGTCTCTCTTCAATAATCACCTGCATCCTGTTCTCATATACCAGCTGGTAATATGCCTGCGGATTTATTCTTGACGCCAAAAGATAACGGTCAAAGAGCTCCGGTTGGGTAGACCTTATCATACGTCCATGAGGATCATACAGATTGATTGTTGTCTGAGTATTCTTGGCCATCATCTCAAGAGACTGGTACACACTGGATGTATTTATCTGCTGGTATCCCTCTGCATACTTGCATAAGTCGGTAAGTGTGACCTGCACTGTCTGTAGCATCTCCTCCATCATGGCATGATTTGAGTTCCGGTAATAATTGAGACAGAACCATACGCTTCCAAATCCCATTGATATGAGCGACACCACCAATGAGACTGTAATAAGATAAGTAATCTTCCTTCTGAATGAATTCTTAGGGAGCCTTATCCGTATATTCCTCCTCCTGCCAAGGCGTCTTCCTCTAAGGAATAAGAATGAAAAGCCGCTATAAAAAAGCATCAGATATGAGAATGATACCAGATAATGATAAATGTTCCTCCTCGCCCTTGTGATGATAATTATATTGTCATTATCAGCCCTGCTTACAAAATGGATATGCTCCTCCTCCTTCATAACTGAAAAACCTGAGGTATAATCCGCAGGATCACATACCATAGGGTAAACATATGCCCCCTTGTAAATTACCAGACGACCATCCATGTACTTGGCATAGGAATACTCCTGAGGCATATTTACATTATCGGAAGGTTTGTAATCAAATAATACAGCCGTATGTCCCATAACATCCCTGGTATAGCGCGATTCAAACTCTATATACATTGTTATGGGCCCCTGCACCCTGTTTGCATACCTCATCACACCCAGATAGCTCACCCTTCCGTTATAATTGTTGAGGAAAAAGAAATTTGACCCGTCAGTCAACGGCACTCCAAATGACAGCAGTTCATTATAATAGGCAGAGCAATCTACCATCTGTTGCCATTTGTTGTCAAGAAGCATATCGTTGGGGCGACAAATGGTTATGTTTATCTCGTACTTCTGGCTAACCCCCTTCAGATACAGTTCCTCCATCCTGTTCTGGATAAGTCCGTACCTCTCTTGCGGCAAACCCAACATCGCACCTATAATGGGATCCCTCGAAAGTTTTGCTTCAATTGAGCGAAGCTGAAGCTCCAGACTTATATCCCTCTCTACCGCCAGCTTATTTGCCCAAACCTTGCTGCCATCAATCTCCTTCCTGAAACCAAGATCACTTACTGTTAGTATTGTATATAGTGATATCAATGAAATATAAGCCAGCAACGGCCGCGTACGGAGCATTGAACCCCCTTTTATAAACGGCAATAAAGGTATTGCCAACTGCAATGAGAACAGCAACGCAATAAAAAGCAGTGCATAAGACGCATATGCCAGGACTGAATACAGATTTAGCTGCTGGATTCTGTAGAGCTCCAGAACAATATTTGAATTGTTGATCAAAGACCTGAAGACATAATCTATATACAGCACCAATAGCAGGGGAATAATGCAAAGGATGGTTTCCACAACCCTTTTACGCCATTTTCCCCATTGCTTATGCTTTAGAATAATATTCTTTCTGAGCTGATAAAGTCCCAGCACCAAAAGGGAGACATAGAGGTTGTTGAGCAGGAAGTTGCCGAATGATGAGAATAATCCCACATCTGCATAAAGGTTGGGAGAGAACAGTTCTGAACTGAATCTCAACAGGACAGCCATACCTACACACATTATCCTTATTACCGTAAGCCCTGCAGCATAAAGGAGAAAAGCCTTGAATGTCCTTCTGTTATAATAAAACGAATATAACGCGGCACAGAAAAAAAGCATTGCCATCCACCTCAATGGGATTGACACACCACCCTCATTTATGGCAAATCCGTTGTTTACGGAGAACAGCACACCACCATCCAATCCCTTCACAACAAATCCCTCATCAAATGTAACCGGAGAGACATCCATTTTTCTCTTTACACCCAGTTCAGGATTTATCTTGCTGGCCAGTACCGTATTATTGGAAAGATACTGCGTCTTGATTAGCAATCCGGAAATTATCTTTATCTCACCCCTTCTGTAAACCTTTACCACATACCATGCAGAACCCAGATTCACATACTGTTCCTGCTCTGTAAGATATGCGAGAGGGGCATTGAACAGGCTGCGGCTGTTAAGATGATTTATTCTGTGCCACAATGTAAGCACATCCACCTCATCATTTGCCACAGGGAACTGGTTGACCCACGACTGGAGAGTATCCGCATTATAGCGGTAAATGACCATATCCTCAGGAAATCCGTCAAGCTGCAGCCACTCCTGCACCGGCACACGGAAGGCCTCCATAACATAATCGTGCAAAATGCTCTGTCTCTGGTGTATCCTTTCCTCCAGCCTCTCCACATCACCCCGCAACCCCTCTCCGTGAGGCACCACCACATAAGACATCAACGTAAGAATAATTGCCAATGACAACAACAGGGCACTCCTGTGCCTGAGAATAAACCTGAATATATCTGTTGAACCCGGCTGCCTATTCATGATGATATGGTTCCCCCTTTATTATTGTAAATGCCCTATATAGCTGCTCCAAAAATATCACTCTTACAATCTGATGCGAAAAGGTCATCTTTGAAAGTGATATTTTACCATTTGCCCTCTGATATACCTTCTGCGAAAATCCATATGAACCGCCTATTACAAACACAATATCCTTCCCCTCATAATTAATCTTCTTCTGCAAATGTGCCGCCCACTCCAAAGATGTATATGTACTACCCCTTTCATCCAGCAGGATTACATCATCTGTATTCTTTATACTCTTTAAGATCAGTTCGCCCTCCTTCTCCTTAATCTGCTCCCGGCTCAGAGCCTGGGCATTCTTCAACTCAGGAATTTCCACTCTTGAATAATTGACATAATGCACCAGACGCTTCTCATAAAGCGCAATTCCTTCACTTATATAAGGGAATGCTGTCTTCCCGACAAGCAGTAATGTAATCTTCATAGAAACAAAAATATAAATATGGCTTGTTTTTTGCAAGTTTAATGCCGTTATTTGTACCCTAAAACACCTTGAACAAAGATATGAAAAGATTTATACTGTTGCTCACAACTATATTATTATCTGCAACTTGTGCATTAGCGCAGAAACAAGCTGATGTATTTGTACCAATTGGGAAATATATACAGCTTGGGGATGCAGAAAAGCTTTCCGCATGGTTTGCCGGAAACCTTGAACTTGACATCCTTGGTTCAGTAAGTGCATGCAGCAAAGTACAGGCAACACAAATAATGAAAGATTTCTTTGTAAACCACACACCAAAGACCTTTACCATAGTACACAAAAGCGGCAAAGCTCCTTTAACCTACGCTATTGGCAGCCTGAGTGCAGGCGGTGAAAAATTCAGAATCACCCTCTTTGTCATGACACAGGAAAAAGGGAACCAGATACAGCAGCTGCGAATAGAGAGGGAATAGCCACCGGGCACCGCGGCGGCTTGCGGAGGCACCTTGCGTCCACACTGGAGGGCTATTTTGTGGACAGGCGGCTGCATTTTTCTTCTGCGTCCACAAAAGATACCCATTCTGTGGACAAAAGTCACCTTCCGGCACCTTTCGTCCACACCAGGCACCCTCTGCGTGGACAGACGGTTGCATTTTTCTGCTGCGTCCATAAAAATGCAAAAACAGACAATAATTGAACAGAAAAGGAATAATTATTTCTTTTATTATTCAAAATATCACTACCTTTATACCATGAATAAGCAATTACAGGAAATAGGAATTATACCAATTACAACTTCAATTATTGAATCGTTATATCCAGAACTCAAGTCAGCGGATAAGAAGGTTGTCTGGCTTGAGAAGAATGGATATATTATAAGGTTGAAGAGAGGGCTCTATGTTGTGAATCCCGAATATTCTGGGAAAATGCTTTCAAGTGAACTGATTGCAAATCATCTTTATGCTCCTTCTTATATCTCCATGTCTACAGCGTTGAGGTACTACGGCTTGATTCCTGAGGCTGTATATACGCATCAGTCAATGACGGTAA
>SUYX01000005.1 GCA_015060225.1 Bacteroidales bacterium | reverse complement strand
CTACTACAATAATGATAGAATCAAACTGAGGCTAAAAGGAATGAGCCCGGTACAATACCGAGCTCTATTCCAATCTAAGTCTGCCTCTTAATAATGTTAAACCGTCCAACTTTTGGGGGTCACATCAAATTCTAACGGAGATTCTTTATTATTTATATCCTATAGGTTTATCTCACCCTATTCCTGATAAAATGCTGTCGGGAGTAGGAGAGGAAGAGGATTACGCCAACGAGGTTTACTGCAAAGGCTGTCCAGAATGCGGCATAGTAGCCCAGGTGCTCTGCAACGGAGCCGCCGGCAAGGATGCCGAGCCCCACTCCAATGTCCCAACTTACCAGCAGGGTTGAGTTGGCCGTTCCCCTCTGCTCGTTGGAGGCCAGGTTCAGGAACATTGTCTGGAAGGCAGGGAACATGTGGCCGTTGCCCAGACCAATTATGAGTGCTGCGCCGTAGTAGCCCCAATGGTTGTGGAGGGCGGCAAATACAAGGTATCCTATAACTGCTATGGATACTCCTATGGAGGCGTTTTCTACAATCTTTCCCTCCCTGAGGGTGCGGTTCCCAACCAGACGGGAGAGGATGAGCCCTATGGAGAGGAGCATGAAGAACATGCCGGTTCCCCCTGTGATTCCCAGTTCGTTTTTGCCGTATATGGCAATATAGGTTGCCAATACTCCGTATGAGAATGCGTAGCAGATCATGCAGATTCCCTGGCTCCATGCTTTGAGCAGTATGAACCTGTCAAGTGATATTTTCTGTGAAACTTTAACTGTCTCCCTTTTCTTGAGGTCCAGTGTCCAGTTTATCCCCAGTCCTATTGCAGATACAATGAATGCCATCCAGAAAAGGATGTCATAACTCTGGCAGGCCCCGTATATCATAAGGGCTACTGTGGGCCCTATGGCAGTGGCAATGTTGTTGCTCAAACCGTAATATCCAATCCCTTCAGCCCTGCGGGTAGGGTGGAGTACATCTATGGCTACCGTGCTGTTTGAAACCGTTGATGCTCCGAACGGTGCTCCGTGGAGTGTCCTCACTATTGCAAACAATACCAGTGACCCTGCAGCAATATATCCCAGAAAAAGAGCACAGAAAAGGGCATAGCTTACAAGAAGGACCACCCTTCGGGGGAAACTGTCAACCAGATAGCCGCTGAATGGTCTTATGATAAGGGCAGTTAGGGTGTATCCCGACAGCACTATCCCTATCATCTGCTTGTCTGCACCGAAGGTTTCGCTCAAATAGAGTGGAAAAAGGGGTGTGAGGAGCATGAAAGAGAAGAAAATCATGAAATTGGCACACCACACTTTAAGGTAGTTGCTGTTCCACAATTTCTCTTTCTTCAATTCTATATCTGCACCCTTTCCCATCTCTTAGAACAGATATCCTGTGTTGATGTAGAATGCTCCGTTTCCGTCCTGTTTGCTGTATTTGCCTACAGGTTTGCCGTACTCAAGGCATACAATGAAGTTCTGGTTCATTATGAACCTGAATCCTGCACCCAAAGTAATGTGTGGCTTATCCTCTTTAAGACCCATTGCCCTGTATGAGTTGTAACTGCTCATGGCCTTGTTGAACTCCTCTACAGTAGGGAACTCGTTGGCTGTGCGGCCGAACGACATGTCGTACTCTTTGGTTACCATTGTTCCGTCGCTGAAGCAGTTGAGGCCAAGGGCAATGTTCTGGTTCCCCATGGTGAAGGTTGCAAACCTCCATCTCAATTCTGCATTATATGATGCCATATCAAGCCCCTGTACGCGGTTGCGCATTATTCCGCGGATTGTACGGAAGCCGCCCATGCCGTCGCGGTCATATGACTGACCCATTGTAGTTATGTATGGAAGCACATAGTATGGTGCATCGTCACCAAATGTACCCTGATAGTTGAGCCTGTATGCAAATGTGAGTTTGTCATTCTCAATCACAGGTACATAGTGGCGCAGTGTTGCCGAGTATTTGTAATATGGATTTGTGGTACCCAACCATTTTGGGGCAAGGGTTATGTGAGCCTCAGCCCAAACTCCTCTTGATGGGGCCGCCTCCTTGTCGCGGGTGTCATACAGCACTCCAAGGCGCAGTGTGCTGTTGGTGCCTCCGTCTGCAACATCGTCGGGAATAATGCCCCATTGGCGGTAAAGTTCAAAGATGGTAGGTTCATTATCGGGAAAAACCTCATCTTCATCTTTGTTCTTGTTTATCTTGTTGCGGTTTATTGCATCCTGCTTGAAGTGGCTCAGATGGTATCCGGCCTCCCAGAAGAGCTTGTTGTTCCACAAGTTGCCTATAAAGTCTGCCTTAAAGAGGGCTGCAAGGCGTTTTGTACGGTATTTTGGGGTGTAGATGAAGGAATCTCCATCTTTACCGGCCTTAACCTTCTCATGGTCATAAAATGACTGGTATCCGTTGAATCCGTAGAAATCCATTGCGTTGTCATTGGTTACGGCAAGTGCTGTTGAAAAACGGATTCCGGGGATAAGGAATTTGCTGTCGTATGAAACTACAAACAACTGGGATCCTTTTGTAAAGAAAGATGCCTCAAAATACCATTGCTGGCGGGTGTTGGGGTAAACGGTTCCGTCTCCAAAATCATATATGTTCAGAAGGGCTCCCAACTGGAATCCCTTGTCTGCATCAAATGCAACTGCAGGAAGAGGACCAAAATTGTAACCTTTCTTTACAATCTCCTTCTTGTCTTGTGTATCATCCTGTGCAAAGTTCGCAGTTGGAACCATGATGGCTGCAATAAGCAGTGTAATGAAAATTTTAAGTTTCATTATAGGGCTATTTTAGATTTAGTACTATTTCCTGTATTTTGGTGTATGTTTTCCTCAATTTGCCGTTGAGGAGCAGTCTTATGTCTGAAATTTCAAGCCTGAAAAGTCTCCACATCTCCTGTGCCGCAATAGGGGCCGGGAGTACAATGGCTGTAAATGCCAGTGCCCACTCCCAGGGGAGCAGAACAAAAGCAACTGTTGAGTAAATTATTACCAGTAAGGGCCATATGAGCAGGTTGATAAGGTAGCGGACAGAGTTGCGGAATGCGTGGTCCTTGAGCAATTTGAACCCCACACTGCTGAGAAGGAATATGGGGAGTGTAAGTATTGCCGCAGGAATACAGTAAGGGAGCAGTATCCAGAATAGGATAAATCTTAGTACCCTTACAAAGTACGGGAACCTGCTGGTTAGGGAAGAGAGGCTTATCTTCTGCGATGTACGCATCCTGTATGCCTGCCTGCCAAGTTTCATGAGTTCTGCGGCCTCCTGGGGTTTCTCCTCCTTGAATCTTGCTATTGCTGCAGTAGTAATGGCATTTGCCTCAAAGTGGGCAAGACGGCGTGGAATGGAGCCTGCAGGTGCGTTTTGCAGCAGCCTCCTCCTTTGTGGCCTCATTGCTGCTGCACAAATCTCGTAGGTGGCCTCGTAATCCTCATCATTGGGAATGTACATGATAAGAGATTTCATCCTCTCTGCAAGAAGGTCCTTCATCCTGTTCATCTGCTCCTGTGGGGTAAGTCCACAATTCTCCGCAATGAACTTCCCTACATTTATGGGCTCTCCAACCTTTACATTTACAGTGGAGCGGAATCGGAAAAAGTTTCCGTACTGCATTCCTACCGGTACAATGTATAAAGGGGTATCCGGCATAAGTTCCTGAGCCTGGAATGCTATGCGGAAAATACCCTTTGAAAGTGGCTGGGCAGAGTGTTTTGCCTGGTGCTGCCCTTCGGGGAAGATACAGAAAGGTACTTTGTCCTTGAGTACATCCACTGCCTTCTCTATGGTCTCGTTGTTCTTTTTAACCTCGTTTATACCGTCACGCATGCGCATTATGGGCATAATTTTAAGGAATGTGAAGATTTTTGCCAGAGTTGGTTGCCTGAATATATCTGCCCGGGCAACAAAAACCTTGGGCTTCTTGTCCATTGCAAGAATGACAAGGGCATCCATGAGGGCATTGGTGTGGTTTGGAGCATAAATTACCGCACCGTCTGCGGGAACATTTTCAAGACCGTTGTATTTTATTTTCCTGTATGAGAGTTTGAGGAGAAAATCCACATAATGGCGCAGGAAACTGTAGAGCCTGTCACGGTCCTGTATTTTTCTTTTTTTCATGATTATCCTTCAATGGGTTTTCTGCGGAACAGGTAAGAAACCGTTAGTCCCGATATTATATGCCATATTCCCCACCATGCAGTAATGATGAGCATTCCACCATAGTGGCCGTGCCAGATTGCAGGGGGAAAAATTGCCGGATTGAACAGCAGGATGAGTCCCAGCCCTGAGTTCTGGATTCCAACTTCAATGGTTAAAGTTCTGTAATCCTTTGCAGGAAGTTTTGCCAGTTTGCCTCCAAAATATCCTGTAGCCAAAGCAAGACCGTTATGCACAAGCACTATAATGCAGATATAGTGCAAATTCTCAATGAACAGCTGGAAGTTTTGTGAAAATGATACAATCACCATTCCAATGAAGAGCAGTATTGAGATATATTGTGTAGGCCTGGTAATCTTTTTTGTGAGCCCCGGATAATATTTTGCACACAGGATACCCAAAAAAATCGGAACTCCCAGCAACAGCAGAATCTGTTCAAGCATGGGAAAGAAAGGTATCACCAATGTAGGGATATTGCTCCTTAGGGCAATTATCTGACTGTACAGCGAGCCCCATAGGAAGAAGTTGAATGGGGTTACCAGAGGGGCAAATGCAGTGGTTATTGCAGTAAGTGAAACAGAGAGTTCAATATTTCCCTTGGATAGTGATGATATGAAGTTTGAGATATTTCCTCCAGGGCAGGATGCCACCAGAATCATACCCAAAGCCACCATAGGGGTTATTACAGGAGAGAGGATAAGTGCGGCTGCAAATGTTACTGCAGGAAGTCCAACCCATTGCAGCAGTATCCCGACAATTACAGATCTTGGGTTTTTGAATACATCCTTGAATGTCTGGAGTTTTATACCAAGGGCTACGCCAAACATGACAAAGGCAAGAATAATGTTTACAATGGTCATGCCCCCTTCTCCAAAATTTATGCTCAGGGCATTGAGACCTTCCAATTGTTCTTTCATATAAGTAGGTTTAGTAGTCCGCAAAGATACAATAATATTCTAAAAATATGCTACTTTGCTTATTTATACCCATTTATACTCAACTGGTATATTTATTCTATCCCTACAATTATCAGAGAAAACTTCCCATGATTTTCACTATGAATGCCGCCAGCCATGCCATAGCGCAACTGTACAGAGTCATAAAGAGGGCCCATCTGCCGCCTGCCTCCTTTTTTAGGGCAGCAATTGCGGCAATGCAAGGTATGTATATCAGTATGAAGAGCATCATGGAGTAGCCTACAGCGGGAGTAAATATACTCTGCCCTGCTTTTGGCCCGTTTTCATACTTCTGCTCCACCAGTTTGTTCTGCAGGGTTACTTCAGAATCGTCGGGAGACTGGTATAGTACCCCCATTGAACTTAGGATCAGCTCTTTTGCAGCTATACCGGTAAAGAGGCTCACTCCAATTTTCCAGTCATAGTCCAAAGGTTTGAACACAGGTTCAACAAACTGACCTATCTGGGAAATGTATGATTGCTCAATCTGCTCGTATTTCTGCTCTGCCTGCAATGATAATACCTGTGCCTGAATTTCCCCTGCAGGTGCCCCGCTTTGTTCCACCTGTGTTATAAGTGTGTCATAATCTTTGGAGAACTCTGTCTTGTGTGGGAAATACCCCAATGCCCAGATGAATATTGAGCCGGCCAGGATTGTTGTACCCATCTTGCGCAGATATTGCTGGCTTCTTCCCCACATGTGGTTGAGGGAGTTTCTTATGGTTGGCATTCTATATGGAGGAAGCTCCATTACAAATGGGACGTCGTCCTTTTTGTTGAAAAATTTTCTTAGTACAAAGGCTGTGAATACCGCCATCAACATCCCAATAAAATATATTGAGAACAATATTGCCCCCTGCCATTCTGTAAACAGGGCAGTTACAAACAGCATGTATATGGGATATTTGGTACTGCACGACATAAACGGAATCATCATTATGGTAATGAGCCTGTCGCGTCTGTTCTCAAGGGTACGGGTAGCCATAATTGCCGGCACGTTGCAGCCGAACCCCATAATTATCGGGATTACGGACTTGCCGTGAAGTCCTATCTTGTGCATTATCTTGTCCATCAGGAAAGCAACCCGGGCCATATATCCGGTATCCTCCATAAATGAGAGGAACAGGAAGAGAATCATTATTTGGGGGAAAAATACAATCACACTCCCCACACCTGCAATTGCCCCATCTACAATAAGGTCCCTTGCCATTCCTGCGGGGAGTATCTTCCCGACAGTTTCACAAAGCCATGCCACACCGGCATCTATCCAGTCTGTAGGGGCCTGTCCAACGGTAAAGGTGAGTTGGAAGGTGAGATACATGAACAGGAAGAACAGCGGCAGCCCGAACCATTTGTGGGTAAGGATATTGTCCAACCTGTATTTCCGTCCCTGCACATTGTTGGCGGCAGGGGTGTATGTCTCCTCCAGGGCACCGTGAATGAAGGCGTATTTTGCATCTGTAATAATTGAGGCGGAGTTGTCGTTGTACTCCTTTTCAATCTTCTTTACCTGCTTTGCAGCGCACTCCAGAATCTCCTGTGTTCCCTCAATTGCCTCAATCCTCTTTATGAAAACAGAATCCCCCTCCAACAATTTTATTGCGGCGTATTGGGGGTGTATCTTATCCTTGAGTTCCCCGTTCTTCTTTATCAGCTGCTTTACCTCTCTAAGAGAATTGTTTATGGTTATACCATAATTGAGATGGAAATGTCTGTAATCTGAATCTGAATCGGAGTACATTGTAATAATCCTCTCCAGCAACTCCTGCAACCCTTCCCCTCTGGTGGCTACAACAGGTACAAAAGGAATTCCAATCATCTTTCCCAGGAGTTCATAGTCAAACTTGTCCCCCTTGAGTTCCAGTTCGTCGTACATGTTCAGGGCAACCACAACCTTTATGTTCATATCAATGAGTTGGGTGGTGAGGTAGAGGTTGCGCTCCAGGTTGGATGCATCAATAACATTCACAACCACGTCGGGAAGAGTATCCAGAAGATGCCTCCTTACATAAAGTTCCTCCGGGGTATATTCACTCATGGAATAGGTGCCGGGGAGGTCTGTGATGTTTATTGTATAGCCGTTGTGGAAGAATTGTGCCGTTTTGAGATCTACGGTAACCCCGCTGTAGTTACCGGTCTTCTCATTCCGGTTGGCGGCGGTATTGAAGAGTGTTGTCTTTCCGCAGTTGGGGTTTCCCACCAATGCCACATTTATGGTATTTATCTCCTTGTGTACCCTCTGCATAAGGGCCTCATCTGTTGGAATGGTACCCCCCTCAAAAGGTTGTTCATAATTGTGGTACTCCTCTTTTGAGACTATCTCAATGAGATTGCCCTCATTCTTTCTCAGCGAAATGCGGTATCCCATTATCTCAATCTCCATAGGGTCTCCCAATGGAGCCTTCTTAATCACTTTAACTGCAACTCCGGGAACAAATCCCATCTCTGTAATGCGCTTACGGAATGCTCCGTAGCCCTTTACCTTGGTTATTATGCCCTCCTGCTGGGGGGCCAGGTCTGACAATATTCTTATGTTACCGGACAGCATGCTTGTACAACATTTCTGATTGACGCGCAAATATAGCCAATTAGGTGACCGGTTGTAATCACTAATTTAAGGTATTCTCTCTCCAATTGCCCCGATGGAGGGATTTTTCGTAAATTTGCAGAAAAGAATGATGATGAAAAAACTTAGAAAGATATTTGCGTTTGTTGCAGCTGTAGCTGCTTTCATCTTCTACATGGCAGAAGAACTTGACCTTTTGAATGCACAGACAGGCAGTGGCAGCGGTGGAGATGCATCACAATTGGAAATTCCGGTCATGAAGGGGAACAGGCATTCCCAAATTATAAGATATATGGGATTTACCCTTTCCTACAACAGCGGGACACGTCTTCCCGATTGGGTGGCGTGGGAACTCACAGCAGATGAGGCGGATGGGGAGAATCCAAGAAAGGACAGGTTCAGACAGGATTCTCAGGTAAGGGGACCGCAAGGCGATAAAGCCGATTACAAGCATTCCGGCTGGGATCGCGGTCACATGGCACCTGCCGGTGATTTCAAGTGGAGTGCCGATGCAATGGATGAAACCTATTACTTTACAAATATATGTCCTCAGAACACACAACTCAATACCGGAGACTGGAGGGAACTTGAAGAGCAGTGCAGAAGATGGGCAAAGAAATATGGGAAACTCTATATTGTGTGCGGTCCCGTAATACAGGATAACAGACATGGTAAGTTGGGGGATAATGAGATTGTTATTCCCGACAAATTCTACAAGATTGTCCTTCTCCATGTAGCTGGTGAGTACCGGAGTGCAGCTTTCATTTTTGACAATCCCCCTCCCCGAAAATCAAGGATAAGCGGTAAACCGCCGGTAAAAAGGGCTCTTAAATCGTACAGTACATCGGTAAGTGAGGTTGAAAGGGTGACAGGGATAGATTTCTTCCCTACGCTTCATGCAGATATAAAATCACTATCTTTGTAAAAAATGGAACAATATGAAAAATGTAAAGTATATTTCGCTTGTTGCTGTATTGGTATCATTGCTGTTATCAGGATGTTCAAAAGATGACGGACCACAGATTACTCAGGAGGAGAAACTTGCTCTCAAGGCAAAGAAGTTTGTGTATGATTATACAAATGAGGCGTATCTGTGGCGTGACCACATAAGCTCTTCGGTGGATTACAGGACGGCGGCCGGCCCGGTGGAGCTCTTTGACCAGATGAAATATAAGGAGCTGGACAAGTGGTCATATGTCTCGGACAATTCTGAGGCAGAGATGGAAAATTTTCAGGGAGTTTCCACTACATACGGATATTTCCTCGCCCTTGGGCGATTTACCAATATGCCGGACACCTATTTTGCCGTAGTGGCATTTGTATATCCCAATTCTCCTGCCCAAAAGGCGGGTATCAAAAGAGGTGATATAATCCTTACCCTTGAGGGGGAAAAGCTCAATTCAAACAATTACTCGCAACTTTACTACGCCCCTTCTGTAAATATAGGACTTGGGGAGTATACCCAGGAGGGGATAAGGGATGCGGGCAGGAGCATTTCCATGACAGCCGTAAAAATGTATGAAGACCCGGTTGTGGAGGCTAAGGTGATTGAATCGGGAGGAAAGAAGATTGGCTATCTCTTTTATGCTGGTTTTTATGAAGAATCACATTCAAAACTTGTAGAGGTGTTCAGCAGGTTCAAGCAGGAGGGGGTAAGTGAACTTATACTTGATCTCAGATACAATCCAGGCGGGAATGCCAATACACCACCATACTTGGCAAGTCTTTTTGCCCCTGAGAGTGCAGTAAAGGGGAGAAAAGTGTTTCTTACCCAGACATGGAGTTCCCTATATATGGATTATTTTGAACAGAAGGGAAGCGATATGAACAGTTATTTTATACCTGGAGTGCCGGTTAACCTCAATCTCAATAGAGTCTTTGTCCTTGCCACCGGTGCTACAGCATCTGCCAGTGAGGCAACAATATCTGGTCTTATGCCATATATGGATGTTGTGAAGATTGGAGCCTCTACATATGGAAAATATTGCGGTGCGGCCCTCCTTTACCCTATGGACGGGAATGGCAACAAGGATAAGGAGATAGGGAATTGGCTCCTTTCCCTGGTGGTATACAAGTTTGTGAATGCAAATGGCTATACAGAGTTCCGCGACGGCATTTCTGCAGATTACCTTGTTGAGGATTCAGGATTGCTCAAGGGAATCCAGCTTGGGGATGCTGCAGATCCTATGGTGAGTGAAGCCCTTGCGATAATTGGGGGCGCAAAAGTAAAGGCAGCATCCCAAACCTCTTTGCCGCAAAGTTTGCAAATGCTGCCACATTTATCTGTACTCCCTGAAAAAGGGGGGTATAAATCAATACTTCCTTACGCTATTCCCTAAAGCCCTCCAGCAATAGGCAATGTATGCGACAACAAATGGTACAAGTAGAGAGACTATAGCCATTGCCTTAAGGGTAAACAGGCTTGATGAACTGTTGTACAGGGTAAGTGAATCCTGTATCTGTGCAGTTGAATGGAAATAGGCGGTATTGTTGAAAGCTGCACATATGAGGATTGACCACACAGCCAAAACAACGCCTCCACCGGTAATGTAGAAATCCACATTGGAGAATTTTCCCAGAAATATACCCTTTACAATGCCGTAGAGTACCAGTAATGTTCCTGCAAGAAGCATTAATAGGGGCCACACGAGTGTTATAAAGTTATTGAAATATTTGTATTCAATTTCTATGATTTCTCCGGTAGCAGGTATAACTTCATAACCCTTCATAAGCATAAGTACAGCCAGGAATGCAACAAATAGGACTACAAATATTAGGGAAGAAACAGTGAAATGCTTCTTTGCTTTTGTGGTAAAACCGCTAAATTGGACTGGTGTGTTGCTTATGGCATAATAGAATCCCAATGTCCTTGATGCAAAAAGCACAACTGCACCCAAAAGCAGGTTTACGGGATTTGCCAAACACTCTATCCCTTTCCATCCGTTTGCCCAATATGAAACCATAGGGGAGATTATGTTGGACATATTGGCCTTGTTCATATAATAAGCCCCTCCGGTGAACAGTGTCCCTACTGCAACTCCAATAAGGAGTGTCCCCAGGGTGCCGTTGAGGAACAGGAAGAGGTCGTATGTATTTTTACCGAGAAGGTTTCCTGCCTTGTCTCTGAATTCATATGAGACAGCCTGTACCACAAAAAGGAAGAGGATAAGGAGCCACAGCCAGTATGCTCCACCGAAACTTGTTGAGTAGAACAGGGGAAATGATGCAAAGGCTGCCCCTCCAAAAGTCACCAGGGTAGTATATGTTATCTCCCATTTGTGCCCTAGAATAGAGATAAGGTGCTGCTTTTCATCTTCGTTGGATGCCGTATTGAAAAGCATAGTCTGCCCTCCCTGTACAAACATGAGAAATACTAGAAGAGCACCGAGCAACGAAACAATTGCCCACCAGTAATGTTGTAAAAAATGCAATGTATCCATATTCATGCTATTCGTTATTAGGACCTTTTTTTATCTGTGAGAACATGATTCCAAGTTCAGCCACAAGAAGTGTGGCAAACAGGATAAAGAAAATGGCTATTGTTACAATGACACTTGAACTGCTCACCCCTGAAACGGATGCAGAAACCGGAAGGAGGTCCTGTACGGTCCAAGGCTGTCGTCCCACCTCACATACAATCCATCCGCATTGTGAGCAGATATATACAAGAGGAACACATATTATACCTCCATACAGCAGCCATTTGAATTTTGGCAAGCCCAGTTTCTCCTTCCCCTTCTTCCATGTTGCCCATATCATGGCCATGAAGAGGAGGACAAATAGGCATCCGAGCATTACCATAATTCTGAATGAATAAAATGTCAGAGCTACAGGAGGTATGCTCTCCTGTGGTTCCTGCAGGTATCCATATCCGAAGTATTTATAGTTCTGTGGATCTATTTCCTCTCCATTGGCCAACGATTCTATGGCTGCACGCCCCATTTCAACCTTTTTGTCAAATGGGAGCATCACAACAGTATCTCCCGGTGTGTTTGAATAGGTAACCCCCTTAATTATGTCTGAGATACCTGGAGTATATGTATCAAGCTTCTTTTCTGCCAGTATGGAAAGTCCTTGTGGAATTCCAATTCTGAACAGGAACGGATCCTCATCATTGTTGTATTCCTTTTTGGGATTCAGGATTCCAATTGCTGTAAGGGAACCGCCCCTTTCTCCGTCATACAAACCCTCCATTGCGGCAAACTTCATAGGCTGGTGCCTGTAAACTTCCACAGCCGATGTGTCACCTGTATAAATGAGTACGGCAGAAGATGCCAGACCGAAAATAGCTGCCAACTTGATGGATTTGATTGAAAACTCCCACTCCCTGTTCTTGAGTATGTACCAGCAGCATATTCCAATGACAACTACGGCGGCAAGGACAAATCCGTTTGTTGTTGTGTGGAAGAATTTGCTTATTGAAACAGGGGAAAGGAGGATGGCCCAGAAATCAACCATCTCATTCCTTGCTGTCTCTACATTGAACTCAACCCCTACAGGGTGCTGCATCCATGCATTTGCTGTGAGAATCCACATTGCAGAGAGGTTTGTACCTATGGCAGTAAGCCATGTAGATACAAGATGGAATTTCTTGGAGACCTTGTCCCATCCGAAATACATTACTGCAAAGAAAGTGCTCTCCATAAAGAAAGCCAGAATGCCCTCTATTGCCAGAGGTGCGCCAAATATGTCACCTACAAACCAGGAGTAGTTGCTCCAGTTTGTACCGAATTCAAACTCCAGAATGATTCCTGTTGCCAGACCTATTGCAAAGTTTACAGCAAAAATCCTCATCCAGAATTTTGTAATATTTTTCCACACAGGGCTTCCCGACAAATAATACTTTGTCTCCATAATTCCAATCAGAATGGAAAGGCCAAGTGTTAGTGGAACAAAAATCCAATGGAACATGGCTGTAAGGGCAAACTGCAATCTGGAGGCTTCCGCCAAATTGAGTGAAAGTATCATACGCTTAAATATTGGTTGTTATGTATGTAAAGGTAATATTTAAAATTTGAAAATACTGCAATAACTTTTAACTTAGGGCGGATTTTAAACAAATGTAGAATGAAAAGCAGAGCATTGATGTTATTGTTGGCGCTTATGGTAGGGATAGCAGCCATATCGCAGGAAAACGGAGTAGCGGACAAATATGTAAAGGCCGGTGCCGTGCCTACAGTTGGAGGGAAGGTAGTATTTTCAGATACTGTTTCAATAGTGCAGGGATATACGGCACAGCAGGTGAACAGTATTGCCCGTTCCTGGATTGACGGATACTTTAAAGGCAAGGATGCGGCGAGGAACAGGGTGGTGACCGATGCCAATTGTAAAATAGATGCCATGTCCCAGAGGGAAATAGTGTTTACAAATAATTCATTTTCATACGACAAGGCACTTATGAACTTTGTCATTTCGCTCAATTCGACATCTGAACACTGCATTATTACCATAAGCAGGGTAAACTACAATTACAATGACGGTACCACTACGGAGGTGATAATGGCTGAGGATTATATTACAGATGCCAATGCGGTGAACAAGAAAGGGACAAAACTCTCCCCAATTACGGGCAAGTTCAGAAGAAAGACCATTGATGCTGTGGATGAGATTTTTGAATCATTCAATGAGAGCTTGAAATATTATTCAAAAGAGGGGTTGGCTGAGATAGCAGACAAGGCACCGCATGTGATGTTTACAAAGGAGCAACAACCGGTGCACGAGGTACAGGTATCCCAACCGGCCCAGGCAGCAGTTCATCAGCCGCAAACTGTACAGGCTCCGCAGGTGCAGCATCAGGTTGAGGCAGAAAGGCCTGCCGGAACAACAGGCCTTGAGGGGTTCAGGAAAATCTCTCCTGAAGAGTTGCAGGGAAATTTCATTAAGATGGTTTCCAAGGATTGGATGCTGATTACTGCAGGGGATAGGGAGAAGGCCAATATGATGACAGCCAGTTGGGGAGGAGTTGGTGTGCTATATAACAAGCCTGTTGCAATATGCTTTATAAATCCTGCAAGATATACTTACAGCATAATGGAAAAGAGTGATACCTATACGCTTACTTTCTATCCTGGGGAGTATAAGGATATTCTTCAGTATTGCGGCACAAAATCAGGCAGGGATGAGGACAAGATAAAAAGATCCGGCCTCACTCCAATATATACTGAAGGAGGGGCCGTGGCATTTTCCCAGGCCTGTATAATAATTGAGTGCAAAAAACTTTTGTCTCAGTCTCTTATGCTTGATGCTATAGAAGATGAGACTGAAAGGAACAAGAGGGCTATGCAGCCCATGCATAAAATGTATATAGGAGAAATCCTTAATGTGTGGGTGAAATAGAAAAATAATCTACCTTGGGCCATTCCTTCACTCTCTGGATGGCCCTTGTTATTTCCCTGTTCATCTGCCGTGCAAGACCCGGACCGTTCCAGGATGAGCTGTTTGAGATGAATACCCATGTGAACCCGTTTTTCTGTACTTTGATAAGGGCACTGGTTCCAGCCATAGAGCCGCTTCTGAGCCAGGTTCTGGAGTTTGATGAGGCCCAGCCTGCAGGCTTGGAATTCTTTTCATATGGGGTCATGAAGTCTATGCTTTCAGGTGTGAGGAACTCCTCCCTTACAGGGCATTTGTTTATTGCAGATACAATTTTCAACAGTTCCACAGGGGAGGCAACCCATCCGCCTGCCCCATAGAGGCCGTGTACATCATTTCCTCCATGACTCTTCATTACGAGTGTATCCGAGCCGTCAAATGCAGGAACAGGTTCAGCCTCTTTAACCTCATAATAATCAACCTCATTTTCTCTGAACCCCTCTGCATAGTTGTTTGCAAGGTGCATGTCATAGCACCCCATCGGGGCAAGGATTGAGTCCTTGATATATGTCTCATAAGGTATTCCTGAAACCTTTTCTATAACTTTTGACAATATTATATATCCCAGGTTTGAATAGTTGTACCTGCCGCCAGGCTTTGCTCTAAGCCTGATTCTTGTGGCGTACAGAACCATATCATCCATTGTGAGGGGGAGAGGCTTGCCCAGGAATCTGGCAACCAGATCCATATTGAATGCTGCATCTCCATGTGGGTTTGAGAAACCTGATGTGTGTCTGAGCAGATGCTCTACGGTAATGCCCTTTATCTTCTTGTCCCTTATGTTCAGGAAGAGGGAGTCACATAAAATTCCCCTTTCTCCAAATACAGTATCCTGCGGCGATAGTCTTCCTGTTTCATGAAGATGCATTATGGCAATAGCGGTAATCAGTTTGGAAACGGAGGCAACTCTGAAGATATTCCTTACTTCACATCTGGTGCTGTCATGTATATTGGAATAACCGTACCCTTTTGCATAAAGGAGACTGTCGTTCCTCATAAGGGCGAATGAACCTCCCTTTATTCCCCAGTATCTCATGAAACGGAGTATGGATGCATCAAGTCTTGCAGTCTGTGGAGTGTCACTCATGGAGTTGTTGAGCAGATGGTTCAGGGGTGTTGGCTGGGGTTTCTCTTCTCCTGCGTCATCGGCGCCTGTTCCGTTTTGGTGTGTACACAACTTTACAGCCATCACTGTAAAGATTATAGTGATGGCTGCAAGAAATGTATATTTGATACTAGTTCTCAAGTCCGTTGACCATATCCCTTATCTTTGTAATAAGACCGGATACATTAAGTTTTTGAGGACATACGGAGTTGCAGGCTCCGCATTCAATACATTTGTCTGCCCTGGATCCTTCAGGAACCATATTGTTGTATGTGGCAAGGAAAGCGCGTTTTTTCTTGTTGAACTTGCTCTCCTTAGGACCGTTTATATCAGGAATGTTGCTTTCATTCACGCATTTGTTGTATGCGGCAAATACTGCAGGAATGTCCACGCCGTATTTGCAAGGCATACAGTAGCGGCAGGCTGTACATCCTATGCGCTCATATTTCCGGTACTCGGCAATTGCCTTGTCCAAAGCGGCCCTCTCTGCATCAGATAGGGGCTTGAAGTTGCCGAATGTGTTGAGATTGTCCTTCAGATGCTCCATCTCGGTCATGCCGCTGAGTACACAAAGTACATTAGGAAGGGAACCTACATAACGGAAAGCCCATGATGCAATCGATTTGCCAGGTGCAGCCTCCTCAAGGATCTCATTGGCATCAGGAGTAAGGCTTGCCAGCTCTCCTCCTTTCAAAGGTTCCATTATCATGCAAGGGATGCCGCGTTTTTCAGCCTCCTTGTAGAAGAACTCAGCCTCCTGGTCCACCCAGTCGAGATAGTTGATCTGAAGCAATACAAAGTCCCACTGGCGTTTGTCAAGGATGTAGGTAAACAACTCCTTGCTTCCGTGGAAGGAGAAACCAAGTCTCTTGATTCTGCCTGCTTCCTTTTCTTTTGCAAGCACTTCATATCCTCCAAGCTCCTCGTATGGCTTGTCATAACCCTCCTGAGCAGAAATTGCATGGCACAGGTAGTAATCGAAATACTCTACTCCGCACTGTTGCAACTGTGTCTCAAACAGTTCCTTTGCCTTTTCAGGACCTGTAATGAGCCATCCAGGCATCTTGTTGCATAGGGTGAAGCTCTCTCTCGGGTAATTTTTGAGCAGGGTGCCTATGGCCTCTGCTGACTTGCCGTTATGGTAGTTCCATGCTGTATCATAATGGGTGATGCCATTAGCATAGGCATGGTCTATAAGCGCCTTGGATTTCTCCATATCTATAGCCATGACTCTTCTGCCTCTTGCATTTTTCTCACCTGTGTCATAGGTTGGGAACCTCATACAGCCGTAACCAAGCAAAGAGATCTCCTTGCCGGTAATATTATCCATTTTTTTTGCCATTTTAAGGGTGCCGTTGGCTGCCTCTTCCTTAACTTTACCTTTGCAGCCTGTTATAAGAGAATATCCCGCAGCAACGGCCAAAGCACCGAACCCCAAATGCTTGAGAGCCTGGCGGCGGGTCATGGTTCTGTTCTTATCCATTTCTTTTAAAAGACAATTAGTAGTTTTAAAGGGTAAAGTTAGCTATTTTTTTGTACTTTTACTAAAAATAAAAACTGACTGTATGAGATACATATTGTTAAGCATCATTATCTTCATTTTTACATTTGCTGCACCTGCAGCTGGACAGGAAAATTACATCCCAACCCCAGAGAACATGAAATCGAGGCAGGAGTTTTCCCAGGCCCGTTTCGGTATTTTCATCCATTGGGGCATATATTCAATGCTGGGGGACGGAGAATGGGTTATGCACAACAAGAATATCAACTGTAAGGAGTATGAAAAACTTGCAGGAGGATTCTATCCATCCAAATTCGATGCAGCGGAGTGGGTGAGTGCCATAAAATTGTCGGGAGCAAAATACATATGCATCACCTCCCGTCATCATGACGGCTTCTCCATTTTCAAGACAGCTGCCAGCAGTTACAACTCCGTTGATGCAACCCCTTTTGGTAGGGATATTCTTGCTGAGATTGCGCAGGAGTGCCATAAGCAAGGGGTAAGGCTCCATATCTACTATTCGCATATAGATTGGGGTAGGGAGGATTATTATCCTGTTGGACGTACCGGGAGGGGGACAGGGCGTACCGGCATTTTTGACGGGAAACAGCTTCCGCAAATTGATTCCTCTGTATTCCGGACAAACTGGGCGTATGAAAACTACCTGAAGTTTATGGATACCCAGCTTACAGAGCTCCTTACAAATTATGGCCCTGTAGGGGCAATCTGGTTTGACGGCTTGTGGGACAGGGATGAACAGGAAAATGGCCTTAATGCCGAAACATGGAATCTGGCCAATCAATATGCCCTTATACATAAGTTGCAGCCTGGATGTCTGGTTGGTAACAACCATCATATGGACCCGTTTCCCGGGGAGGATATACAGATTTTTGAAAGGGATATTCCCGGGCAGAACCTGTATGGCTACTCTGAGCAGGCAATAAGCACGGTGCTTCCGTTGGAAACTTGCCAGACAATGAACCGTTCCTGGGGTTACCGTGTAACAGATACCACCTACAAAAGTGAGGAATTCCTTATAAAATACCTGGTGCAGACAGCGGCAAAAGGGGCAAATCTTCTACTTAATATAGGTCCCCGTCCCGACGGTACTCTTCCCGATAAAGCCATTGCACGGCTTAAGGCAATAGGAGAATGGATGGAAAAGTATGGGGAAACCATTTACGGTACAACAGCGGGTATTGTGCCTGAGCAGCTTTGGGGTGTTTCCACAAAGAAAGGGCACAGGAATTTCCTCCATGTATTCCAGGATACCTCTTCAATATTTGTTCCGTTGGCCGATACCGGAATACTGGAGTGTAAAGCGTTTGCTGATGGCTCACCGGTGAAGTTCAGCAAAAGGGAGGGGGGAATTGAGATAGATTTGTCGGGAGGATTGGAGGAGGATGGAGGAATAAGGGTTGTGGAACTGGTATATCCTGCTGTTGACAGGAAAGCGCTGGAATCTTCTGTAAAGAGTTTCCTTGAAAGGTATCCCAAAGCAACCCTGCAGGATGTGTATAAGAACAATTTTCAGGATGTGTATGGCCCGGCCCATATAATGGCAGACAGAGAGGGGGTGATTGCTTATTTGGAGAGGGAACTTAAGAAAATGAAACTTGAGGGTGCAGGACCTGTTAAGGCCAAGCAACTTTCTGAAGTTAATTTTGCCGGTCGGGCGGATACATCCGGCAAGATGCCCGTGCAGCAAAAAAGGGATGCTTCGTATTATTATACCCCTTGCGGTTGGAGAAACAACTATTATCAGGTAAGTCTGGAGGTTGTTTCAGACGGGCTGGTTCCCATAGGTACGTTTGCTGATGCTTTTATTGCAGGGGGAGGGGAAGAACCAAAGGTTACGGAGGAGTGGTTGCAGGAGTGGACCCTCATAAAGAAGGCTGTAAAGAGGGTTGCTCCTGGAATTGAAGGATACAGGAGCGATGATGCAAAGATTACAGCCCTTATAAAGGAAGGCAAGTATGTGGTACATCACAGCACTCAATATGGAGAGGCCTACAAACCGCACTACAGAATTATGAGGAGAGATATTTTTGAAGCATCGATTCTTCCGTTAATTAAATGATACACAGATGGTTGTCTTAAATGAGCATTGCCGGGTAATGTAAAAATGATAATTTTTTAACATTTTTATGCGGTTTAAGATAAAAAAGTATTAACTTTGTATTGCTTTTGAAACAAAGCCGTTTTATTTCTTGTACTTATTTCTATTAATTTATAAATAGGTTTTTTGTTATTTTGAAAAAAGGCTGCCACTGCACTGGCAGCCTTTTTTATCTTTGGGAAACTATGAAATTTGCGCTATCTTTACAGAAAAATTGATAATCTAAAACACAATAGTATGAAAATAGCAGTACCAACACGGAATAATGTTGTTGATGACCATTTCGGGCACTGTGCCTATTATACAATATATTCAATAGAGGACAACAAGGTTGTTGCCAAAGAGACTATGCCTTCTCCGGAGGGTTGCGGATGCAAATCCAACATAGCGCCTGTATTGCATGAGATGGGTGTAGAGGTGATGCTTGCAGGGAATATGGGAGAAGGGGCCAAGAATGTGCTTGGAAGAAACCATATAGCGGTAATCAGAGGCTGCAGTGGCAGTACAGATGAACTTGTTGGGGCTTATCTGAGGGGAGAGGTTAAGGATAATGGAGAGATATGCCATCACCATGAATGCCATTAGCTGTAAGGATATGAAAGGTATAAATATTGAAGAGAGGGTAGAAAAGGCTGTGGCCCTTTTTAAAGAGGGGTACAACTGTTCGCAAAGTGTAGTTGCGGCATACGCGGACATATATGGTTTCACTTTTGATCAGGCCCTTAAAATGTCAGCTTCATTTGGAGCAGGTATAGGGAGGATGAGGGAAACTTGTGGTGCGGCCTGTGGAATGTTCTTGCTTGCAGGTCTTCAGACAGGGTGTACAGACCCTAAAGATGCTACTGGCAAAGGGGCAAATTATGCGGTAGTGCAGGATTTGGCAGCAAGATTCAGGGATATAAACGGCTCAATAATTTGTGCGGAACTTTTGGGCTTGCGGGAGAAGAAGGATACTGGAATAGGGGCTCCCACAGCTCCGCAGGAGAGAAATCAGGAGTATTATAAAAAGCGTCCGTGTGTGGAGATGGTAAGGACAGCTGCTACCTTGTTCGGGGAATATCTGAACGCTCAGGAGTAAAAAAGGAAATGGGATTACACACTCTGTAATCCCATTTCCTTTGCTTTCTGTTCCATGAGGGCATATGCCTGCCCATAGTTGTTTTCTATTGTCCCTTCAAGGATAGCCTCTTTTACAAACTCCTTAATGATACCAATCTCCTTGCAGGGAGGTATGCCGTATTTGGACATTATCAGTTCTCCTGTTATAGGATTCTGGAAATTCCTTATGGCATCCTTCTTCTCCACTTCTACAAGCTTCTCCCTTACCAGGGCAAAGTTGCGTTTGTGCTTCTGTACGAGTTTGTCATTTTTTGAGGTTATATCAGCCTCGCAGAGTGTCATCAGATCGTCAATGTCATCAGAAGCATCAAACAGAAGCCTTCTTACTGCAGAATCTGTAACCTCCTCCTGAACCAGAGCAATGGGGCGGAGATGGAGCTGTACCATCTTCTGTACATATTTCATCTTTTCGTTCAGCGGCATCTTCAGCTGCTTGAACACACCAGGTATCATCCGGCCCCCTATGAAATCGTGGCTGTGGAATGTCCAGCCTACACCAGCTTCGTATTTTTTTGTAGAAGGTTTGCCTATATCGTGCAACAAGGCAGCCCATCTTAGCCATAAATTGTCTGTATTGGGGCATATGTTGTCAAGAACCTGCAGAGTGTGGGCAAAGATGTCCTTGTGCCCTTTCCCTTCCAGGGTTTCAACCCCCTTCAGTCTGCTTATCTGTGGAAGGAACTGCTCCAGAAGACCTGTCTGTTCCAGCAGGTAGAATCCTGTAGAAGGTTTCTTTGCCATAAGTATCTTGTTCAGCTCTTCTGCAATCCTCTCTCTTGAGAGTATTCCCAGTCTCTTCCTGTTCCTCTTTATGCTTTCCAGAGACTCGGGCACAATTGTAAATCCAAGCTGTGTTGCAAACCGGATTGCCCGTATCATCCTCAACGGGTCATCTGAATATGTGGTATCAGGGTCCAGTGGTGTCCTTATGAGGCCGTTGTGCAAATCCTCCATGCCGTTGAAAGGATCTACCAGAGAACCGTAATCCTCTGCCTGAAGGCTGAAAGCAAGGGCATTTATTGTAAAATCCCTCCTCTGCTGGTCCTCTTCCAATGTACCGTCTTCTACAATCGGCTTTCTTGATTCTCTTCTGTAAGACTCTTTTCTTGCACCCACAAACTCAATTTCCATCCATTCAGATTCACGGTTTTCCCTATATCTTAGCATGGCGGTGCCAAAGTTCCTGAATACGGATAGTTTGCTTCCTACCATCTTGGCTACCTTTTCTGCAAGGGCAATGCCGCTCCCTTCCACCACAATGTCTATATCCTTGCAGGGCCTTCCAAGAAAGCAGTCCCTTACATAACCGCCAATCACAAAAGCCCTCACTCCCTGCTCGGCAGCAGCGGAGGATACAATCCTGAATATTCTGTTCTTCAAATGGTCCATATTGCTACAATTGCGGATTTGAGTGATAGGGGATATCCTGTGCAAATTCATATCTTCCCGACAATTCATTATAACTGCATACGCATGTTCCTGCACCGTTGGTGATTACCAGATGCGGCACTTTCAGCAGCGTACTGTAGGATGCAATCTGCTGCATCACATTGTTCCCTAATGATACATGCGGAGCCTTGCACTCTACAATAATCTGCGGTTCAAGATTCCTGTTGAAGACTACAATGTCGCATCTGAGGCGCCTTTTGCCAATCTTGAGAATGTACTCGCTGGCCATAAGTGCAAGCGGATAGTTTCTTTGTGTATTGAGCCAGGTAATGAAATGTTGCCTCACCTCTTCTTCCGGAGTGCGTGCCACATATTTTTTGCGCAATGGGTCAAAAACAGTTCCTTCCATCTCTTTCCGTTAATGATGCAAAGATACTTTTTTTTAGTGAATAATGCGTGAGATGAGTTCAATGAGCATATCACCGTCGGAGGCTCCTCCGGCATTTCCGCTCTTGTTTTTATAGTCGCATTCTTTTATCAGGGCAATTACAGACATTGTCTTCTTTATAGGAAATGCCCTCATGGCTGCCGCATACTCTTTTATCTGCCCTGTTGAGAAGACGCCCGCCTTACGTATGGCATTCTCCATCATACCGCCATCCTTTGCGTAATATGCATGGCACTTGAGAAGCCTTGAGAAGAAGAAGAACATTGCCCCTAGAGTGAGTTGTAGAGGGTATTTCTTTGGATTTGCGCCAAAGAATCCTGCAATTTTGTATGCATTGCCGTAGTCCCTGAACACAAGTGACCTTGAGAGCTCAAAAGCTGAGAACTCACGGCTTATTCCAATATTATCCTCAATATCCTTTACGGTAATCTCCTTCTTGTCCTGGGGAACCCCTTTAAAGAGTTTGTCAGTCTCAAGCACTATCTTGCGCAGACCGTTTCCGGTGTGCTCTGCCATAAGGGAAGCGGCGTCGGGGGTAATCGAATATCCTTTCCCTCCAATGTATGTAGTAATCCACTTTGCCACATTCCAGTCGCTTATGGCTACAGATTCAAATACAACTCCCTTGGACTTGGCCTTCTTGTATGCCCCGGTACGCTTGTCCATTGACTTGTTTGTAAATGCAAGAACCAGTATAGTCTCAAGTGAAGGATTCTCAAAATATGGCTCCAGTATATCCAGTTTTGTAAGATGCTGGGCTTCCTTTACCACTATCAGTTGTCTGTCTGCAAACATTGGATAGCGGCGGCAGTTCTGTACAATATCTGCAGTTGAAGTATCCTGAGCATAGGTTACGGTTTGGTTGAAATCCCTCTCATGCGGTTGGAGTGCATGCTCCATAATAGCCTCCAAAAGTATATCGGAATAATATGGCTCCTCTCCCATAAGGATATAAATGGGTGCGAATTTCCCTGCCTTTACATCAGCAAGTATCAAGTTCATCTGTTCCAGGTTTTCCGAATCTTTCTGTTTGGCCATGATCAGAGTGTGGTGTTATCCGATAATTGATGCTATGTTGGTTACAAAAAGCTTTACAGCCATGGCAAGGAGGATAATGCCGAAGAATTTTCTGAGTACATAAATGACCCCCTGTCCGAAGAATTTCTCAATAAGGTGGAGTTTGGCCAGTACAAGATAGACAAATCCCATATTGAGGATAATGGCAATTATAATATTCTCGGTATGGAACTCGGCCTTGAGTGCAAGCAGTGTTGTAAGTGTACCAGCTCCCGCTATCAGAGGAAATATCAGTGGAACTACAGTTGCGCTTCCTTGCGGGCCGTCATTTTTCATGAGTTCAACGCCAAGAATCATCTCTATTGCCAGAATAAGGATAACTATTGCTCCGGCCACCGCAAAAGACTGTATGTCCACACTGAAAAGGGAGAGCAATCCGTCACCGGCATAGAGGAATGCAATGAACACTGCAAATGATCCAAGTACCGTAGGAATGGGCTTTATTGTGTTTCCCTTTTTTTTCAGGTCAATTATAATGGGAATTGAACCGGTAATATCAATTATTGCAAATAGCACCATGAAGGCGCTCAATATCTCTTTTATGCTGAATTCTAAGCTCATATGAAAAAATTTTTTATAAATTTTCTTGCAAAGATAAAATATAGTTTTTAACTTTATCACAGAAAACTAACCTAAAAAAAGTAATTACAATGAAAGAACTTGTTGAAAAAATTAAAATGGAGATGGAAGCTTTCTGTAAAGATGCTGATGCTCAACTACTTAAAGGCAATAAAGCAGCAGGAACACGTGCTAGAAAGTCTGCTCTTGAGCTTGGTAAAATGATGAAGGAGTTCAGAAAAGTTTCTGTTGAGGCTAGCAAGAAATAATTTCTGGTTTGTTGAAAATAAAAAAGTTGTGACTGGAATCACAACTTTTTTATTTTTAGTTCCTTACCATTCTACCAGCAATAAGGGAGTATTATTCCCATATTGTTGCCGTAATCCCAAAGCCAGTATCTCTTTTCTTCCACTTTTACTGTTTCCATAGTTGTAAAAGTGACTATTTCATCTCCTCCTGCTTTATATCTCATTTCAAGTTCAATCTTTTCCCCTTTTACCGATGGGAATTTTGTCAGGTGAATGTGTACCCAGTTAGTCTGTATGTCATTCTGGAGCCTTATCTGTTTTCGCATTACATTGATTGAAATCTGGCAATCCTGAGGTGTGTATTTGAACAGGAATCCTCCATAACCGAAAAGCCCTGATTCTCCTCTCGCAATGAAATCGTCAAAATTTGCAATACCTGAAGGGTTCTCACTCTTTCTGCACGAGAAGAGGAGCATTGCAATGGCGAGTGTGGCTAAAACGGCTTTATTTGACATTAATCCTTTTTGTAATCTTTTCATATGATCCGTCTTTATAGCCTATCCCGGCAGTAATTTCAATCTCCCCACTGGAAGTGAGTCTTATGGTCTCCTTTTCCAGACGTTTTCCGTTGACATACCAATTGGTGTAGAGAACGTCGGAAGGGAGGTTGAACACCCTTAAATCTATCTCTTTCCCCAATTTCAGCGCCTCTTTGGCAATGGATATGTACGGATAGGGGGATGTTACAGGATGGGATATGAAGCTTTGTACGGCAGCTTTCCCAAATTCCCTGTTGGCAAATGCCCGTATCTCAAAAGTGTATTCTTTTCCTGGTGCAAGATTGTTTATATGGCAACAGCTGGTGTCAGTAACCATACTGTGGCTTTTCCCACTTTCATTCTCCTCCCACCATACAAGCCATCTAAGATCATTTGAACGGGTTCCATGTTTGGATTCTATACCCCTCCATTCAATACGGGCGTCTTTCTGGTAGGGCATTACCATTAAATCTACAGCTTGTGGAAGAGTGTCGTTGAATGAATAGTCCCTTATTGTCTTTATTGATAGGCATCCTCCCTGAATGGAAATCTCCTTGAATCCTATACCTACGGCGTACCCGTTCCAGTCCTTAAGCTGTGTGTTGCCTCTATAGGAGAGGAGCTCCCTTACGTTGTTGCTTCCAGGGAAAAATGCTCCGTCCACTGGGCACCCTTGACCTGCAGCCGGGAGAACTTTTGCACACTCGTGGGCGCTGAAACTGTTAATGTTGTTGAATTCCCATCTTTGGGCTGCTGTAAGGCCGCCAAATGTATTGGAAGACTTGTCTATATGGTATATAACCATTCCCTTTCCCCCTATATATTTGTCCCAGCCGCTTCCGTTGCGGTACTCCACAAGGAAATACTCCCCCTCTGTAGAGGTACTTATCCTATAAAGTTTTTTTGAGTCCTGCAGTGGCTGAATAATGTATGTTGTATCGGGAAGAAGTTCCTCAACAGTGCCGATACCCAGAATCTCCCTCTCTATTGATGTAAGATATGGTGGGGTATTGCCATTGTTGGAAAAATGGCCCCGGTCCATAATGGAGAGAGTCCCATACAATGCGGAGGAGAGCCCTTCGTTTTCTCCGTTGGTGTCATACATGTCGGGAAGGCCAAGATAATGGGCAAATTCATGGCAGAAAGTTCCGGGTGGGGAGATGGTGTCTCCCTGTGCCCCCTTAAGCTCCGGAGTGCATGTGTATGAAAGGATCTCTACAGTGCCTGCAGTTGCAGGATTCCCCTCCATACTCCCCTGATGCGCCCATATTGCATCATCTCCGCCACCTTCAGCCTCGCTATGCCCGGCATATATTATTGAGATATTTCCCACAATACCGTCTTTATCGGTGTCACAACTTTCCAGATTGAACTCTTCCGGCATGGTTGAACATGCTTCCCTTACCATCTTCAGTATATTTGAATCATTGGATGTGCTGCTGTGTGCTCCAAACTCCGCAGCAGGATACGGAAGCGTAATGACATCTGATACAATGAACTCAAAAGTGCATATATCCTTGAAATTGGCATTAAGCCAGTCGGCAGCACATCCTGATGCACCGTTTGTGTTGTAGCCGGTACGGTTGAGCATATTATGGAAAGCTGTCTTTGGATTCTCCATTGTGAATTTCACATCCTCAAATTCAACAAGCAGTACAGGGTAGATACGTTTTGTATTTTTTTGTACATTTGCGTATGCCTTGGAGGGAACAGCAAGTGCCACCCAGACAAGAACAATTGGAATATATTTGAGAATGAGGTCCATGGAATGAGATATGTTCCGCTAAGATACTATTTTTTATTTTTATGGGAAACAGGCTGCGTGTATTTTTGTTTTTGGCATTGTCAATTCTTTTGTTCCCGACAGTTTTGCCGGGACAGGACAGTACCCATGTAATAAGGGTAAAGGATATAACACCTAAGGGAAGTCTGTTGCAAAAATTTAAGGGAGATCTCTCATTTATTCCACACTATTCGGTAGAGACAGGAGCAGGCGTGCTGTTTTCATATGTTACAAAGGGGGCTATAACTTTGGTAGGGGACATTTCAACCCATGGACATGCACTATTGGGAATTGCAGGAAACCATCCTGTTGCAAAAAGGGAGTGGAAACTCGATTACAAAGGCTATTTCAGTTCGGCAACGGTCGATTTTTGGGGAATCGGATATGTTAATGCCGAAAACGGCCATAACAGAACTGAATATGACAGGAAGAAACTGTATCTGCAGGGGGAAATGCTCAGATGTTTCTTTCCAAATTTCCATGCTGGCATTTCATGTTCGCTGGATTGGATAGATTGGGAAGGGCTTGCCGGTTCCAGGAGAACTGCATTCGGGTATGGTGCAGTTGCCGTGTATGATACCCGTGACAATTCTGTTTCTGCCAATGAAGGCATATATGTAAAGATGCGGCAGCGCAATTATACATATTTTGATTCCAGACCATTTTTTATAACCATGATCCAATTTGATACATATAGGCAGGTATGGGATGGTGGAGTGCTGGCGTTTGACCTTTTTGGCGAGTTTTCGTATGGATATGTGCCATGGCCATTCCTCCCAGTAATAGGTGGTACGGAGAGGATGAGGGGTTATTATAAAGGGCGTTATATGGATAACAATACAGTTTCTGCACAGGTTGAACTACGTCAGCATTTATGGAGAATGATAGGTGGAGCAGTGTGGGCAGCAGGGGCGGAAGTGTGGGGTAAAGCCTCATCTTTCAATCTTGAACATACTTTGCCCAATGCAGGACTGGGGATGAGAATCAGGTTGGCAGAAGGGGTACTTCTCAGGCTTGATTACGGCTTTGGCAAAGGTGGGCAGCGTGGATTTGTATTGGGCCTTAATGAAGCATTCTAGCCATTAGGTAAAAAAGATTTGGTTTACTTGAGAGGTTTTTTTTAAATTTACATCACAAAAGCGACATAAGATATATAATAAATATATAACCTATCATGGATTCAGCTAAAAACTCTTTTGCACAGTTGGAGTTGAATAACGCCAATATGCTTCACAACTACAAGTATTTCAGGTCTAAACTGAAAGATACAACCAAACTGCTTATCCTAATCAAAGCCAACTCTTACGGACACGGAGCCGTTGAGTTTGCAACCCAGATGGAGAAGGCCGGAGCAGATTATTTTGGAATTGCACATCCTGTAGAGGGTGTTGAGTTGAGGAAAGGAGGCATAAAGATTCCTATTCTTGTTCTTACTGCAGGTACTGACTCTTTTGAGGAGATTGTAGAGTATAATCTTGAGCCTTCACTGCCGACAATAGAGGCTGTCCGCAAATTTGACGAATTCCTCAAGAGCAAGGATATCACAGGCTACCCTGCACATATCAAACTTGATACCGGTATGCACAGGTTGGGCTTTATGAAAGATGAGCTTCCTGAACTTCTTGAGTACCTGAAAGACAAACCAAGAATCAAGGTACAGTCAATCTTCTCGCACCTTGCTGCATCAGATGATCCTCAGCACGATGAGTTCACTTTGGGGCAGATTGAGATGTACAAGAAACACTCGGGCATGATTGATGCGGTTCTTGAATACAAACCTATCCACCACATCCTTAACTCAGCAGGTATCGAGAGATTCAGCGAGTACCAGATGGATATGGCCCGTCTTGGTATAGGTATCTATGGTATAAGTGCAGTGGACCAGTCATTTGTGAAACCTGCGGCTTCACTTACCTGCAAAATACTCCAGATAAAGGATCTTGTTCCTGCCGACGGTACAGTAGGATACGGAAGACACGGAAAACTTGATACCCCTAAGAAAATAGCAACCCTTCCATTGGGTTATGCAGACGGTCTTAACCGCCATTACAGCAGGGGTAATGCAAAATTCTGCGTTAACGGTGTGCTGGTTCCTACAATAGGAAACATCTGTATGGACATGTGTATGATTGACATTACAGGTGTAGATGCCAAGGTTGGTGACAAAGTTACCATCTTTGGAGACAAGCCTACAGCCAATGATATGGCAAAGCTTCTTGATACTATCCCTTACGAAATATTCACTTCTGTAGCCAGAAGGGTAAAGAGGGTGGTATACGAATAGCACCTGCATGTATAATTGAAAAGGGTATCCGGATTGGGATACCCTTTTTTGTCGTTTTTTTTGTTATCCTCAGTCTTCTATTACTGGAGGTTCCTCATTTGAATATTCATCCAGCCTGTTGCCCCAGAGGTACTTGTTTGTCTCCTTTATTATCACACCACTTAGAAGTATCAATGAAACAAGGTTAGGGAATGCCATAAGGGCATTTGCACAATCTGCAAGGCTCCAGACAAGGGCAAGATCCAAATTGGCCCCAAGATATGCGGCAACTATCCACAGTGCCCTGAATACATAAATGGTCTTTCTTCCGGCAATGTACTGGATAGCCTTTTCCCCATAGTAGCTCCATCCCAAAATTGTGGAGAAAGTAAATGTTATGAGACCTACAACCAATACAGGGGTTCCTACATAAGGGATCTTTGCAAATGCGAGGTGGGTGAGTTTGGCACCGTCATTCTGGCTGATATCGGGATAAGCGATAATGCTGCTCACAATTACAAGACCGGTAAGTGCGCATACAACAACTGTATCCCAGAAGGTGGCAGTAGATGATACTAAAGCCTGTCTTACAGGGTTTCTTGTCTGGGCTGCTGCTGCAACTATAGGGGCGGAACCCAAACCGGATTCATTTGAAAACAATCCCCTTGCTATACCAAACCTGGCAGCCATCATAACGGTTCCTCCAATAAAACCGCCTCCGGCAGCCTGTGGAGAGAATGCAGAATCTATGATAAGGCTCAATGCCTGCCCCAGAAATTCCCAGTTTATTATAAGAATTGTCACACATCCCACAACATAGAAAATTGCCATGAACGGCACAAGTGCCTCACACACCCTTGCTATTGCCTTTACTCCAAAAATAATTACAAGGGCAACCAGTACAGAAACCACCAGACCTGTAATCTGAGTGGAAATTCCTGTATAACCGTCCCCTAAAAGCCCTGGCTGGGCAAGGAGGGAAGCAATGGCATTTGACTGTACGGAGTTGCCTATTCCAAATGCTGCAATACCTGTAAATATACAGAACAGTACTGCAAGCCATTTCATTTTCAATCCTCTTTCAAGAGCATACATTGGGCCTCCAATCATTGTGCCGTCGGGAGTCTTTACCCTGTATTTGATGGCAAGGAGCCCCTCTCCGTATTTGGTTGCTATTCCAAAAAAACCTGCCATCCAGCACCAAAGTACCGCACCTGGGCCGCCCAAAGTTACAGCAGTGGCTACACCTATTATATTTCCGGTTCCAATTGTTGCGGCAAGTGAGGTCGCCAATGCCCCAAATTGGCTTACATCTCCAGATGCCCCGTTGTCTTTTGTAAAAGACAACTTTATTGCCTTGAATAATTTCCTCTGTGGAAATTTGAGTGCAACGGTTAGAAAAAGATGTGTTCCAAAAAGAAGAATGATGGTGGGCCATCCCCACAATGCTCCCGACAAAGTGTCAATAAAGCCTGCAAAAGAGAAATGAAGTAAAGATGTGCAGAGCATATTATGTAAATTTAGGTTATATTTGCGAATATAATAAAAAATAATCTATGATGAGAAGCTATTTGAAATTTTTGACAGGAGTTCTTGCTCTTTGTTGTCTCGGCCTTGCTCCATTGAAGGCTCAGACCTATGACCCTGTAATTGAGAAGGTAATAGAAATTGGTAAAACAGATAACCGTACAATGGAGCACCTTGATGTGCTTTCAAACAGGTTTGGAGGGCGTCTTGTGGGCTCGGATGCCTATGAAAATGCAGCTGATTGGGTAGAATACATGTTCAAGCAATGGGGCCTTAAAGTTTGGCGTCAGGAGGTGGACCAGATGCCTGTAGGTTTCAATCGTGGCCCATGGTTTGGAAGGATGCTCGGCGGAAGTGGTGCGACTTTGCATTTTGCAACCCCATCCTACACTGCCGGTACAAAGGGTGTACAGAGGGGACATGTTGTAAAGGAGCCAAGGACACAGGCTGAGTTTGACCGTATGGTAGGAACCCTCAAAGGGGCATGGGTACTTATAGGAGGCAAGAACAGCGGATGGCCAATTGACTACTCTGCAGAGGGAGACAGCCTCCGTGCGGCAATGATTGCAGAGAATGCTCAAATAGAGAAGGAGAACCGTGAAATAAGGGAATATAACAGGAATCTCAGGAACAATCCTCCAAAAACGAAGAAAGGGCAGCCGGCTCCCGAGCCAAAGAAACTTAAAGAGATGAAATATACCCCTGCACTTTTCTACCGCCAGATGGTGGATGCAGGTATCCTTGGAATAATCCAGGCATCGGAAGTTCCAATCAGGGCATTGTATGACAGGAAAAACTGCATGAAAATGACTTGGGAAACCTTGCCTACAGTTCCCGATATCAAACTCAATGAAGACCAGTATGCCGAAATAGCAAAAATGGTTGACCGCAGAGAATACTTCCAATTGGAATTTGACATAAGGAACCATTTCAAGATGGGACCTGTAAAATTCCACAACATAATTGGTGTTATGGAGGGGAGTGAGTATCCCGACGAATATGTATTGTGCGGAGGACATCTGGATGCCTTTGATGTGGCTACCGGAGGTGTAGATTGCGGAGTAGGTGTAACCCCTGCAATGGAATCGGCAAGAATCCTTGCGGCAGCAGGAGCAAAACCTAAAAGAACCCTTCTGTTCTGTGTATGGGCTGCAGAGGAGTTCGGCCTATGGGGCAGCAAACACTTTGTTGAGTCCAAATGTGTAGATTTGAACAAGATTGCAAACTACTTCAACAGGGATGGAGGTCCGCTTGTACCTCTAGGAATAACAGTTCCACCTGCAATGTATGATGATTATGTAAAAGTATGTGAACCTGTAAACAAGGTTAACCCTGACTTCCCGTTTGTAGTGAAGAAACGTGAAGGGAATCCGGGACCTCTCCCTAAAACAGCCGGCGGTTCAGACCATGCATACTTTGTAATGAACGGATGCCCGGCAATAAGCCTTTCATTGGGAGATCCAAAAGGTTACAACTTCAACTACGGAGAGATATGGCATACCGAGCGTGACCTCTACAACAAAAGCATTCCTGAGTATCAGGAGCACACCTCAGTTGTACAGGCAATCATAATGTACGGCTTGGGAAATCTTGATCATCTCCCTTCACGCCAGGGCCTTTACAAGGAGTATGTAAACGGAAACGAGAATTTGGTAAAATAGTCTGCAATTCAGACTGCATGAAAAAGGAGCGGCCCCAATGTGACCGCTCCTTTTATATATGGTGTAATATTACATTACTGAACTTGACTCAAAAGAGTAGGTTTTTCCATACTCCATCATCTGCTCAAGGAAATTGTCGTTGTATATCACTTCATAATCTATTACCTCTCCCCTTCTGTTCTCTACAGGAACAATTGTAGGATTGATGAATCCCTTGTAAGGCTTGAGTTCAAGGGATGCATATCTCTCCTTAACCTCTTTGTGAAGATCTGGATTGATGTGTACCGCATATTTTTCAACAAGCTCCTTGCCTGCCTTGTAGTCACCTTCAGATTTTATCCTCTGTATCTCAGCCAGAAGTTTCCCAAACAGGCCTCTCAAAGCTTCATAATCATTTATTACAAAGTAGGTCTTGCCCTCTTTTACAACTTTCTCAATAACATCTTTCTCTGCTCCGGTCTTCTCTTTAAGTCCGTTCTCATAGCACCACTCTGCAATGAGTTTCCTATCCTGCATATGGGCCTCGGTATTGGTCTTGCCAAGTTCAATCCTTACAAACTGTGTGAACAGGCCGTTTACAATAAAGTTGATGTATTCAGCCTTGTAAGCCTCCTCATTTGGAAGAATGCCAAGCTCAACCAGTTTCTTGTCAGCTACATAATAAAGGCCGAACAGGTCTGCCCTTGCCTCCTCAAGAGTTGAGTTATACTCTCCGAGGGCGGTTGCAGATACCCCTGGAAGAAGTTGTCCCGAGCCATGTCCAAGACACTCGTGCAAATCTGTATGGAGATTTCCTGTAAGGTTTCCGTACTCCTTAATAAGCCTCTTCTCCTCATCGCTCCATGAGAATTCATTGGTGATGCTCTTAGGGGACTCCTCAGCAGCCATATTGTACGCATCTGTAATATTTGCGATGGTAACTGATTTTGAACCGTATTCTTTCCTTATCCAGTTTGAGTTTGGAAGGTTTATCCCGATAGGGGTTGCAGGGAAACAGTCTCCACCGATACATGCAACATTGATAACCTTTGCTGTAACACCTTTAACTTCCTTCTTTTTGAACTCCTTCTTCACAGGGGAGTTGTCTTCAAACCATTGGGCATTGTCACTGATGAGCTGTGTCCTTCTTGAAGCGGCAATATCCTTGAAGTTTACAGAAGACTCCCAGGTAGCTTTGCGCCCAAGAGGGTCGTTGTAATCTTCAATGAAACCGTTTATGAAGTCAACCTGACCCTCATTCTCCTGTACCCACGCAATATTGTACTCATCCCAAGTTTCAAGAGAACCGGTTGTATAGTATTCAACAAGTTTTGCAATATAATCTTTCTGGGCCTGGTTCTCTGCATACTTGGCAGCTTCCTGAAGATGAATTATTATGGCGTTGATGGAGTTGGAGTATCTTCCCCCAACCTTATATACCTCCTCTACAAGCTTGCCGTCCTTCTTTATAAGCCTGCTGTTTATTCCATAAGCAAGAGGGGTAGGATCCTTTGGGTCTTCCATTGCATTATAGAACTTGTTCACCTCATCTTTGGTAATACCCTCTCCATAGAAGTTTACAGCAGAAGCCTCAATGATGTCCTTCTCAGATCCGGTATATTTTCTCTGCGGATAGAGTTCCGGATCAAACATGATTGGAATATAGGTATAGCATTTCTTCTCCATCTTTAGTTCGTCGAGAAGAGATTTGAAATATTCTGGTGTGCATTCAGGGATAATTTTGTCCTCCGCATAGTGGTGGTGGATACCGTTGCTGAAGAATACCCTTTTTGCATATACCAGAAATTTCTCCCACTGTTCACATTCGCGGTCGCCCTTATAGTTGGCAATAATCCTCTCAAGGGTTTTCCTTATGCCTATATTGTGTTTGAAGTTCTGGCTGAAGAGGATGTCCCTACCGCATTTTCCTGCCTCACTCAAATGGTATATATAGGCTTTCTGTACCACTGAAAGCGAATCCCATCCCGGAATCCTGTACCTGAGTACTTGGATATCTGCAAATTCATCTACCGTGTATTTGAACGGCTCTTCTTTTTGGTCCCCCTGTGAGCATGATGCAGCTACAAGGCCGAACCCGCATACGCATAACATAGTTTTTAAGAAATTCATATAGTTTTTATTGTTGGTTGTTGTCGGGAATATTGTCTGTATCTTCAGACTCTACATTTGGAGATTTCCTGTTCCTGTACTGGGAAATCATCTCCTTTACCGTAGTGTATCCTTTATAGAAGGAGGCAAACAGCTGCTCCAGCACTGCAACTTTTGATATTGCATAATTAATATATGTAATAGGGTTCAGCAGTTCCTTTATGGAGTTCATGTGGGCCTGCAGCTCCATCTCCTTCAATGCAATCTTGTGCTCAATATCCATCTGGGCCATCTTGAGCTCTTCCATATTTCTGATCTCTCTCATGGCAATTTTCATTTGTTGTTCCCAAAAAACATTTTGGCATACATCCTCACCATCCTGTTCAGGAAAAGGGTTTCACGTTTGAGGTATATTATTGCAAGTACAATGGCAAATAGAAGGGCAGTTGCACAGAATCCGATTGCCGTACTTCCTGTGAGTTCCCCTATAGTGAATGCAATGGTAAAGCCCAGCAGCTGCAGTATGACAGCTCCGAGCATTGTGGCTATAAGCATTACAAGCAGTTTGTTGGAGATGATGGAGAAATTTTCAACCCCTTTAAGCTTGTACTCATCTGTCCTGAGATTCACATAATCCTTTACAGTCTGCCTGATATCATCCAGCCTGTTGTCTTTTGTTTCTTCTGCCATGATTGATTGATTTTTACAAGTAAGGTCAAGTCTTGCTGCGGGCTACTCACATCCACAATCCGGATCGCTGCAGTCGCATTTGGCCTGTGCAACCCTGTTTTTGATGTTTTCATACTCATGCCGGGCTTTTTCTTTCAGCTTTTTTCTGGTATTTTCACCAGAATCAGGAGCCAGAAGAATAGCAGCTGCTGCACCTGCAAGTGCACCGCCAATAAAAGCAATTAATCCTTTACATTTCATAACAAGCAAATATATGTAAAAATTTTTCTAATTTTGTCGTTTATCAAACACATTTAGGTAGGTGTTTGTTTAATTGTCGTAGAAAATGGGTAAAGGACTGCTTACAATAATACTGCTGATAGTTTCAAACAGTTTCATGACCTTGGCCTGGTATGGCCATCTTAAGTTTGGAGCGGACAAGATGCTTCCAAAATGGGGGATGTTCGGGATTATCATAATCAGCTGGCTAATAGCTTTCTTTGAGTACTGTTTCCAGGTGCCTGCAAACAGGATAGGGTCAAACATGCATGGAGGCCCTTTTAACCTTATACAGCTCAAGGTTATACAGGAGGTGATAACGCTGCTTATTTTTGTGGCTTTCTCGGCAATATTTTTCAAGACAGAGAGTTTCAGGATGAACCACCTTATAGCGTTCGTTTTTCTGGTGCTTGCTGTGTATTTTGTATTTAAACACTAGATGATCATGAAGAGATACCTTATATTGTTTTTAATGTCGGTAGTGGCAATGGCATGTGATCCTGTTAATGAGGAGCCTCCTCAATTTACAGAGAAGCAGAAAACTGTACTGGTATATATGGTTGCCAACAACAACCTTTCATCCCAGGCTGAGAACAATCTGGAGTCCATGAAGAAGGGATTTGTCCCGGCAGAAGACAACCTGCTGGTGTATATGCATCTTGTTTCTTCCAATCCCGTATTGCTGCATCTGTATAAAGATGAGAGCGGAAAGGCTGTTCAGGATACAGTATACCGTTTCCCTCCGCAGAATTCTGCAGATTCCAAGTCCCTGGCCAATGTACTCAAGGTTTCACGGACAATGTTCCCTGCACAGGAATATGGACTTGTTTTATGGTCTCATGGTACCGGATGGTTGCCGCAGGGGTATTACTCAAAATCGTTCGGCTCTGATGCAGGTAAGGAGATGGATGTGATTGAATTGGCAAAAGCCCTTCCATGCAAGATGGAGTTTGTAATTTTTGACGCATGTCTTATGGGTGGTATCGAGGTGGCATACGAGCTCAAGGACTCTGTGGATTATGTCCTCTCTTCCCCAACTGAAATACTTTCCCAGGGGTTCCCATATGACAAGATAATGAAACATATATTCAAGACCCCAATTGAGATGGAAAGTGTCGCCAGGGAATATTTTGATTTCTACAACGGACAGAGCGGATCATACCGTTCAGCAACCGTTTCCCTTGTAAAGAGCTCAGCTCTGGACGAGCTGGCTGTGGAGGCTGCAAGGATATTCAGGAATTATGGTGACAACATCTCAAATGTGGATACCCTCTCAATACAGCGCTATTATAGGGGTGGGAAACATTGGTTCTATGATCTGGGCGGTCTGGTAAATTCACTCTCAGGTGGTGATGACAGTGCCTTCAGGCAGGCATTGGATAAGGCTGTGGTATACAAGGATGCAACACCATATTTCATTGAGGTGCCTGTAGCCAAAAGCAAATATTCAGGTTTGAGTACATATATTCCGAGTCCAACTGCTGATCCTGTGCTCCTCAAATATTACGCAAACTTCAAATGGAGCAAGGATACGGGTTATCTGGCAACGGAAACTTCCCAGGAGTAGTTTGACCCAATAATAAAAGTGTGCTCAATGTGACATTCTTGAGGCAGAGAACTCCGGACTCAATACAAAAGTGTATTGAATGCGCAGAGGTGCTGATCCCGATGTCGGATGATTAGAGGCATGAAAAAAGCAGGAGGGAAACCTGTCTGTTTTCCTCCTGCCTGATGATTATATATTCCCTGTTATTTCTCAAAGAATCTCTTGTACAAGCCTTCAAATACCTGTCCGTGACGGGCCTCGTCCTTGCACATCTCGTGAACTGTATCGTGGATGGCGTCAAGGTTGAGCTGTTTTGCTTTGGTTGCAATTCTCTTTTTGTCTGCGCATGCGCCACACTCAGCCTCCATCCTTTTTTTAAGGTTGGTCTTGGTGTCCCATACAACCTCACCAATAAGCTCTGCAAATTTAGCTGCGTGCTCAGCCTCTTCCCATGCAATTCTCCTGTATGCTTCAGCAACCTCAGGGTATCCCTCCCTGTCTGCCTGTCGGCTCATTGCCAAGTACATTCCAACCTCAGTGCACTCTCCGGTAAAGTGGGCCTGAAGACCTTCCCATATCTCAGCGTCACACCCTTTTGCAACGCCAATCCTGTGCTCATCAGCCCAAGCAAGGGCCCCCTCATTTTCAATAACTTCCTTGAATTTCTCAGCAGGAACTTTACATAGAGGACATTTCTCCGGTGCGGTATCACCCTCGTGAACATAACCGCATACTGTACAAATGAATTTTTTAGCCATAATATTATTCTTTTAAGTTTGTTGTCTTGTATCATCAAATTTAAACAATAATTTCCTGAGGGTAAAATACTTTTTGCATTTATGAATAAAATCACTACTTTTGCGGCTCACAAAAAGTGGGCACAATACGGTACTGCTTTTTGGTGCAATGGGGTCCGGAGAATCCGGACTGAGTAACACAAATAATAATTTTTTTACAATGAAACACATTTCACTTAAAGGTGTTGCCAGAGTTATCGGCAACAAACAGAGCCTTAAACAGATTCGTAGAAACGAGCAGGTTCCTTGCGTTATCTACGGCAACAACATTGAGAACGTAAACTTTGCTTTGGATGCAAAAGAGTTGAAAAAAATCACCCACACACCTAACTCATACATCATTGACATTGAGGTAGAGGGTAAATCATACCAGTGCGTATTCCACGCAGTACAGTATCATCCTGTAACTGACGAGGCCCTTCATGTGGATTTCTTGGCCATCAATCCTGAGAAACCTGTTGTAATTGATGTTCCTGTTGTTATCACAGGTAACTCTGAGGGTGTAAAACAGGGTGGTAAACTTATGGTTTCTGCAAGAAAACTTAAAGTTTCTGCATTCATGGACAAGCTTCCTGACACTTTGGAGGTAGATATCACTACTCTTGGTCTTGGCAAGACTATCGTGGCAGGTGATTTGAGCTATGAGAACATCAACATCGTATCTCCTAAAGCTACAATCGTTTGTGCTGTTAAGATGACACGTGCTGCTCTAGGTGCTGCTGCCGCTGCAAAAGCTGCAGGTAAGAAGTAATAACTGACAATTGTCTTCGGGTATGAATTTTCTTATTGCAGGATTGGGCAATATTGGTGCTGAATATGCAGATACCCGACACAATATAGGTTTCAAAGTGCTGGATGCTTTTGCAAAAGCTTCCGGCACTTCTTTTTTGTCGGGAAGATACGGTTCTACATGTACAGTTTCTGTAAGGGGGCACAAACTTGTCCTTCTCAAGCCTTCTACCTATATGAATCTCAGTGGCAAGGCGGTCAACTACTGGCTGCAGGCAGAGAAGATAAAGCAGGAGAACCTTCTTGTGGTTCTGGATGATCTGGCACTCCCGTTCGGGAGCCAGCGCATGCGCAAACAGGGTTCGTCGGGAGGACACAATGGTCTCAAGAGCATTGATGAGTGTCTTGGGAACAACAACTATGCAAGATTGAGGGTTGGTATCAGTGATAATTTTGCAAAAGGTCACCAGGTTGATTATGTCCTTGGCAAGTGGACATCTGAAGAGGAAAAGGAACTTCCTTTCATAGAGGATAAGGCCATTGAAGCAATAAAGGCATTTGTTACTCTTGGTCCCGACAGGGCAATGAACATTGCCAATACAAAACCCAAAAAGGACTGTTTGTAAGACTTTATGATTTATAGGCCAAGGAGCTTCTCAATATCGCGACGCTCCTTTTTTGTTGGCCGGCCGGTGCCGCGGTCCCTTTTCAGGAATATAGTTTCATTTGGAGCATTGAGCTTGTCAAGTTCTTCCTGAGGGGTGATGTTAATGGCATATTGTGGTACCAAAGCTGCCCCCTGGCGTTTGTCAATAGGTACAAGAACCTGATACTGGTATCTGATTGCCCCTTTACGTACTGTTATGATATCCCCCTCCTTAACATTTCGGGAAGATTTGGCCTCGCTGCCGTTAACATGTACCTTGTTGGTCTTGCATGCATCAGCAGCCTCGGAGCGGGTCTTGAATACCCTTATGGCCCACAAGTATTTGTCTATCCTTACTTCCGGAGTCATGGAGCTCATTTGAAAAAGGTTTCTCCAGGGTGGGAGTGTCCGCCATGGCAATTGCAGTGGTCATGATCATGGTGGTGTCCGCATCCGCACCCGTCATCTTCATCGTCTTCTGCAGGAACTGTATCCTTATATGAGCCGTGGGCTTCATCTTCAGGCTCATCGTAGTTGAGGTACAGGTCAGGGGTCTCTGTAAGTTGCGGCATATACGATTCAAGGATTTGGGGATTGCCGCCGGCAGGTATAAGCTGGAAATCTTCCATGGAAGCAGGAATGAAGATGGTTTCCCCCTTTTTCAGCGGGTACAGTGTGCCGTCATTTGTCTTTATTGCAGCCTCTCCATCCACACATGTGTAAACTGTAAAGCTTCCTTTCAGTGAAGGTACAATCCTTTGTGGTCCGTTAAGGTCAAGTATCTTTACAACAAAATTTGCAGTATCGGCTATGGTACAGCTGCCGGTTACATTGCTGAAGTAATATTTCTCTTCCTCAAATTTTGAATAGTCTATGACATCTATGGCGTCTTCAAGGTCCATCCTTCTGGCTGTTTTGGGGTTGTTCTCCCTTCCCCAGTCGTACAGGCGGTAAGAGATGTCTGAACTTTGCTGGATTTCTGCTATTACAACCTCTCCCTCAGCCGAGTGTATACACCCTGGCTGTATGTAGATGCAATCCCCTTTTTTAGGGGTATAGCAGTTGAGCAGTTCAGTTACGGTACCATCCTTGCATTTGTTGTAAAGTTCAACAGGTGTAACCTCCCTGTTGAATCCCACATACAGTTTTGCCCCAGGTTGGGCATCCATTATGTACCAGAGCTCAGCTTTGCCGTATGAGTTCTCCCTCTCAAATGCAAATTCATTGCTTGGATGTACTTGTACAGATATCCTCTCTTTTATATCCAGTATTTTTACAAGCAGTGGAAAATCACCTTTATAGTAGTTGAACACCTCTTCTCCAACAAGGTCTCCAAGGTAAATCTCCATAAGCTCATCAAGGGTATTTCCTGCAAGAAAACCGTTCTCTACGGTAGAGCTGCCGCCATACAGACTCCATAATTCCCAACTCTCGCCAATATTCCGGTTTGCTGTCTCCTCTTCAAAGTTCTTATTCAGGACTTTTGCAAGGTAATCTCCTCCCCAAATCCTCTCTCTTGCGTCGGGAATGAATTTAATAGGATATAATTTGTTCATAAATCTAGCCTGTTAACGGTTGTTTTCTCCTTGTGCCGCCTCTGCTCCAAGGTTTTTGTCAAAGTAAAACAGTATGGCAGCCAATAAAAATGCAAATATAACAAAAACTATGCAGTAATAGCCAGGTGCATGGAGGGTAAAAAGATCTTTGTATGTACTGTCGGGAGGAAGATTTGGAAACAGGTACTGTATAAGGTATGCTGTTGCATTGTTTGTCATGTGGGCAAAGATGCATGCTGCAAGCGAGCGGGTTTTCCAGTATATCCAGCCAAACAGGATTCCGGCTATGAATGCACCGGTTGCCTGCCAGGGATTGAGATGTATCAGGGCAAAGAAGAATGCACTCCATAGGATTGCTTTCCATGGTGAAAGCCAATGGAGAAGCCCCCTTTCAATTATTCCCCTCAAAATGAATTCCTCCAGTACAGGAGCTGCAATTATAGTTGCAAGGAATGCCCAGAATGAATCTGAAAGTATTTTTTCAAAGATTGCTTTTATATGGTCGGGCATAGGGAGCCAGCTGCTGAGCGGCTCACTAACAAACCCCATTGCAACAGTTGCAATTGCCAGTAGGGGATATGCCGCAACGGGTGGAACTTTCCCCCATTGCCCATCCTGCAGAGGAACGGCGTACCTGGTGGTTGGAGGGCTGAAAAATATGTATAGCAGCGCTGGAATAATTGGGAGGATATACGAGACCAACGGGTTAAGTGATGCCACATCAAATTCAAGAAGCATCCCTACCATCTGAAGTAGCAATCCCACCCCAAATCCCCCCACAGCAATGAGGAAAAAAACAATTACCCAGCATTGGGACAGGCTGGGTAAGTAATGTTCAATTTTTCTTGACATATCCTTTTAGAAAAGAGGTGACGGGTACAAACCCTCTTCTGTCATTTTCTTGAGTTTCTCAACAACGGTAGGACGGTCTTCCTGGAATGTTACGCCAAACCATTTGTCGGGAGTGGACAGGACTTCCACTGTGCATTTCCCTTTTTCTATGGCATCATTCACCACAAACGGTATATAGAACTCCTTCTTTGGCTCGTTCCCGTTCTTCTTTAGGAAATCTTTGAACAGTTTTTCTGTATGAGGGAAGATATCGGGGGTAAAGCCCCACATGTTCATTGATGCATATGCATCTTCCGGGAGTTCTTTCCTCACACCATCCATTCCTATTCCCGATATTTTTCCACCCTGTTCAGATATCTTGTGGTGCTCTTCTACAGTTGTAAGGTAATTGTTGGAATTAACGGTGCATATTCCTCTTGAAACCTCTCCATTCTCTGAAAGTGTCTTGTTCAGATAGAAACCCACCATGCAGTATTTCCCTTTGTTGCCTTCATTTTTTGTAAGGAATTCTCCAAGTACCCTGAAAGACTCCTTGCCGTAGAAGTCGTCAGCATTGATTACAGCAGCAGGGGTGTTGACAACCTCCGCCGCCATAAGCATTGCGTGTGCAGTTCCCCATGGTTTCTCCCTGCCTGGAGCAAGTGTGAACCCATAAGGGAGCTTGTCAAGTTCCTGCTCTACAAACTCAACCTCAACGAAACTGTTGTATTTTGCTGCAATCTTCTCCTCAAACTCCCTTCTGAAGTTTTTCCTTACAACAAACACAACTTTTCCAAAGCCTCCTTTTATGGCGTCATATACAGAATAGTCAAGTATGGTTTCACCGTTTGGCCCAACTCCATCCATCTGTTTCAGACCTCCATATCTGCTTCCCATTCCTGCGGCCAAAATAATTAGTGCGGGTTTCATATTATATTCAGATTTTTAAGTTAATTTTGCGCTAAATTAGTAAAAATATGGCAAAAAAGGTTATACAAAACATAAAAAGGGGGATTGCGGAGTCTAAAGTATTGAAATTCATACGTAACAAGTATGTGGTAGTAACCATGTTCTTTCTTGTGTGGGTTCTTTTTATAGATACCAACAATCTTTTTGTGTGGCTGGACGACCTCAGTACCGTATCTTCCCAGCAGAGGCAGAAGGAGTATTACCGGCAGGCCATAAAGCAGACTGATGAGAAACTCAATGAACTTACATCAAACAAAGACAGCCTGGAGAAGTTTGCCAGGGAACAATATCTCTTCCATCAGAAGGATGAGGAGGTGTTCATAGTGGTGGAGTAGCGGGTCAGATATATTCAAGCAGGGTGGAAAGATTGCCGCTTTCGTATGTAGGCCCTCCATCGCACTCCCTGTTGTATGGGTTGTAGTAGAATTGGTCTATCCCAAAAATCTGGGCACCTTCAATATCATTTGCAAAATCATCACCAACCATAATGGCCTCATTCCTTGCCCTGGATGGGGACTCTTTATAATACTCTTCACCGCATATTGCTTCAAGAGCCTTCCTGAATATTATAGGGGATGGTTTCATGACCCCAATCTCTTCTGAGACAATTACGGCATCTACATACTTATGTACACAGGTTGTGTTCATCTTGCGGTACTGGACCCCTTTAAAGCCATTGGATATTATGGCAATCTTTCCTCCTTTGGCCTTAACTGCTTCAAGAACCTCTTCTGCACCAGGTATCAGCCCTGTTTCCATTGCCATGAACTCCAGATATTTCTCTCCAAATGCAAGTGCAAAGGAGTGCAGTTCACCGGGGGAAAAGCTATGTGCAGGAAGTGAACCCTCCGGTGCACTCCTGAGAATCTCCTGCAGGGTAAAGAGGAACCTGTTGCACCTGAGTTCCTCCTTGAGTATCTCACCCCTTTCATACTGTTTCCACAGCCCCTGGTTTATAACCTCATACCTTTGGAAAAACTCCTCCTTGTCCGTTACGCCAAACAGGTGGGGCAACTGCTGGGAATCCACCAGTTTGAACAGGGCATTTTTGGCATTCTTATCAAAATCCCATAGAGTGCGGTCGAGGTCAAAGAGGAAAAACCTGTAGTTCTTTTTATCCATATTATCCTTCCCGACAATTATTTGCAGTAGTATTCAATCATCCTCTCAATGGCCCTTTGGCATACCGGGCAGAACCCTTCGGCCTGATTGGTCTTCATCCTGCAATCCATTACAGGGCGGTAGATACCTTTTGCCATATATCCGCCACCTTCATAAACACCTAAAGTAACGTTGTCTTTTTGTTCAGCCAGTGGGGCGGTAGGGATGGCGGTGCCGGTTGGGAGCATATCTTTCCATTTGGCATCAAAGTTTACCAATGTTGTAATATTGGGCTCCCAAGGCTCAATCTTTATGTTGTAGAACTCTTCGTATGATGTGCTGGAATCGTAATATTCATCTGCAAGACCTGCAAAACTGTGGCCGAACTCGTGTACAAATACCTCCAGTGCCCATGGGCAGTCGCTGGCGCTCAGGCCATAGAAGTTGTATATGCCGCCACCGCCATATTTCTCATTGTTTACAATTACATACAGTGCGTCGTATGGGGCTGCGGTTGCAATCTGGCATATTGTCTTCTGGTTCTGGGCTGTAAGGTAGCGGTCGCTGCGGAAAGTGTAGAAGTTGGAGTTGGCAACTGTCTTGCGCCAGATATCTTCATGCGGGATATCTGTACCGCTCTCCTGGGAAATGGATTCCACTGCCCAGATATTGAAATCTCCCTTGTGCCTGTTGTAAGGGGGCATAGTAAAGAGGTAATCTGCAAAACGGCGGGCATCTGCAAGGAACTTCTCCATCTGTTCTGATGTATATCCCTCAGCCACAAAGAGGAGGTCAACCTTGTTGGCAGGATCTCCGTTCTCCATTATGGCTGTAACCTTAAAGTCATTTGCAACCTCGCGGCTTATGAGTTTGTCTGCGGGATCTATTGCCACTGAGAAAATCTCATTGTGCAGCCCTGTAGCCTTTACCCTCTCATAAACCTTCAGCACTACTTTCTCCTTAGGAAAAGGGATTGTATAGGAACTGTTGAAAGCCTGAGGTGTAGTGAGCGCTTCAGCTGTGGTCCTCCACTCCTGAAAGAGGGTGTTGAACCCTTTTGAGTATATGGCCTCCCCATGTGGAGTCTGTACTTCAAGAAAATACTCTCCGTATCTGAAAGGGTCAATCAGGTTGGTTTTTGAACCGCTCCAGGGCCCCTCCTTAACCAGCCCGTCCAGAAATATTTTTTGGTAAGAGGCATCGCCTGCAAAGGTGAGGTCTATCCTTAATCTGTCGGGTGTAAAATATGTGTCGTATTGCGGATTTTGCGCAAATGCCGCAACACATGCTATGATGGCTGCGGCAAATGATATGAATTTTTTCATAGAATTCTATTTTCCCACATATGTCTGTGGGGTAATTACAAGTATCTCCTGTTTTACTGCATCGCTTACATTCAACTCCTTTACAAACTCCTGGATACCCTCTTTTGTGATTCCGGCATTGCCGCGTGTAAGGGCTTTGAGGGCTTCGTATGGGTTAGGATAGCCCTCCCTGCGGAGAACGGTCTGTATTCCCTCCGCTACAACTGCCCAGTTAGCCTCAAGATCGCGGTCCAAAGCTGCCTCATTGAGGATAAGTTTGCCAAGCCCTTTCTTGAGTGAGCGGAGTGATATGATGGAGTGTGCCAATGGAACACCTACATTTCTGAGCACTGTAGAGTCTGTAAGGTCCCTCTGCAGGCGTGAAACAGGAAGTTTCCCGGCAAGGTGTGCGTACAATGCGTTTGCAATGCCAAAGTTCCCCTCTGCATTCTCAAAATCAATAGGATTTACCTTATGAGGCATAGCAGACGAGCCAACCTCTCCGGCCTTGACTTTCTGGCGGAAATACTCCATTGAGATATATGTCCACATGTCGCGGGCCAGGTCTATAAGGATTGTATTTATGCGTTCAAGATTGTGGAAAAGGGCGGCCAGGTTGTCATAATGCTCAATCTGGGTGGTAGGGTATGAACGTTTCAACCCAAGTTTGCCCTCAACAAATGAAACAGCAAACTTGTTCCAGTCAATGCCCGGATATGCAAAATTGTGTGCATTGAAGTTACCTGTAGCACCTCCGAATTTTGCAGAATACGGCACCTGCTCCAGAAGCCTCAACTGCTCCTTAAGTCTGGCAACATAAACATAAATCTCCTTTCCAAGACGGGTAGGGGAGGCAGGCTGCCCGTGGGTATGTGCAAGCATAGGAACATTCTCCCACTCCTTTGCAAAACCTTCCAGTATCCCGACAACTTCATTCAGGGCAGGCATATATGTATCCCTGATACCCTCAAGCAGGCTCAACGGAACCGAAGTGTTGTTGATGTCTTGAGAGGTAAGGCCGAAGTGAACAAACTCACCGTATTTGTCAATTCCAAGTTTCTTGAACTCTTCCTTTATGAAATACTCAACCGCTTTGACATCGTGGTTGGTGACCTTCTCAATCTCCTTGACCTTCTGGGCATCCTCACAGGAGAAATTCTCATAAATTGCCCTTAGTTTTGGGAAATCAGTGCTGTTGAAACTCTTCAACTGCTCCAGAGGCAGTTCACAGAGGGCAATGAAATACTCAATCTCAACCCTTACCCTATATTTTATAAGCGCATACTCAGAAAAGTACATGCTCAAATCTTCTACTTGTCTGCGGTATCTGCCATCTATAGGTGACACCGCCATCAATGCGTTGTTTGACATAATGAAGTGTATTTGGATGTAAAATGCAAAAATAGCAATAAAATCACACATTGCAACAACATCAGTACTGATACCCGAATGGAATTTATTTTGTAAATTTGCTCAAACGCAATATTTGATTTATGGAAAACGAAAGAATTTTAATAGAGACTGACAGCGACATGGAGATTGTAGCTATAGTATGGGCAGGTATCAATGAGAGGGGAGAGCTGGTTGTAGAGCACGAGTTTGAGGATTATGAGGATGAAGGCAACAATTTCAAGCGTACCGCATTATTGGACAAGGAGGAGACCGTCAAAATGGCTGAATGCCTTGCAGTGCAGGTGAAAGAGATTCCTGATGAGTTATATGATGAATTTGGGGAGTTGTCGGGAGTAGGTGTACCATCCGATGCTGAGTGCATTTTTGCTGATGTGCTGGATTTTATCCTGGATTGCGGAGCAAAATATCATTTGAAATAAATACAGACATATGAAAACATACAGATATCTGCTTGCTGCAGTTGCGTCACTTGCCGTTATGTGCAGTTGCACAGAAAACAACCCTCATAAGCCGCAGAACGTAATCTACCTCATAGGTGACGGAATGGGGTTTGGTGCTGTTTCTTCACTGCTCCTCTCGGAGGAGCAGGAGACAGGATTTGAGATGGCCCCTGTAATAGGGCTCAATGAAACCCAGTCTGCAAACAATTATGTTACCGATTCTCCTGCAGGTGGTACGGCACTGGCAACAGGAACCCGAACTTGCAACGGTTTTCTTGGTGTCGGTCCCGACAGCATTCAACTGGAGAGTATCCTCAAGAAGGCTCAACAGATGGGGAAAAAGACAGGAATTGTGGTGAATACAACCCTTACTGAGGCAACTCCAGGGGCGTTTTATGCTGGGGTAACCTCACGCTCAATGAGCTACAAGATTGCAGAACAGTTTACCCAAAGCTGTGTGGATGTGGCTATAGGTGCAGGCCTTTCAGCATTCATAAACCGGCCTGATTCTGTTGATCTCACTGCAGTTCTCATAGATAAGGGGTACGATGTGTATCTGGATTGGAGGTCTGTACTCAATACCCAATCAGAAAAATTTGTGGGAATACTGGAAATGGGAGATGTCCATCGCCGCAACAAATCATCAAACAGGACAGCTGGCGCTGCAGACGGTGCGGAGGTGTGTCTTGCAGCCAAACTTGCAGCAGAAGCTTCTGATGGAGATACAACAAGATTTTCAGAGCCATCAGAGTATTTGGAGAAAGCGTCATTAAAGGCTATAGAGCAACTTTCAAAGAATGCTCCCGACGGGTTTTTTCTTATGATTGAGAGTGCCATTATAGATGGTTACGGGCACAACAACGATTCTGATGGGATGATTGAGGAGATGCAGGAGTTCAACCGCACCCTTAAGGCGTTGGTGGCATATGTCAATGAGCATCCGAATACCCTTCTGGTAGTTACAGCAGACCATGAGACAGGTGGAACAGGTGTGGGCTATAAAAGCCATCCTGTAAATGAGCCTCAGGGGTTGAAGCTGAATTTCAGCACCAAGGGACACACTGGAACAGTCGTTCCAATCTTTGCATACGGAGCGGGGGCGCAGCAGTTTGCAGGGATATTCCAGAACAGGGAACTGCCTGGAATCATTGGGAATCTGATGAAGTAGGTTTCTCCAGATGGATATGGGTGAGCTTTGCAAAGCGCTTGTTGTAGATTATTTTTGAAAAGAATCTTATTATCACAATAAGGAAAAATATGACAAAGAGCGAAATCTCTGCAAAGAGCCTTTCATCTATTTGTGTGATTGCTGTTATCACTTCAGGGTCCTGTTTCAGGATGTTGTCAAGATGTGATATCGGATAGTTTCCTCTGGCCCATTTCTTGACAATTATGCCGTTATTCACATAGGTAAGTCCTCCGCTGGAGCGGTTGAAGGAGATTACTGCCTTATAGTCGGAGTAGAGGATTTGATAATTGTGCTGTGAGGATGAATCGGCATGTTCAAATGCATTTTCTGTATCTTCCGCAGAGTTGGAACTTATAATATAGAGTTTCAGATTATGGGCAAGCAGGGTGTCTGCAAGGTCCATGATTTTTTTAACAGTTTTGCCGTTCAACATCCTTACATTATATATAGATATGAAGAATAAAGGGCCGTCCTTTTCAAGAATCTCTTTCCCTACCGGATTCCCCTGGGCATCCATAAATGAGAAATCCACACTTGAATCTTCTTCTGTTCCGTTCACAAGAACTGTCCTGGTATCTACAAAAGTCCAGGTGCTGTCGGGAAGATTCTCTATTGTAAAGGATTCTTCCTTGCCATCCTTGGAATATATGAGGGTCACCTCATATTCTCTCTCCTGAAAGGCCTGTTGTGTGGCAATAAGGTCTGTTCCAGGTTTGTATATTCCAAAATCTATTTGTGGAATATTGCGCAATGAATATCCCTGCAGTACAACTATAAGCACCGTATATAGCCCAATGTAGCCCCATTCAACTTTTGGCACGGCAATGGGGTGGAATTTTCTTCTCTGGAAAAAAATGATGAGGGCAGCTGCAAGCAGGAAGAGGTTCTTTATGAATGTGGCTTTGTTGCTCAGGTGCAGGGCCTCCCCAAAACATCCGCAGTCACTGATCGGGTTGGAAAGTGCAATCCACAACGTGAGAAGGGTAAAGAAAGATATGAACCCCAAAGCAACCTTTGAGAAGAGCTGTATTCTGAGTCCCTTGAGGATTGCAACTCCTACAAGAAACTCTGCAGAAGTAAGTATCAGGGCCAGTGGAATGGAGGTGAAATCCATAAAGTCCATATGGAATGCACCCATGTACTCCTTTATTTTGAGAGCTGTCCCAATGGGATCAATGGCCTTGAGGAACCCTGAAAGTACAAATAGGATTCCAAAACCGAACCTGCATATTGCCCTAATGAGTTTCATCTGCCTGCGGCTCCGTTAAAAAAGTTTGTCAACCTGTTCCCTGATGTTCTCAAAAATTTGAGTGGGAGGGAGCATTTTCCCCTGTGCATCTTCACAGCATATCTTTACAAAGTGGGGATCAAGTTCCGTCTGTTGGAGGTATATCTCCCTTACGGATATCTGAAATTTGATATCAGCTTCATGGATATCCGATTTACCATTCAGGTAATCACGGTCATCATCACCGCTGCGGCTCTCTTTCAGCTTGGAATCTACAAAGTCAATTGGGACATTGAGGAAAAGGTTCAGATCTGGTCTTGGTATTCCGTAGCGGTTGTATTCTGTGTCAAAGATCCAGTCACGGAGTTCCTTGGCCAGTTGGCCACGGTTCTCTTCAAAATGCGGCTGCATCATAATTTTGGAGCACTGGTATGCTATATTGGAGTAGACATAGCGGTCCAGCAGGACGCAGTCTCCCGCTGAAAGCCACTCCTTTATCTGTGCAGAAGCATCCATCCTGTCAAGTGCAAACAGAAGTGCCACAATCTGGGGGTGTGCCTGCTCTATTGAACCAAAATCCCCCCTCAGATATTTCCCTATCAGTTCTCCATAAGGCTGGGAATCATAACGGGGGAAATGGAGATACCTAAGATTCACCCCTTTCCCAAGCAGATGTTCCTTCAACAATTTTACCTGAGTGCTTTTACCTGCACCGTCAAGACCTTCCAAAACTATAAGCATATATTTCCTATTTTGTCCAATAAACAAAGATAAATAATAAAATGGGAAAATACTTTTTAAATTTGTCAAATAATCAGTATCCCGATAATTTATAGAGCATATGGCAAAGGAATATACCCCCCAGGTGATGGGAATCATAAATGTAAATGAGGAATCCTTTTTCAGAGGAAGCAGGTTCACTGCCGCTTCTGAATTAGAGAGACAGATGGAACTGATGATTGCCCAAGGTGCTTCAATCATTGATTTGGGGGCATGTTCCACACGTCCTGGGAGCACTCCGGTAACAATTGGACAGGAGTGGGAGCATTTGCGTGTGGCACTTGAGATTGTCGGGAAGAAATTTTTGGGAGTCAAGACAATTGATGGTGGGGAAATCAAGTTTTCAATTGATACTTTCCGTAGCGGGATAGTCCGCAGAGGATATGATATGATTGGAGAATTTATTGTAAATGACATTTCCGCAGGAGAGGACGACCCGCAGATGCTCCCTGCAGTGGGGCAGCTGGGACTACCTTACATTGCCATGCACAAAAGGGGGACTCCGGATACCATGCAGCAGATGTGCCATTATCCTAAGGGAGTTGTAGAGTCCGTTACTGAGTACTTCCAGGAGTTTGAGGAGAGGGCTTCCCTTCATGGAATAAAGGAGTTCATAATTGATCCAGGGTTCGGATTTGCAAAGGACCTGAAACAGAACTATACACTTTTCAAAGGGATGCCCCGTATAGTGGAAACGCTTGAAAAGACACATGGGCAAAGGAGAAGGCTCCTTGTTGGAATCTCACGGAAGGGGATGATATGGAAACCGCTTGGCATAACCCCGGAGGAGGCTTTATGCGGAACAGCCGCACTTAATCTTCAGGCCCTTATTCTTGGAGCGGATATAATAAGGGTACACGATGTAAAGGAGGGGGTGCAATGTGTAAAGCTGTGGCAGTGTCTGAACCGTTAGACCTGGATGCAGGAGTTACTTCTTGAACATTCCGAACGTATAAGTGAAACTCACGCTGAAAACCTCCTGGAACTGTACTTTCTTGGTCATTATGGTTTCACCCTCTTTATTGACCCTGTCGGTTGCTATGAGTACGTTGTCATCATAGATCAGATGGGTTCTGATGCCTGTTGTGAGGAATTTGTTCAGCTTGTATGTAAGCTGCATATCCCAGTTTATCTGTATATTGGCCGGGTTATTCAGATAATCCGAGAATAGGGTAAGGGAGGAAGTTGCCTTAAGTGTCTTGAGAATGTTCTTGTTTAAGGATGCCTTTATCTGGGCTCCCAGCTCCCATCTTACAGCCTCGTGTTTTGCGTTTCCGTATTTTGCCCTCAAAACTGAGTCCCTGTCTGCAACAATTACCAGATTACCTGTCAAAGGGGCAATGTTTACAGAGAATTCCTTCCCGTTGCCCGGCTTGTAGTCAATACCGAGACCGAGTGACATATATGCAGGGGCAAGGAATTTGGATACTTTTTTGGAAGTGATTATGGTCTCCTTGTGCCCGTCTTCAATAATTTGGGATTTGCTGTATTCAAAACCTGGTGAGAACTGTGACCTGAAATTGAAGTTTGCAGAGAAATAGAATTTGTTTATTGCCTTGTAACCCCATTTGCTGTCAAGGATAATCTTGTCATTGCTCTTCCTGTATCCATCCTCAAAAGATTGTATGAAACCGTATGCCATCTGTACTCTGTTGTCCCAGAACATACTTCCTTTTGCGTAGTTGGCGTGGGCATTGACAAAACTGTTCAAGGATACGGAGCCGGATCCTCCGGCAGCCCAGTTGGTAAGGGAAATCTGTGAAAATCCCAACTCTGTAAGCATACCTGTGGTCCAGAATTTTGGAGGAACTACAGGCTCATAGTTGATGGTAGGAACCGCAAACTGTGAGCCTATTATTCTGCAAAGCTCCTGGGCGCTGTTTAGGTTTGAGAGCTTGGCCTGTTCCAGTTCCTCCTGTGCAGAACTGTTCTCACTGGTGTTCTTCACCTGTGAATATAGGGGGAGTGCTGCAGTAAGGAACAGCACCAGTGAAACTAAAAGGAATCTGAAGGCTCTCTTTCTCATCATTATTCATTTTCAAGGACATCGTCTGAGTTGTATTTGTAACCCATACGTTTGCCTGTCCTCATTTTTGCACTTTCAATTTTTGCATTTATCTGTTCAACACTGGCAACCTTTACAAGGTCGAAAGGGGGAACAAGAAGGTCAAAAGACAAAGAATACAGCATTGCGGACTCAACAAAATTCACAAGCTCCTCTTTAGTAAGGTCCACTTTGCCAAAAGAAGAGATCTTTTGTCTGCTCTGGCGTTTTCCCTCAATAAAGAACTTCTTGTCCTTATTTACAAACATCCTGGCAACAAGATATCCCAAATCCTCATTCCTGCTGAACTTCAGGGAATCAGACAGGAAGTTGTATACACTTATGACACCACAGTAGGTGTTGTATGGAGACTCTTTGGAATAGCTGTTCTTCCATATTGCGTGGTCCCTGTCAAACTGGAAGATATCTGTATGCATGCTGAACACCAGGACATCATCTGCAAATTTCAGCTCTGCCTCAAACTTGCCCCTGTCCCTATACTCAAGCCTTATCTTACGGTTCTTTTCAGATTCGGAAAGGATGTCGGTAAGGTCATTGCTTATTTCACTCAACACCTCTTTCAGTTCATTGAAAACCTCCAATGACTGGTCATAAACGCAAGATTTTACATAGGCTTTTTCCTGAAGCCCCTTAAGTATCTGCTCTTGCTGGTTCGGTAAAGGATCTGCTGCCATAAATGTTTTATTTTGTTTTTAATATGATCTGGCAAAAATTACTCTCTGACTAGAAGGCTTTCCGCTGTAAATGCACTTGCCTTCCTCCATGACTACATTGGTATCCAATGGAATGCAGCGTATAGTAGCTTTTGTCTCCTCTTTTATCTTCTCCTCTGTCTCAGGTGTGCCGTCCCAGTGGCAAAGAAGGAAACCTCCCTGCTCAATCTTCTCCTTGAACTCCTCCCACGTATCTACCTGAATTGTATTTGCTGCTCTGAAATCAAGAGCTTTCCTGTAGATGTTTGCCTGTATCTCATCCATGAGGGCATTGATCTTTACCTCTACACCATCAAGTGACATTGATTCTTTGGTAAGGGTATCCCTTCTTGCAACCTCAACAGTACCGTTGGCAAGATCCCTAGGGCCCATTGCAATTCTCACAGGAACACCTTTAAGCTCCCACTCTGCAAATTTGAAACCGCTCCTGAGGTTATCCCTGTCATCAATCTTCACCGACAAACCAAACTGCTCAAGAGCTTTTCTCAATTCCTCCATTTTCCCAATGATTGCTGCATGCTCCTCTTCAGTTTTGAAGATAGGGACCATTACAACATGGATAGGGGCAAGTTTTGGTGGAAGTACAAGGCCGTTGTCATCTGAGTGTGCCATTATCAGTGCACCCATCAGACGGGTTGAAACTCCCCATGAAGTTGCCCATACATACTCCAGTGTGCCCTCTTTGCTGGCGTACTTCACATCAAATGCTTTTGCAAAGTTTTGTCCCAGGAAGTGAGATGTTCCTGCCTGCAACGCCTTCCCATCCTGCATCATTGCCTCAATGCAGTATGTGTCAAGGGCACCTGCAAACCTCTCGTTTGCCGATTTTTTCCCCACAACAACAGGAACAGCCATATATTCCCTTGCAAATTTTGCATAAACATTAACCATCTTCTCGGTCTCCTCAATGGCCTCCTCTTTAGTTGCATGTGCGGTATGTCCCTCCTGCCACAAGAATTCAGCTGTCCTGAGGAAAAGTCTGGTCCTCATCTCCCATCTCACTACATTTGCCCATTGGTTGCACAGAATAGGGAGATCCCTGTAAGAGTTGATCCAGTTCTTATATGTATTCCAGATGATGGTTTCAGATGTGGGCCTTACAATAAGCTCCTCCTCAAGTTTTGCACTTGGATCCACAACAACGCCGTTACCCTCAGGGTCAACCATAAGGCGGTGATGTGTGACAACTGCACACTCCTTTGCAAATCCTTCCACATGCTCAGCTTCCCTGCTGAGGAATGATTTGGGGATAAAAAGAGGAAAATACGCATTCTGGTGACCTGTTTCCTTGAACATCTTGTCCAGCTGATGCTGCATCTTCTCCCAGATTGCATAACCATATGGCTTAATTACCATACATCCTCTTACTGCAGAGTTCTCTGCCAAATCTGCCTTTACAACAAGGTTGTTGTACCACTGTGAGTAATTATCTTCTCTTTTTGTAACTTCTTTAGCCATTATATTGTTGTTTTATTTTTCTGATTGGAACAATTTTTGATATCTTCGCATATAGATGCAGGTGACAAAAGTACAAAAAATATATAAAACACAGGAGGTAAAAATGAAAAACAGGAGCTTATTTATTTTATTGGCAGCAGTTCTGCCGTTGCTCTCTTGTGGTACAATGAGCTATTCGGCCCTTCAGGGAGGGGAACAATTCAGAAACAGCATCTATTATACCCCGGGAAGCAGGACCTATACAACCCATTCCCAGGTGGAGAAAAATGCAGGAGAGACACCTCAACAGTTGCAGTCAGGTGAACAGGGGGATGTCAGGAATGTATATGTTGGAGAAGCTGATGAGGTTAACATCAAATATGAGCCGGGAGCGACATATGCCATAATTGATGATGACGGGAGCTATGCCGCACGTTTGAGAAAGTTTGATTCTCCATCGTATACCATAAACATTGAGTTTGTAGAACCGTTTTACTGGTATGATGTGAGTTTCGGATGGCGTACCCCTTGGTGGAGCAACCATTATGCCTGGTATGGTCCGGGATGGTATTGGCATATACCAAGCTGGCATTGGGACAGCTATTGGCACAACCCGTGGTATGACCATATCTGGGGAAGGCCCTATTGGGCATGGCACAATCCTTGGCATCATCCGTGGTGGGGCCATCACCATCATCCTGTATATGCCCCATGGCCCGGACATGGCCATATAGGAGGGCCGGGTTATGCGCCCGGACATGGAAGACCTGGAAGGGATGTATATTATGGCAAGAGAAATGCAGGGTCAACATACAATAATGTAAACAGGGGAAGTGTCACTTCAGGCAGACAGAATGCAAATACAGGGAAGTCTTCTCAGGGGAGTGTTACACGCAGACCGGCCAGGAACCACTCTAGCTGCGAAGTGAAATCGCAGCAGAGCCAGAGTGTTGAAAGGAATAACAGTTCATATACAAGGAGCAGCGGAAATTCATATAACAGGAGCGGATCTTCATCTTACAGTTCAGGCAGGAGCGGTAACAGCAGCTCGGGTACAACAAGATCATCGGGAGGAGGGTCCTCTTACAGAAGAAGGTAGAAATTTTTAATATTGGAGATTATGTTCAGGAAATTCATATTGGTTCCGGTAGCAATATTGATGGCTGCCGGTATCCATGCGCAGAATGCATATGACGCATTGCGCTATTCGGAGCAGTTTGCAGAGGGTACAGCAAGAAGTGTGGCTATGGGAAATGCCTTTGTGGCGCTTGGCGGTGATATGGGAGGTCTGACTGTAAATCCCGCATCCAGTGCTGTGTACCGGTATTCGGAGTTCATGTTCACCCCTACGGTTACTGTTGCCAATACGGAGTCTGATTATCTTGGATTCTCATCTTCTGCAAACAAGACAAGGGCAGGAATTGCAAACTTAGGTTATGTGGGTTCCTATTCTACAGGCAAGAGCAGTGGCCTGGTAAGATGGAGTGTGGGACTTCTGCTCAATAAACAGAATAATTTTACCAGCTCCAGTAAGGTGTATGGCAGGACAGATGCTTCAAGCTGGCTTGCCAGCCTGGCTTATGATACTGACGGCATTTATGCCCCAAATATGGATCTGGCCGACTATAATGACCCTTTCTATCTGAGCAATGCCTCCTGGAATTCAATTCTTGCCTGGAATGCATCTTTGCTGGATACTCTTCCAGGAACGGCTGACCTCTACTATGCTGCAACCGAGAATCTGGACGGCAATGATATCTTTGTAGGGGGAGAACTGGCGCAGAGATTTACTGCGGAGTCTGTGGGCAATGTGACCGAGGCTGTCATCAACTGGGGTGGAAACTTCTCTGACAAATTGTTTGTTGGAGTAAATATGGGAATACAGAGTATTGTATACAAATATGAGGAGAGGCTCTCGGAAGAGGCGGCCAACAGTGCAGATTTCCAGTCGGGATTTGATTATTTTTCGTACGGATACAGATATAAGGCTACCGGTACAGGCATCAACTTGAAGGCGGGTCTGATTTATCTTCCTGTAAATTGGCTGAGGCTGGGGGCAAGCATTTCTACACCTACATGGATGTATCTGAGTGAGGAGTGGGAGAACGGCATTGCTTCGGAGTTCAATGACGGGTACAGACAGAATCTGATTTCTCCTCTTGGTACCTATAACTACAGGCTCAATACCCCTTTCAGGTGGAATGCCGGTGTTGCGGTAATGTTGGGGAACAGAGGTGTAATCAGTGCCGATTATGAGAGTGTGGACTATACTAAGGCAAAGTTGAAGGATGCGGATTATGAGTTCGGTTACGATGTTGAGAACAGTGATATCCGCAAGCTCTTTACAAAACAGGATATATTGAGATTGGGGGCAGAGATAAATGTAAACTCTGCATTTGCTGTAAGGGCCGGTTATCAGTATTATTCATCCCCTTATTCCGGAGGTACATCTGACGGAGAGCGTAAAGTGGGTTCTTTGGGTGTTGGATATGTGTGGCCTTTGTGGGCAAGTGATTTCTTTGTTGATCTTACATACCAGCAGTTGTTGGGCAAACCTGAGGAGAGTTTTGCTTTATATGGAGATACAACAGTCCCTGCACCTGTAGGTACAAGCAGATACGGCAACTGGAAACTGTTGCTATCTGTGGGATTCAAATTCTAGGAAAGAGATGGAATTGGGACCTTCATTAAAGAGAAGGTCCAATATTGAGAGATTTTGTACAAAGCCCTGCTTGCCGGAGAATACCTGCCAGTAGGGCTTATTAAGTTTCAGCCTTTCAAGCAGACCTGAATCCCTCTTTGGATGGACAGATTCCCTGAAATCTGATATTTTTCTTGATGCAAGTTCGTCAGATCCGGGTTGGATGAACTCACCGTCGTTGAGTACGATAGGGGTTTCTATCCCTATAAGTTCAGCAATTTTGTGTGTAAGCCGGGTGTTTAGGGTAAGCAGCGATTCTTCACCAGAATCAAGTATTCCGTATATATCATCCATATAGTATTCAAAGAACGGGGATGACATATAAGCAGCTTCAAGGGCCCTTTTGTGCTGGAGCAGCCATGGCTTCGAGTAATCTATCTTAAGTTGGGATGTGGGGAGTTTGTGGCTTCCAGTTCCATTTTCCTTGGCTGCACTTCTCAATACAGGCAGTGTGAGTACAAGTAACCCGTTGGCACCATTAATGTGACAACGGGTTCTGTATGACTGTTTCTGATACATCTCCCCGCTCTCTATCTCAGCCCTGACAGAGTTTGCAATTGCCGCAAAATACTCAATGGGAGGGAAGTAGGCAGTGCTTAAAAGGGATGTCTCAAAAACCATTTTAAAAAAGATCTTGTTATTCGTCTGCTACAGCTTTAGGGTTGTATCTGATGATGCCCCTCTTTGAGCGTGCAATGAAATCAAGGATTGTCCTCTTCTCAACACTCTCCTCAAACTCCTCTTCAACTTTCTTGCAGGCAGCTGAAACATTCAGACCGCTCATGTAGATTGTCTTGTAGATCTCCTTGATTCTCTCAATCTGTTCAACTGTAAAGCCCCTTCTGCGCAATCCTACTATATTTATTCCACAGTATGAAAGAGGTAGTTTGCCAGCCATTGCATATGGTGGAACATCTTTACCTATGCGGGAACCGCCTGCAACCATTGCATGTGCTCCAATATTTGAGAACTGGTGGGCTGCAGATGCACCTCCTATGATTGCCCAGTCGTCAACTTTGGTCTCACCTGCTATTCCTACATAGCTTACAAGGATACAATTGTTTCCAACCTCACAGTCATGGGCTACATGTGCGTATGACATGATGAGGGTATTGTTCCCTACAATTGTCTTTCCCTTGCCGCTGGCAGCAGTACCGCGGTTGATGGTGGCGCACTCCCTGATGGTTACATTGTTGCCTATTTCAACGTATGATATCTCGTCCTCAAATTTAAGGTCTTGTGGAATGGCTCCTACAACTGCACCAGGAAACACCCTACAGTTGTTGCCCATCTTTACATAGTCATAAATTGTGGCGTTGGGCCCAATCTCACAGTTGTCTCCGATTTCTACATTCTCTGCAATGTAGCAGAATGGATGAATCTTTACGTTAGCACCAATCTTGGCATTAGGATGAACAAAAGAACTTTCCATATATACTTTTTAAATGTGTTGTTATTCCTTATTTTTAATTACTTGTGCTACCATATCGCTCTCACATACCAGAGTGTCCCCTACATATGCCTCTCCGTGCATGCACACAATGGACCTTCTGAGCGGTTGGGTAATCTTTAGCCTGAATACCAGAACATCTCCAGGAATCACTTTCCTCCTGAATTTTGTATTGTCTATTTTTGCAAAATAGGTTGAGTATTTTTCAGGCTCGTCAACACTGGTAAGTACCAGAATTCCTCCAACCTGAGCCATAGCCTCAACAATGAGTACACCAGGCATCACAGGTTCCTGAGGGAAATGTCCCTGGAAGAACCCTTCGTTTACACCTATTGTCTTTATACCTATTACATAATCTTCTCCTATTTCTGTAATTCTGTCAACCATCAAAAATGGAGGACGGTGGGGAAGAAGTTTCTTTATCCCGTTTACATCAAGTACCGGTGCCGCATTGGGATCGTATTTTGGTACATTATTTTCCATATTCTTTAATGATTTTAGCCAATTGTGTATTTATACCGTGTCCGGTTTTATATCCTATTACTTTTGCCTTAAGAGGGGCGCCTATAAGGGCAAAGTCTCCCATTATATCAAGCAGCTTGTGCCTTGCGCACTCATTTGAAAATCTGAGTTCCAGATGGTTGAGATATCCTTCCGGAGCCCTCTCCAGGGATGTGGTGTTGAATACTCCTGCAAGACGGTCAAGCTCCTCCTGTGGTACCGGATGCTCAACAATCACAATGGCGTTGTCAAGGTCGCCTCCTTTAATGAGGTTGTTCTTGAAAAGGGGTTCAAGCTCGTGGAAGAATACGAAAGTTCTGCATGGGGCAATGTCCTTTGCAAAATCTGTGGTTTCATCCAATCTTGCATATTGGTTGCCAAGGACCTTTGAGTTATAGTCAATCATGAGGTCAACTGAAAAATGGTCATCAGGCATTATGATAATCTCAGAACCTGTTTTCTCGTTCCTGTAAACAATCTTGTCCTTCAGTTCAAGATATTTCCTTGGAGCATCCTGCTCTACAAGGCCGTCCTTGCATATGGCTTCCACATACGGTTTTGCACTGCCGTCGAGAATAGGCACCTCCTGGGCATCCATAGATACGAGGGCGTTGTCTATACCAAGTCCGTTGAAAGTTGCCATAAGGTGCTCAAGGGTGGAGATTTTCACATCTCCCTTTTCCAGTGTAGTTCCTCTGGCTGTGGTTGTAACATAATCCACAAGGGCATCTATAACAGCATCTTCACCAAGGTCAACCCTTTTGAACTTTATTCCATGGTCAGCCGGTGCAGGCTCCAGAACCATTGTAACGTTCCTGCCGGTATGGAGTCCTTTCCCTTGGAATGTATATTTGCACTTCAGCGTGTGTTGTTTGTTGTTCATATATGTGTTTGAGGTATTAGGTTCAAAATACAAATATAGTTATTTGTTCGGTAGTTTCCTAAACAGGGCGTAACACTTGAGATACTGTTTGTAGTCAAAAGCCGGGCTTCCCATCAATGTTTCCCCCTCTTTCTTGGTGTTGCCCAGAATACCTGCCTGTGCACCTATGCTTGTCCTGTCATGGATAGTGAGGTGTCCTGCAAAGCCTACCTGGCCACCTATAATACATTTTGCACCAATTTTTGTCGAGCCTGCAACTCCGGTCTGTGCCGCCATTACCGTGTGTTCGCCAATCTCCACATTGTGAGCCACCTGTATGAGGTTGTCCAATTTTACACCCTTCTTTATGAGGGTAGTTCCCATAGTGGCCCTGTCCACAACGGTATTTGCACCAATCTCAACATCATCTTCAATTGTAACTATACCTGTCTGTGGAATTTTCTTATATGAACCGTCCTCCTTTGGGGCAAATCCGAATCCGTCAGATCCAACCACCACGTTTGCATGAAGGATACAGTTGTCTCCAATTTTGCACCCGTCATAAATCTTTACTCCCGGGTAGAGGGTACAGTTCTCGCCAATGGTAACATCGTTGCCTATATATACCTGAGGGTAAATCTGGGTATCCTTTCCAATCCTGCTCTTCTTCCCGACAAAAGAGAAGTCTCCCAACCATACACCTTTTCCCAACTTGGCGCTCCATGCGCATTTTGAACTCCAAGCACGGCCGCTCTTCTTCGCTTTCTTGAGGGTGTTCAGAAGATCAAGCAACGATGCCACAGCCTCGTAGGCGTTGTCTACAAGGATAAGGGTAGGGGCAACAGGCTCCTTTGGCTTGAATGTTCTGTTTATGATTATTACACTTGCCTTGCATGTGTAAAGGTGCTGTTCATATTTGGGATTGGCAAGGAAACAGACGTTCCCCGGTTTTCCCTGCTCAATTTTTGCCACAGAAGAGACCTTTACTGTAGGGTCTCCAATAATTTCTCCATTGAAATGTTGTGCGATTACTTCAGCTGTAACTTCCATAAGTGTCATTCTCTGTATAACAGAGCAAAAATAATAATAATTTATGAGATAATTTGTTTTTATACAAGATTTTTTGTTCCTTTGCAGTTGTAAAGAAAGGCTTGAGGGTGACCGCGCGCGGTTGCCCTTTGTCATATTTGAATGATTATGATTACAGCAGAAGCATTGAGCGGCGTTATAGCCGGATATTTGACGGAGAAAGGTCTCTTTCTGGTTGATATTGAGATATCAAAGGACAATGACATCACAATTGCTGTGGAGAGCAGTGAGGGTGATGTAAAAATTGAGAATTGTGTGGATATAGACCATATTGTGTCAGGTGTTTTTGACAGGGATGTGGAGGACTATTCGCTCACAGTTACTTCGGCGGGGCTTGACCAGCCTTTCAAGGTGCTCCAGCAGTACCGGAAATTTATCGGGAATGAAGTGGAAGTGGTTGTGAAGGGTGGAGGAAAAATGAAGGGTATTCTTTCAAGTGCAAATGAGGAGGGATTTGAAGTTACGGTGAGCAAAATGGTGAAAGTTGAGGGAAGCAAGAAGAAGGTGCAGCAGGATACCGTAACCATGTTTTCATATGACGGCATAAAATCGTGCAAGCCGGTTATAAAATTCAAGTAAAAACGTATAAAATAAAAACATATAAAATGGAAGGTCTTAATTTGATTAGCACATTTGCTGAATTTAAAGAGCTTAAAAACATCGATCGCCCAACAATGATGAGCGTGTTGGAGGATATTTTCCGCACCCAGCTTGCAAAAATGTACGGCACTGCCGACAATTTTGACATTATCATCAATATTGATAAAGGAGATTTTGAGATTTGGAGGAACAGAACTGTAGTTGAGACAGTTGAGGATCCCAATACCGAAATTTCAAAAGAGGAGGTTGACAAGATTGACAGCTCATATGAAATTGGTGAGGAGTTTACTGAAGAGGTGAAACTTGCAAGTTTCGGCAGAAGGGGTATTCTTAACCTGAGACAGAATTTGTCGGGAAGAATCATGGATATTGAGAAGGCAAACCTTTACAATGCCTACAGGGACAGAATAGGTGAGGTTATGGTTGGTGAGGTTTACCAGGCATGGAAGAAGGAGGTGCTTGTCCTTGATGAGGATGGTAACGAGCTGCTTTTGCCAAAATCTGAGCAGATTCCTTCTGACTTTTTCCGCAAGGGTGAGTCTGTAAGGGCTGTGATTTCAAAGGTTGAGATGAAGAACAACAACCCTGTGATTATCCTTTCAAGAACTGCTCCAATGTTCCTGGAGAGGCTGTTTGAGCAGGAGGTTCCTGAGATTTTTGACGGTCTCATTACAATAAAGAAGATTGTGCGCATTCCTGGTGAGAGGGCTAAGGTGGCTGTTGAGTCATATGATGACAGAATAGATCCTGTAGGTGCTTGTGTAGGTGTAAAAGGTTCGCGTATCCACGGTATTGTAAGGGAACTCAAGAATGAGAACATTGATATCATCAACTGGACTTCAAACACACAGCTTCTTGTGCAGAGGGCATTGAGTCCTGCAAAGATCTCTTCAATCAAAGTTGAGGAGGGGCACATAAGCGTATGGCTGAAACCAAGTGAGGTATCTCTGGCAATTGGAAAGAACGGTAGCAACATCAAGCTTGCAAGTATGCTTGTAGGACAGGAGATAGAGGTATTCAGAGAACTTGATGAGGAGGAAGAGGATGTATTGTTGAGCGAGTTCAATGACGAGATTGACCAGTGGATAATTGATGCCCTCAAGGGTATAGGATGTGATACTGCCAAGAGTGTACTTGCTCTGTCTGTACAGGATATTGTAAAACGTGCAGATTTGGAGGAGGAGACAGTTATTGAGGTACAGAACATCCTTAAATCTGAGTTTGAGGACTAAGATTGAGTTAAATTAGAGTTGAATTAAAATGGGGGATATAATATGACAGCAAACGAAAGTATAAGAATTGGGAAAGTGCTTAAAGAGTTCAATATAGGGATGGGTACCCTGGTTGAGTTCCTGCATAAGAAAGGTATTAACATTGATTCCAATCCGGGAGCAAAACTTACCGGTGAGCAGTATGCTCTTGTGGCCAAGGAGTTCAAGAAAGAGCAGATTGTAAAGGAGGAATCGAAGAAGGTTGCAATCAAGGTAAAGGATATAACCGAGAAAGATGTAAAGGTGGAGAAGGATATCCTGCCTGAGAAGGAATTGTTCATTAAAACCTCTGTTGAGGAGGTGAAAGGTCCTAAAGTGCTGTACAAGATAGATCTTGACAAGCCTAAGAATGAACAGCAATCTGAAAAGAAGGAAGATGAGAAGAAGGAGGAGGTAAAGAAGGTGGAGACACCTCAACCGGCACCTCAGCCGAAGCAGGGGCCTGCAGTGCAAAAAGAGAACAAACCTGTGGAGAAGACTCCCGACAACCCTAAAGCGGAGCAAAAATCTGTTCCCCCAGCAGTAAAACCACAGCAGCAGGAGAAGGCACCTAAAGCGGCAGCACCGGAGAAACCGGCTGAACCTGTCCACATAGCAACCGTAGTGAAGACTCTGGAAGGTCCAAAAATCCAGGGCAAGATAGATTTGAGTGTATTTGACAAGAAACCTTCTGACAACAAGAACGGTGGAAAGAGGGAGAGGATACACAAGAAGAACGAGAAGGTTGATGTTGCCAAGGAATCAAAACAGAACAATGGCAAGCAGAACCAGGGTGGTGGGCACAACAACCAGAACAAGCACCAGGGTGGACCTAATGCCAACAAGCATCAGCAGAACAACAAGAACCAGAATGGTGGAAAAGGGAACAAGAAAGACAAGTTCAAGCCTATAAAGGTTGAGATTGATGAGGATGCAGTACAGAAGCAGATTAAGGAGACTTACCAGAGGATGGTAGAGGGCAAGGGCAAGACCAAAGGCTCAAAATACAGGAAAGAGAAGAGGGAGTTGAACGTACAGAGGATGATGGAGGAGGAAGAGTTGGAGCAGATGAACAGCAATGTACTCAAAGTTACTGAGTTTGTTACTGTAAACGAGCTTTCAACTATGATGAATACTCCTGTAATCAAAGTTATAGAGGCTTGTATGAACTTGGGCCTTATGGTTTCAATCAACCAGAGACTTGATGCGGAGGCGCTTGTACTTGTTGCAGAGGAGTTCGGATACAAGATTGACTTTGTGACAGCAGAGATTCAGGAAACTATAGAGGAGGAGAATGATGTTGATACACCTGAGATGATGGAGGAGAGACCTCCGATTGTTACCGTAATGGGACATGTGGACCATGGTAAGACATCTCTCCTGGACTATATCCGTAAGGCAAATGTAATTGCAGGTGAGGCCGGTGGAATTACCCAACATATTGGAGCATACAATGTGAAGCTTCCAAGCGGAAGGAGAATTACATTCCTTGATACACCAGGCCACGAGGCGTTTACAGCTATGCGTGCCCGTGGAGCAAAGGTTACAGACCTTGCAATTATCATTGTTGCAGCCGATGATGCCATAATGCCACAGACCGTGGAGGCAATCAGCCATGCACAGGCTGCGGGATGTCCTATGATTTTTGCAATCAACAAGATAGACAAGCCGGCGGCAAACCCTGACAAGATTCGTGAGCAGCTTTCCCAGATGAATATTCTGGTAGAGGACTGGGGCGGAAAATACCAGTGCCAGGAAATCTCTGCAAAACAGGGTATTGGCATTGATGACCTTTTGGAGAAGGTATTGCTTGAGGCAGATATGCTTGAACTTAAGGCCAACCCTAACAAGAAGGCGGTAGGTTCTGTTATTGAGTCTTCATTGGATAAGGGTAGGGGATACCTTGCAACAATACTTGTGCAGGCAGGTACGCTTCACGTGGGAGATGTAATGTTGAGCGGCTGCTATACCGGTAAGGTAAAGGCGATGTTCAACGAGCGCGGGCAGAAGGTTACAGAGGCCGGCCCTTCAACACCGGTATCAATTCTAGGTTTGAACGGTGCCCCTACAGCGGGTGAGAACTTCAATGTGTTTGATGATGAGAAGGAGGCAAAAGATATTGCGAACAAGAGGGAGCAGCTGTTGCGTATCCAGGGCTTGAGAACACAGAAACATATTACCCTGGAAGAGATAGGACGCCGTATTGCAATTGGAAACTTCCAGGAACTCAATATTATCATCAAAGGAGATGTGGACGGTTCAATTGAGGCATTGTCAGATTCATTGATCAAACTTTCAACAGAGGAGATTCATGTAAATGTAATCCACAAGGCTGTAGGTGCAATTTCAGAGTCGGATGTATTGTTGGCTGCTGCATCGAATGCCATCATTATAGGATTCCAGGTAAGGCCATCTGCAAATGCCAGGAAACTTGCGGATAATGAGGAGATTGAGATTCGTCTTTATTCTGTCATCTATGATGCTATCAATGAGGTCAAGAGCGGTATTGAGGGTATGCTTGCACCTGAGGAGAAAGAGGAGGTTACTGCAACTGCAGAGGTTCGCGAGACCTTCAAGATTTCCAAGGTCGGTACAATTGCCGGCTGTATGGTCAAGGAGGGCAAACTTACCAGAAATGCCAAAGTGCGCGTAATCCGCGACGGTATTGTGGTTTATACCGGAGTACTCGGTTCGCTTAAGAGGTTTAAGGATGATGTTAAGGAGGTTGCAAGCGGCTACGATTGCGGTTTGAACATAGACGGCTACAACGATATCAAAGTTGGTGACGTTGTTGAGGCTTACCAGATTGTGGAAATTAAGAGGACCTTGTAATTGTCCATGATATGGCGCAAAAAATCAGGGCTGCATTGCATATGCGATGCAGCCCTGATCTTTATGATATGTATCCTTTTGTTCTAATATCTGAACTCGTAGCAGAACGGATGTCTTGCATAAACTTTGAACTCTCCGTCTTCAAGCGCTTTTGAGTAGATGTCCATTATTGTCTCTTCAGGATTGGCAACAGCCTTGACAGTTGCCTCTGCTCCGCCAAGCAGTTCCATAAACTGCTCTATGGAGGTTTTGACCTTAGGATATTCAACAAGCCTGTATGAATCAAGGTTGGCGCAGATTGCAGCATAACCTATAGCATCAGAGATACCTCCTATTTCATCTACAAGTTTGTTCTCAAGTGCATCGGCTCCAGTCCATACCCTGCCTTGTCCTACCTGGTCAACATACTCTACAGGAAGATCCCTCCCTTTTGAAACGAGGTCTGTGAATTTTGTGTATATGTCTTCCACCATACCCTGCATGAAGGCAACCTCTTTGGCATCAAGTGGATCTATGCCGTTCATCATATTGCTGTGGGCATTTGAACCTATGTTTGCGGTATTTATATGCAGATGTTTCTTCAATCCCTTGCCGTAGTTCATTGCCATGCTGAATACACCTATTGAGCCGGTAATTGTTGTATTGTCGGCATAAATTTTCTCCGAGTTTGCTGAAATCCAGTATCCTCCCGATGCGGCATACTCACCCATGCTTACCACCACAGGCTTGCTGAGCCTCATCAGCTGAATCTCCTTGTTGAGGATTTCAGCGGCCTGGGCATCACCACCTGGAGAATTAACTCTCAGTACAACTCCCTTTATTGTAGAGTCTTGGCTTACCTCCCTGATTATTGGGTAGAATCTCTTTACAGAGAGACCTTCGCTTGCATCCATTGTTATTTCTCCGTCTGCATAAATGACTGCAATCTTGTCTTTGGCGCTGAGGTCAGGCTTTACCCTTGCATCGGCATATTTGCTGAGGCTTATGAATTTGAGATCCTTGTCTTCCTCCACATCAAACAGGTTGCATAGTATTGTGGACATCTCATCCCTGCTTACCAGAGAGTCTACCAGACCGTTTTCAACCATTGATTCTGCAGAGAACAGCTTGAGGTCATCTACAAGTGCATTCAACTTTGCCGGTTCAATATTGCGGCTTTCCCCAATCTCTTCAATCCAGCTTCCCCAGATAGATTCCAGCATCTCCTTGTTCTGTTCGTAGTTCTCCTTGCTTATGTTGGAGGCTATGAACTGCTCTGCTGCAGCCTTGAATTTTCCGTGTCTTATAAGCTGCACCTGTATGCCCAGATTGTCAAGCAGATCTTTGAAGAACATCATTGTGCTTCCAATACCAACCATTGCAGAAGAACCTTCCGAATTCATGTATATTTTGTCTGAAATGGATGCAAGATAGTATGAACCTTGTGAGAAATTGTCTACATATGTTATTATGGCTTTGCCTGCTTTCTTTGCATTTTCAAGTGAGTTCCTTACCTCTTCAAGATTTGCCATTCCAATATTCATACTATTGATATTTAAATATATGAACTTGATTGAAGGGTCTGTTGCTGCATGTTCGATGGCTTTTACAGCCTTCAGAATGCCAAGCGGTTTGGCAGAACTGAAATTAAGGCTCTGGAAAGCAGCTTTGGCATCTTCCTGCCCCAATTCCGTTACCGGTTGTGAAAAATCCACCCTCAGGATGGCTTTGGCCGGTACAGCAGGCCCGTTGTCTTCACTTGCAGCAGCTATTGCCCCAATAATTCCAAAAAACACAAAAGAGCTGATGAACAAAGCAATAAGAGTACCTATAATTACTGCCAGTGTTGTTTTCAGAAAATTTTTCATGACTGTATATAATTTAAAATTGTTATCTTATCATCTCTACAAAAGTAAAAAAAAATTATTACTTTTGCCCCGGAATGAAAAGTTTTGCAAAGAACATATTGTTTGTTGCTGTAGTACTCCTGTACACGGTTTCCACAATGGGATATGGTGTACACAAGTGTTCTGCTGACGGTAGTGCCTCACTTGTAGTCTTTTTGGGAGAATCTCCATGTGAGTGGGTCCATTCCCACATTGATGAGGATGGAAATACCTATACTCATGCCCATGCCCCTGGACATCATCATCAGGAGTGCAGCGGATACTGTGTGCATGACAGCAGTTGCTGCTCAACAAGTGTATATGTCCTTACATCGCCTCAGGATACCTCTGATGAAATAGTGGTAGAGGCTCCATCTCAATTTGATTTCGGATTTTTGCATTTCACAGATTTGCAGTTGTCTTTTGTCTGTGGCAATCCGTTTGTCCCAGAGTCTGGCATTTCTGGCGACTGTAACCCGTCTATGGGAATATCCCAGCAGGTACTATGCACTTTCAGAGTCTAGCTTTTGCAATATAATTGCCTGATAGCCAATTTCTTTGGTGTGTATTATATTGTAGAATCAACAAATGAAAAAATAATGAGAAAAATAATTTCACTTTTATTGTTGCTGTTAGTATGCAGCACTTTTGCCGTTGCGCAGAAGGTTTCAGGTAAGGTCTTTTTCCTAAATTCACAGGGAGAGAAGGAGACAGGTGCTTTTGCCAGTGTGTGGTGGCTTGAGGGAAAATCTGCTGTTGAGGCGGATGAGAATGGCGTATTTACAATTAAATCTCTCAAAGGGGACAATATTACCTTGATTGCATCGTATGTAGGGTATGTTCAGGATACCGTAAAGTTATTTGAGAACGGCACAAATGTCATTTTGGACAAAGAGATAGTTTTTAATCTCAAACCTGCCAATGAACTTGACGGAGTAACTGTTACCGGCAGACAGCAGGCAAATTTTCTCTCAAAGACAGCAAACATAAAGACTGAGGTGATTTCAGCTGCCGGTTTGTGCAAAATGGCATGTTGTTCTTTGGCCGAGAGTTTTGAGAGCTCTGCCAGTGTAAGTGTAGGTTACTCGGATGCTGTTACAGGTGCAAAACAGATAAAATTGCTGGGTTTGTCGGGAAGCTATACACAGATGTTGGATGAAACACGTCCGGTAATGAGGGGACTGGCATCTCCTTTCGGACTTACATATGTTCCCGGACAATGGCTGGAGAGTATCCAGATTGCAAAAGGCCCTTCTTCAGTTGTGAACGGGCTTGAGGCAATTACAGGACAGATAAATGTTGAGCACAGGAAGCCTACAGCTGAGAACCCTTTGTTTGTGAACTTGTTTACAAATACCAATTTGAGGACAGAGGCAAATGTGGCTTCTTCGCTTCAGTTTAATGACAAGTGGAGCACTGTAATGATGGGACATTTCTCAAAGGACAACAAGATTCATGATGAGAATGATGACATGTTCAGGGATGATCCTCTTACCCAGCAGTTCAATTTTGACAACAGATGGCTGTACTTCAACCCTAACGGAACACAGGTGAGGTTTGGAGCCAAGTTTGTGAATGATACCCGTATAGGAGGCCACAAGGATTATGAAGAGGGGATGAATGACAGGGAAATGGGACTCGGTGAGGCTTATGACAAAGGTATCTGGGGAAATGAGATACATAATACAGGTGTGAGTGGATTTTTCAAACTTGGTATTCCTTTGAACGAGGACCAGAGCCGGAATATTGCAATTGTAGCTGATTATTCATATTATGATATGGAGAGCAGTTATGGCCTGAAGGATTTTGGAGGATACCAGAACATGGGATTCTTCAATGCAATGTACCACCAGGATATAAATGAGAACCATAAATATACCTTGGGACTGAGCGGAAGGATTGATGATATCCACAGTTCGTATGCAAGTTACAACCCTCAAAATGCATCATCTTCTGCAGTTGCCGGTGTGGACAGGATGGCTTTCAATACAAATGACAAGGTTTTGGGCGCATATACCGAGTACACATATACTCTTGATGAAAAGATCTCCCTTGTGGCAGGTCTGAGGGCCGATTACAGTTCTGAGTTCGGATGGCAGGTTGCTCCAAGGGCAAGTTTCAAGTATTCTTTCTCTGATCAGACTGTATTGAGGCTTACCGGTGGAAGGGGCTTCCGTACTCCTCATGTGATTACAGACAATCTGGGTGTCCTTTCGTCGGGAAGAAACCTTAAGATTGCAGATAATCTGGAGGCTGAGGATGCATGGACATTCGGAGGTAACTTTACACAGTATTTCAGGATAGGGGACAGGGAGAGCAACTATTTCAGCTTTGACTATTTCAGGACATCATTCAACCATAAGGTTGTGTATGATTGGGATGCGGATATGGACAATGTTGTGATTTATGATTTCAATGATGCAACATTGGGAAACAATAGTGCATATACAGATACATATCAGTTTGATTTGTCTGTAGAGCCTATAGAGAGGTTTACGGCAATTGCAACTTTCCGTTACAGCAATGCCAAGATTTCGATGAAGGATAAGGGACTTGTTGATGCCCCTATGACCAGCAAATACAAGGCGGTGCTCAATTTGCAGTATGCAATGCCTATGAACAAATGGATGTTTGACTTTACAGCCCAGCTGAACGGCCCTTGCACTTTGCCGGAGTTCATGGGTGGCGGCGAGTCTGAGGTGTATCCTATGCTGTTTGCCCAAATTACAAAGAAATTCAATCTTGTGGATGTGTATGTAGGTGTTGAGAACATTACAGGATATACACAGGATAATCCTATCATGAATGCAGATAATGCTTTCGGGAAGAACTTCAATGCCTCAATGGTATGGGGACCTCTTATGGGTAGGATGGTTTACATAGGAATGAGATATACTTTATGGAAATAATAACATTTTAAATATTACAGATATGAAAAGCATTAAATTTTTGATGGTTCTTGCAGTAATGGTTTCTGCTTTTACCTTTAACGCACAGGCTCAGAACAAGAAGAAGAAAACAATGGAGGAGGCAAAATTCAGCGTGTATCTCCATTGCGATGACGAGAAGAAGAAGGCAGAGGCTGTTGTACCTACAATCAAAGGTATAAAGGATATGAAGGCAAGTGTTGAGGAGCAGTCTTTGTGGATAAAATATGATCCTGCAAAAATAAGTAAGGAGGATCTGATGAAGGCTTTGGAGAAGAAAGGTTTTCCTGTTAAGGATTTCAAGCCGGGTGAGAAACCTGCTGCAGCAGCACATGAGCACAATCATGAGCATGGCCATGAGCATAATCACGAGCATGGACATGACCACAACCACAAGCATTAAGAGATTCCTGTTATGGATTGTATATGGGCAGCCGCAGGGTTGCCCTTTTTATTTAAGGAAAATCTTAGTACATTTGTAGATTGTAAGATTTGTAAAACGGACAATATATTTTTATCATGAAAAGATTGCTGTTCCTTTTTGTGCTTGTTGCATTCTCTGTACAGGCTACAGCCCAGAAATGGGTGAGGGTAAATAGTGTAGGTTATTTGCCCAATGATGTTAAAGTTGCGGTGTTCATAGCAACAGAACCTTCAGAAGCATCATCGTTCAAGGTTTGTGATGCGGTTACGGGTGAGGTTGTATATGAAGGGGCTGTAAAGGCTGTGAGCGGAGAAAAATGGAAAATGGAATCTGCATACAGACTAAACTTTTCTGATGTGAAGGAAGAGGGAGGATATTATATAGAGTGCGCCGGGGCAAAATCACCTAATTTCAGGATTGGAGCAGATGTATATGACGGCCTTGCAGACTATATGCTCATATACATGAGGCAGCAGAGGTGTGGTGACAACCCTTATACAGATACCCTTTGCCACCAGCATGACGGCTATATTGTAGACCATCCCACCCGCAGCGGAGAGAAGATTGATGTAAGGGGAGGATGGCATGACGCCACAGATTATCTCCAGTATCAGACAACTTCTGCCACAGCAACATACCATATGATGTTTGCATACTACATGGCGCAGGACAAATCTGTGTTCAAGGACAAATACCTTGCAAACGGAAGAAAAGGTTCAAACGGTATTCCCGATATCCTTGATGAGGCAAAATGGGGACTTGAGTGGCTCAATAAAATGAATCCTGAGGACAAAGTGATGTTCAACCAGATAGCGGATGACAGGGACCATGCGGGATTCAGGGTTCCCCACAGGGATTCTGTTGATTACGGATGGGGGCCTGGAGAGGGAAGGCCGGTATATTTTGTTACAGGCAAGCCACAAGGATTGGGCAAACACATCAACAGAACTACGGGTGTCGCGTCTACAGCGGGGAAATTTGCCTCCACATTTGCTTTGGGGGCGCATATATTCAAGGATATAGATCCAAAATTATCCAATATTATGCAGGTTAAGGCTGTACAGGCATTCAGCTTTGGCGAGGAGTTCCCGGGAAATACGCAGACTGCATGTCTTGTTTCGCCTTACTTCTATGAAGAGGATTCATACGTGGATGACCTTGAGCTTGCAGCCGCAACTTTTGCAGAGTTTACAGGTATGCCTGAATGGAGGAAGAAGGCTAACTATTGGGGAGATCTGGAGCCTGTAACTCCGTGGATGGAGGTTGGAAGAAGGGGAGAGTACCATCATTATCAATGGTACCCTTTCATAAATTTGGGGCACTTCCTTCAAGCAAAGAGCCAGGATGAGAAGATTGCGGCAAAGTATCAGGGCTTTATGAAACTGGGGCTGGATATACTCAAAAAGAATGCGGAGAACGATCCGTTCATGCACGGTGTCCCTTATTTGTGGTGTTCGAACAATCTTACATCTGCTGCAGTAAGCTATGCAAGACTTTATAACATTGCATCAGGAGACTCATCATATGTTGAGATGGAGATGGCACTGAGGGATTGGCTCCTTGGCTGTAACCCTTGGGGTACAACTATGATTGTAGGATACCCTTCAATTGCGGATTATCCTATGTATCCCCACTCATCATATCTGACAGAATGGAATGATATCACATATGGCGGCCTTATTGACGGTCCTATCCAAAGGGATCTGTTCCAGGAGAGGGCAGGGGGATCGCTTACAAGACCTGATGACCTTGCCGTATTCAATAATGGGGAGGCTGTATATCATGATGATTTGGGCGACTACTCAAGCAATGAGCCTACAATGGACGGTACAGCAGGGCTTACCTATTATTTTGCAGCAATGGAGGAGCTTGGCAAAAAGCAGAAAGATCTTGATGTTGTAAAAGACAAATATGATTGTGTGGTAAGGATAAAGCCTCAGGAGAAGAACATTTTCCTTGTATTTACTGCCGATTCAATGTTCCAGGGGGGCGAGAAGATTCTTAAGACCTTGAAGAAGAGTAAGATCAAAGGATCGTTCTTCTTTACTGGAAATGCGTTGAGGCTTGAGGAGCATAAGGAGATTATTGAGAAGATAATAAAGGATGGCCATTATGTGGGTGGCCACTCGGATTCCCATATGCTGTATGCGGGATGGGACAACAGGGATTCGTTGATTGTAACATACAAGCAGATAGAAGATGACATAATTGCCAATGCCAGAGAACTGGAGAAATTTGGTGTTACAAAAGAGAAATCTTTATGGTTCCTTCCTCCATATGAGTATTACAATGATGAGAGTGTGCGCATTACGGAGAATTTGGGATATAAGGTGCTCAATTATACTCCGGGTACTGCAACCCCTGCAGATTACACAACCCCTACAATGGCCAATTACAGAAGTTCCCAGCAGCTTGTTGAACAGCTATATAATTTTGAGGTTGTTGAGGGGTTGAACGGTGCCATCATCCTTATTCATCCAGGAGTGGCGGAAGAGAGAATTGACAGGTTGTATGACAGACTGCCGGAGATTATATTGCATTTGACAAAACTTGGGTATAGCTTTAAAGCTTTGAACGAAATATAGGATTATGTACAAGATAATTAGGAAGGAGGTACTTGCACCGGCCATCACACTGATGGAGGTTGAAGCCGGGCGTCTTGCCCGCGCTGCCAGACCGGGACAGTTCCTTATAGTAAGGGTTGATGAAGAAGGGGAAAGGGTGCCTCTTACAATATGTGATTATGATACCCAAAAAGGTACGGTAACAATAGTTACCCAGGCTATTGGTGCCAGCAGCAAGGAGATATGTGCCCTAAATGAGGGAGATTCCTTTGAGGATGTTGTAGGGCCGTTGGGCCAGCCATCAGAATTCATAAATCTTCCCGATGAGCAAATCCGCAATATGTCATTTGTATTTGTTGCAGGAGGATTGGGCACAGCACCGGTCTACCCTCAAGCAAAATATTTTCATGAGAGGGGTGCCAGAGTAGATGTGATACTTGGGGCCAAGAGTGCCGATATGGTAATATTGGAGAAGGAGATGTCTGCAGTATGCGACAATCTCTATATCTGTACCGATGACGGTTCGAAAGGGTTCAAGGGGCTTGTTACGGCAAAATTGGAGGAACTGATGGCCGGCGGCAAGGGATATACCCAGGCAGTGGCTATTGGCCCTATGATAATGATGAAATTTGTGACACTTACAGCCAAAAAGTTCAATTTGCCATTGGTTGTGAGTCTCAATACCCTTATGGTTGACGGTACAGGAATGTGTGGTGCGTGCAGGGTTACAGTAGCCGGAAAAGTGCGTTTTGCATGTGTGGAGGGGCCTGAGTTCAATGCGTACGATGTGGATTTTGAAGAGGCCATGAGGCGCCAGGCAATGTATAGGGGGAAAGAGATAGAAGAGGATCATAAATGTAGAATAGGGAGGGGCAGACAATGAGCAGAAGAATCCCGAGAGTTCCGGTAAGGGAGCAGGACCCGAAGGTGAGGGCACGCAATTTTAAGGAGGTTTGCCTTGGGTATACCGATGAGGAGGCAATGCTGGAGGCCCGCAGATGCCTTAACTGCAAGAGACCGGCTTGTATGACAGCCTGCCCGGTATCAGTAAAGATACCTTTCTTTGTACAGGCAGTTGCCAAGGGCGATTTTGCTGAGGCGTTCAGGATAATATCCATAGACAGTTCTTTGCCTGCTATATGCGGAAGGGTTTGTCCTCAGGAGTGCCAATGTGAAGGCTCATGTGTTATGGGTGTTAAAGGTGAACCTGTAGCAATTGGAAAGCTTGAGCGCTTTGTGGCAGACTGGGCAAGGGAAAATAAAGTGAAATTTATAGGGAAAGTACCACCTAACGGGCATAAAGTGGCCGTTATCGGTAGCGGACCCAGTGGGTTGGCATGTGCAAGCGATCTTGCAAAGATGGGATACGATGTAACCGTATTTGAGGCGCTGCACAAGGCCGGAGGTGTGCTTACATACGGTATCCCTGAGTTCAGGCTCCCTAAAGATACAGTTGTGGCAGCTGAGATAGAGAACCTTAAGGATTTGGGGGTAAGGATAGAGACCAATGTGGTGGTAGGCCGTACCATAACCATAGATGACATGTTTGACAATGAGGGCTTTGAGGCGGTATTTGTAGGAAGCGGAGCAGGATTGCCAAGATTTATGGACATTCCTGGCGAGAACCTCAACGGCGTGGTTTCTGCAAATGAGTTCCTTACCAGGAGCAACCTTATGAAGGCCTATAAGGAGGATGCAAGAACCCCAATATATGTGGGAAACAAGGTGTGTGTGGTAGGTGGTGGAAATGTTGCAATGGATGCAGCCAGAACTGCTCTCCGTTTGGGTGCGCATGTGACTGTGGTTTACCGCAGGACAGAGAAGGAACTCCCTGCAAGGGCAGAGGAGGTGCACCATGCAAAAGAGGAGGGGATTGAGTTCATGATGCTTACCAACCCGGTAGAGGTTGTCGGGAATGAGAAGGGTTGGGTTACTGCCCTAAAATGTGAGAAGATGGAGTTGGGAGAGCCGGATGCAAGTGGCAGGAGATCTCCGGTTCCGGTGCCCGATTCCCATTTTATGGTGGATGCAGATGTGGTGATTATGGCTTTGGGAACTTCCCCTAATCCGCTTATAGCCCAGACTACCCCGGGGCTTGAGAGGAACCGCAAGGGGGGATTGGTTGCAACAGAGGATGGGGCAACGACAAGAGAAGGTGTATTTGCAGGAGGTGATGCAGTTACAGGTGCTGCAACTGTAATCCTTGCAATGGAAGCAGGACGCAAAGGTGCTGCTGCAATTGATGAATATTTAAAGAACAGGAAATAATATGGCTCAGAAACCAAGCATTCCAAAGGGTACGAGAGACTTTGGGCCTGCAGAGATGGCAGGAAGAAATTATATTTTTGACACAATACGTTCAGTATTCAAGAAATACGGGTTTGCTCCGTTGGAGACCCCTTCAATGGAGAACCTTTCAACCCTTTTGGGCAAATATGGAGACGAAGGGGACAAACTCCTCTTTAAGATACTCAATTCGGGAGATGCATTCTCGGGTGTACAGCCCGAGCAGTTGGAGAACAGCAATGCCCTCTCATTGAAGGTTTGCGAGAAAGGTCTCAGATATGACCTTACAGTACCGTTTGCAAGATATGTTGTGCAGCACCAGAACGAACTGGCATTCCCTTTCAAACGTTACCAGATACAGCCCGTATGGAGGGCAGACCGTCCGCAGAAAGGACGCTACAGGGAGTTCTACCAGTGTGATGTAGATGTTATCGGGAGCAAATCCCTTATAAATGAACTTGAACTTGTGCAGATAGTTGATGAGGTGTTTGCAAAGTTCGGTATAAATGTATGCATCAAGATCAACAACAGAAAGGTGCTTCAGGGTTTGGCAGAGGTGATAGGTCATCCCGACAAACTTGTTGACATTACAGTTGCAATAGACAAGATAGACAAGATTGGACTTGATGCCGTTAAAGCAGAATTGGCAGAGAGGGGAATTGATGAAAAAGGAATTGCAACCATTGAGCCTGTGCTGGTGTTGAGCGGAACCACTGAACAGAAACTTGCAACAATGAAAGGTATATTGGCAAGCAGTGAGGCCGGTCTTAAAGGACTTGCAGAACTGGAGGAACTCTTCGGATACATTGCAGTTGCCGGAATAAAGCAGGAGGTGGAGATAGATCTTTCACTAGCCCGTGGCCTAAACTACTATACCGGTGCAATCTTTGAGGTGAAGGCAAAGGACTTTGCAATAGGAAGCATCTGTGGCGGTGGAAGATACGATGACCTTACAGGAATCTTCGGCCTTCCTGGTATGAGCGGCGTAGGCATCTCGTTTGGCGCAGACCGTATCTACGATGTGCTTCAGGGATTGGACAAATTCCCCAAAGAGGCAATAGGAGGTACCAAAGTCCTCTTCTCAAATATGGGTGATGCAGAGGTGGCATACTCACTTCCAATCATAGCAGGTTTGAGGGCACAGGGAATAAATTGTGAAATTTATCCCGATAAAACCAAACTGAAGAAACAGTTCGACTACGCTGCAAAGAAAAACATTCCATACTTTGTAATTGTGGGCGAGCAGGAAGTGGCTGACGGTGTGGTAAATATAAAGAACCAGACCACTGGAGAGCAGATTGTATGCAAAAAAGATGAAATAAAATTTGCATAATTGAAAAATAACCTCTACTTTTGCAGTCCAATAACACCGCGGAGTAGAGCAGTTGGTAGCTCGTCGGGCTCATAACCCGGAGGTCGTAGGTTCGAGTCCTGCCTCCGCTACTAATAAAAAGAACAATTCTTATGAGTTGTTCTTTTTTTATTTTATATCATCAAATAATTGTTTATAAATAATTAACTTTGTTGTTTATAATTATACAACAATGGTTAATATCTCTAAAGATAGATTTTTCTGGCTGGTTGCCCTTGTGAGTTTCCTTTCACTTTTCCTTTTTTTGGGCAAAAGCAGTTTTCATACAAGGGGTGAGCCGCGTGAGGCTCTGGTTGCCCAGGCAATGATAAATGATTCAAACTGGACCCTTCCTACCACCAACGGAGTAGATATGGCTTATAAGCCTCCATTCTTCCATTGGATGATTGCGGCTGCATCTACCGTTACCGGAGAGGTGAACGAATATACCTCAAGGTTCCCCTCTGCTGTGGCATTGGCGGCAATGGTTCTTGTAGGGTATGCCTTTTTTGCAAAAAGGCGGGGACGGGAGGTTGCCCTCCTTACAGCCCTCATTACCCTTACAAATTTTGAGGTACATAGGGCTGGGGTGAACTGCCGTGTAGATATGGTGCTTGCTGCTTTTATGGTACTGGCTCTATATCAGTTGTACAAGTGGGCAGAGAATGGGCTCAGAGGCATTCCGTGGATGGGAATCCTTTTCCTTAGCGGGGCATTCCTTACTAAAGGACCTGTAGGGCTTGTGCTTCCTTGTGCTGTGGTTGCAGCATTCTGCTGGATAAGGGGGATGAATTTTTTCCGGATATGCCTTTCGTTCATAGGGGTGGCTTTGGCTGCGTGCATTTTGCCTGCATTCTGGTATGTTGCTGCATGGAAACAGGGTGGAGAACCTTTTCTTCAGCTGGTGCTGGAAGAGAACGTATACAGGTTCCTGGGCAAGATGAGCTATGCATCACACGAGAATCCTTGGCCTTACAATGTAATGACAGTTGTTACAGGTTTTGTTCCGTATACAATATTGTTGCTTATGTCTCTGTTCACTCTCAAGTACACCAGAGTGGCAGCAAAACCAAAGGAGTGGTGGGGCAAGTTTGTACAGTGGATAAAGGGTATGGATGATGCAAGGCTGTTCTCTTTGCTAAGCATAACAATAATGTTTGTATTCTATTGCATTCCAAAGAGCAAGAGAAGTGTTTATTTGCTCCCGATATATCCGTTCATTGCATATTTTATTGCAGAGTATATAATTTGGCTCCTCAACAACAGACCAAAGGCTCTCAGATGGTTCAACAACCTCATGGGCGGGCTGCTCGCGTTCCTTTCTTTTGTATTTATTGTTGTAAGGTGCGGCCTGGTTCCCCATTCAATTTTTGGGGGAAAACATGCTGCAGAAAACATTGCATATCTCAACTCCCTCCAGACACTTCCTTTTGGCTGGGAGTTTCTTATGGCTTTGTTGCCATTGGCGGTGGCCGTTGCATATTTTGCATTAAGGAACAGGGAATGCCGCTGTTGTGCCGGTATTGAATGGGAGAAAATAAGGACCGGATTGCAAGGAATCTTCATGGCGTTTATATTGTTTGTCTCATTGGACGGAGTTTTCCAGCCGGTAGTGCTCAATGTGAAGTCCAACAAGCCTTCTGCAGAAATGATAGCCAAATTGGCCCCTGTGGGGTATGTATATTCATACATCACCAATACTGTAATGGCAAACAGGATGCATCCTTTTACCCTCAATTTCTATTTGAACAACAGGATTGTGCCGTTTGTGGATTTTGCTCCCGACAACGGATATGTAATTATTGGAGATAAGGAGGCAGGGAAATTCATGGATACCTATTCTGCGGAGTATGATATTGAGATGGTTCCAGGAATTGAGTTCAAGAGCAATGATTTCAGGGATATCACACATATTTACAGGTTCAACCGGAAACAGTTATGAAAAGGAGTCCTATAAGACGTTTTTTATACGCATTGGAGTATTTGCTGTCCGTACATCTGCTGGCGCTGCTCATTTTTGGCATCTTCAGGCTTGTGCTTTTTCTTGGCACTTCATATGAGTTCCCGCAGGAGATTAAGGGGGAATGGTTTCTGCATTCCATGGCTTTTGTAAAGGGAGTATGGTTTGACAACGTAATTGCGTGCTATATTCTCATACTTCCACTGGTTGTAATGTGGATAGCATCCATGTTCAACTTTACCGCAAAGTGGCTGTACAGATTTGTTGCAGTGTGGTTTACAGTACTTTATGCCATTGCATTTTCATTCACGGCGGCCAATATCCCATATTTTGAGTATTTCTTTAAGATTATAAACTCATCCATCTTCAACTGGTTCGGGTATGCCGGAACTACGGCAGGAATGATATTTGGCGAGAGTTCATACTATTTCCCAATCTGTCTGGGTTTTGCGGCAGTAATAGGGTTCGGTTTCATGGTCTTCAAGTTTGCAACGGTATTTTACAGGAAGAGCAGGAAACCGGTGTTGCCGTATACTCTCAAGAATTTCGTTACAATTCTGGTAATGGGTGCAGTGTTGTCGGGATTATGTGTATTTGGCATAAGGGGACGTACAGGATATAATCCAATTAAGGTGAGCCAGGCATATTATTGTACAGATCCTTTCCTCAACCAGATAGGGGTGAATCCTGTTTTCAACCTCCTTACAAGTTATTTGGATGACCAGCGCAAGGAGAACAGGCTTCTGGATGTAATGCCTGTGGAGGAGGCTCTCCCTACAGCGCAAAGATTGCTCTCCAGGGAGGGGATTGAGGGGATCTCCCCAATTGCCAGAGAGGTTGAAGGAACCGCAAATCCGCAGAAGAAGAACATTGTATTCATCTTTATGGAATCCATGAGTGCCAACCTGATGGGAACCTTCGGGAACAAAAGCGGGCTCACCCCGTTCCTGGATTCACTTGCAGAGGAATCCATGCTGTTTACAAACATCTATTCAGCAGGAATACATACAAATCACGGAATGTATTCAACCCTCTACTCATTCCCAACCATAATGAAGCGTAATGCCATGAAGGGGAGTGTGATTCCTGTTTACAGCGGCTTCCCGACAGTCTTGAAGGATAATGGTTACCATAACATGTTCTTCATGACCCACGAGAGCCAGTACGACAACATGAATGCCTTCTTCCGTACCAATGGATTTGATGAGATATATGCCCAGGAGGATTATCCCAAGGAGAAAATTGCAAACCATTTTGGAGTGCAGGATGATTATCTTTACGGGTATGCCCTACCTGTGTTGAGTGAAAGGGCTGCAAGCGGAGAGCCTTTCTTTGCAGCGCTGCTCTCCATAAGCAACCATCCTCCCTATGTAATTCCGGAGTATTTTGTACCCCGCTCTGAAAAGATGGATGATGCTATTGTTGAGTATGCAGACTGGTCTATAAGGAAGTTTTTTGATGCAGCAAAGAAGGAGCCTTGGTTTGACAACACAATATTTGTTTTGATGGGTGACCACGGCAAACTGGTTGGGACACCCGAGTGCGAGATGCCCCAGTCATATAACCATGTGCCGCTCATGATTTATGGGAAAGGGATAGCCCCTGGCGTTTATGACAGTTTTGGAGGTCAGATAGATGTGGCACCAACGCTCCTTGGAATGTTGGGGATGGGATATCTGCAGAACAATTTTGGAGTGAATCTCATTGTTGAAAAGAGACCTTGCATGTTCTACACTGCAGACAACCTTGTGGCTGCAAGAGACTCAAGCAATTTGTATGTTTACTCACCTGAGACCGGCCAGGAGTTCAGGTACAGGTATGAAGGTGACAAAATAAATATGGTGGAGGATAATGATACTTTCAGGATGTTGAAGGAGTACTGCTTCTCAATGCTGCAGAGTACCGAGTATCTTGTGAGGAGTGGGATGATAACAGACAAACCGCGAAAAAAGGAGAATGAAAATTAATCCTGTAATATGGGAATTTGTCCGCTTTGGAATAGTGGGGGGAGTGTGTACAGCCCTTCACTACGGGATATATTTTCTTCTGCAGATGGCCATAAATGTTAATATAGCCTATACTGTGGGTTACATTTTGAGTTTTGTGGTGAATTTTTATCTCACCTCCTATTTCACTTTTGGAAGTGCGCCTTCCTGGAAGAAGCTTTTTGGCATGGCTGGGGCGCACGGGGTTAATTATCTGCTCCATATGGTTCTGCTCAATCTGTTCCTATGGATTGGCATAGGGCCAAAATGGGCTCCGCTGCCGGTATTTGCAATTGCAATACCTGTAAACTTTATACTTGTAAAATTTGTATTCAAAAATAAACGGAAGAATGATGAATGACACTAAACTTGTGATTGTTGTACCTTGTTACAATGAGGAAGAGGTGTTGCATGAGACAACCCGCCAGCTCTCTGCTGTTGTTGAGGGAATGGAGAAAGAAGGAATAATCTCAAAGGGTATGATGCTCTATGTGGATGACGGAAGCAAGGATACAACATGGAGTTTGATAGAAGAATTGTCGGGAAGCGACAAAAGGGTTATGGGGTTGAAGCTTGCCCATAATGTGGGGCACCAGAATGCTTTGTGGGCAGGGTTGGAATGGGCCGCACAGAGTGAGTTTGATGCAATTGTTTCCATTGATGCAGATTTGCAGGATGATGTGAATGCAATAGTGGAGATGGCCCGCAAGTTCAATGCAGGATATGAGATAGTGTACGGTGTGAGAAATGAGCGCAAGACAGATACATTCTTCAAGAAGCATACCGCACAGATGTTCTACAAGTTCATGAGCTCAATGGGGGGAGATGTGGTATATAACCATGCAGATTTCCGTCTCATGAGCAGGAGGGCATTGCAGTCGCTGGTTTCCCATCCGGAAAGGAATCTGTTCCTCAGGGGAATGGTAAGGAGTTTGGGGTACAGTCAGGAGTATGTCTATTACAGCAGGAACGAGAGGTTTGCAGGGGAATCAAAGTATCCCCTTTCAAAGATGCTGAGTTTTGCTATAGATGGCATTACCTCATTCTCCATCAAGCCTTTGAGACTGATTACAACATCGGGAGTACTGTTTATATTTGTGGCGTTGGCAATTATTGCATATGCGTTGTATGAGTATGCTGTGGGGCATGTGGTGCCGGGATGGACATCTCTCCTTGTTTCGCTATGGTTCATTGGAGGGGCTATCCTTACTGCCGTAGGGGTAATTGGCGAGTATATTGGAAAGATATACAGGGAGGTAAAGAGAAGACCGAGATATTTTATTGAGAAGATGGCAAATATTGAGTAAATTTGTTGATTGTAATTAGACAAGATATGAGTATGAAGGAATTGGATTATAATACGCAGAGAGAGAAATTGCGCATGCCGGAGTATGGCAGACATGTGCAGGAGATGGTGGAATATGTTGCTTCCCTTCCCACCAAGGAGAAACGCAATGAACAGATACAGTCTGTGATTCAGGTGATGGGAACCCTTAATCCTCAGTTGAGGGATATAAATGATTTCAAGCACAAATTGTGGGACCATGTACAGGTGATTTCAGATTTCAATATAGATATTGATTCTCCCTATGCTACCCCTACAAGGGAGAGCCTTTCAACCCCTCCGGCACCCATTCCATTGCAGAAGACACCGGTAAAGGCGGCCCATTATGGCAGGAATATACAGAATATGATAGAGGTTATTGCCCAGAGGGAAGATGATGAGGTAAAGACCAGTATGATTAAGACTCTGGCATCATATATGAAGCAGCAGTACCTTATATGGAACAAGGACTCTGTATCCGAGGAGACAATCTTCAACGATATCTACAAACTTTCTGACGGAAGAATAACAGTCCCTGAAGGAGTTCACATTGGTATGGGGATGAATCCCCAGCAGAAGCCCCACAGGAACAACGGCGGCAAAGGAAAACAGAACAATAACGGTAAAAGGTGGAAAAACAATAAATAGAGATGGCAAAGACCAAGACTAAGACCAAACTTACAAAAGAGGAGAAACTTAAGGCAAAGGCAGAAACCCAGGTCCCTAAAAGGCGTGATGCCTTTAATTTGGTATGCGGTCTGCTGTCCCTTATAGTTGCAGTATATACATTCATTTCACTGGTTTCTTATATCTTTACATGGGCTGATGACCAGAGCCTCTTCCATAACAGGGAGATGTTCAATGCAGCTGTTGAGGTGGAGAACCAGGGTGGCAAGCTGGGGCTCGTATGGGCCAATTTCCTTGTGGCAAGATTGTTTGGCCTTGGAGCATTCATTGTGCCTTTCTTCTTTCTTGGGGTCTCGCTCTATTGCCTTAAACTTAAGAAACTCAAATTGCTGAGATTCTTTATCCTCTCATTGTTGGGGTGTATATTGGTATCACTGGCATTTTCATACATCTTTTCTTTCACAAAAGTTGATGACTGGTTTGGAGGTGGAGCAGGCGGCTCATATGGCTATTTTGTCATAACCTGGCTCAACAATATGATAGGCTCTGTAGGGACAGGAAGCATAGTATTTGCTCTGCTGGTGATATGGCTCATCCTTGTAAACGGAAAGATAATAACAGGGTTCTACAATTGGGTGGAGCGTGTTACAGCTCCAAAACCAAAATCTGTTGTTGAGGAGGAGGTTGCGCAGGAAACAGAGAAGGCAGCGTCTGAGGAGAGTCTGTTCCCGGATTTGGATGTTGAGGTTCCGGTAACATGCGAAGAGGCACCGGAAGAGGCTGTAAACCCTAAATTTGAGGTTGTGGGGGATGATGATTTTGATGTGGAGGAAGAGGTGAAAGAGGAGGTGAAGGGTGATGAAATTGAACTGCAGATTGAAGTGGTAGAGGGGAACGGAGCTGTTGAGGATGAAGTGGAGGAAAATGACGGGGAAGAGCATCTCACTGTAGAGGTCCTTTCTACTCCCGACGATACCCCTGTAACTCAGGATGAGGCTGCAGAAGATGAGGAGTTGGAAGAGATGGAACCGTTTGATCCGAGACTGGACCTCTCTTCGTACCAGGCACCGCCGCTCACATTGCTGGAGGATTACAAGGACAAGTGGTATGTTGTAACAAGAGAGGAGCTTGAGAAGAACAACAGGCAGATTGTAAAGACCCTTGCCAACTACAAGATAGGCATTACCAAGATATCGGCCAGAGTGGGACCTACTGTAACCCTCTATGAGATAGTTCCGGCACCGGGAGTGCGTGTTGCACAGATAAAGAGGCTGGAGGAGGATATACAGTTGTCTTTGGCAGCCAAGGGTGTCCGTGTTGTTACCCTCCCTGGTACAAATGCAATTGGAATTGAGGTGGCAAACGAGAAGCCAAGTGTAGTATCCATGCTCTCTGTGCTGGATGACGAGAAGTTCAAGCAGCAGAGCTATGACCTGCCAGTGGCATTGGGTATGACAATCACCAACGATGTAATGCATTTCGACCTTGCCAAGATGCCACACCTTCTTGTAGCAGGAGCTACAGGGCAGGGTAAATCTGTAGGTCTGAATGCAATCCTTACATCACTGCTCTACTACAAGCACCCGTCGGAGATGAAACTTGTGCTTGTGGATCCTAAAAAGGTGGAGTTGTCGCTATACTCAAAACTTGAGAAGCACTTTCTGGCACAGTTGCCCGATGCAGATGAACCTGTGATTACAGATACCCAGAAGGTGGTATATACACTCAAATCGCTCTGTATAGAGATGGATGCAAGGTATGACCTGCTGAAACTGGCATATGTGAGGAACATAAAGGAGTACAATGAGAAGTTCTTGAGCAGGAAGCTAAATCCTCTGAAAGGGCACCGTTTCTTGCCTTATATAGTGGTTGTAATTGATGAGTTTGCAGATTTGCTTATGACAGCCGGCAAGGAGATAGAGGAGCCTATAGCACGTCTTGCTCAGTTGGCCCGTGCAATTGGTATCCACCTTGTAATTGCAACCCAGAGACCTACCACAAGTGTAATTACCGGTAACATTAAGGCAAACTTCCCTGCCAGGATTGCATTTATGGTGCGTTCAAGTGTGGACTCAAGGACCATTCTGGACCAGACCGGAGCAAATCAGCTGATAGGACGCGGAGATATGCTTATCTCAATTGGAGGTGAACTCACCCGTGTACAATGTGCCTTAATAGATACCAAGGAGGTAGAGAGGGTAGTGGACTTCATTGCAGAGCAGAGAGGTTACACTACGGCACACTATTTGCCTGAATATGTAGGTGAGGACAAGGAGGATGACGGAGGAGTAGGTGAAGTTGACCTCAACCGCAGGGATTCGCTATTTGAAGATGCGGCAAAACTTGTGGTAATGCACCAGCAGGGCTCAACATCACTCATCCAGAGGAAGATGAACCTGGGCTACAACAGGGCTGGCCGAATAATGGACCAGTTGGAGGCTGCAGGAATAGTTGGCCCTTACGAGGGGAGCAAGGCCCGCCAGGTACTGGTAGGTGACCTGAGCGAACTGGATGCAAGGCTTGCCAACATAAAGGATATTTATGGTTAATTTTTGAATTATGACAAACGGATTCATAAATACATTGGTGGCGTTCCTCATAGGTGGCGCCACCTTGTGTTTCAACTTCAAGGCAGTTGACGCATCAGGAACTCTCCTGTATGACGGCGAGGGAACCATTGTTACATTGGGTGATTCCTACAGGATGGAAACACCCCAGATGCTTATTGTCTCAGACGGAAGTACCAAAGGCATCTACCAAAAGGAGATAGACGAGATAGTGCTGCAGGGGGTGGCGGCTGGCGGTGCGGCTTCCGGTGTTGGCGCAAGTGGCTCTGGTGCAAGTGGCAGCCCTGCTGCAAACTCCATTCAGGGGATAATGGACAACCCTTTTGCAATTCTGCGTCAGGCGGGGGATTTCTATACTGTAACCACCTGGAAAGGGGGCAAAAAATCCATTTCAGGCGCCCCTGGTGCCCTTCCCGACAAAATTGAACTCCGCTCCAAGGCTGGTGCGGTATATACTATCGGGATACTCAGTGCAAAAAAAGAGAACTCACTGGATGCCTCCTCATTTGTGCTGGATATGGACGATTACCCAACTGCAGTGGTGACAGATTTGAGGTAGGGATTATACGGCAGGGGTGCCTATCCTGTAAAGATACTCTGGGGCAAAATCTGCTCCATTATCCCATTGTACAGTATTAAAAGGAATTGTGAATTCTTTGAAATAGGATTTGTCTCTCAAAGGAACAAAAACTTCTCCACACAAACTGCTTTCCAAATCCACAATCCTAACTTGCTGATTGTTGAACCATACCTTAAGTTTGTAATCAGACAGATATTCAGCCTTGACGATTTCCAACATATCTTATTATTTAAGAGCCTCTCCTTCTCCACAAATATAGTAAATGATATGCGTAAACAGGGTAAAAATCTGCTTGACAACAATAGATTTTTCTTTTTTTAACATTTAAGAAATTTGGAACATATTTAAATGGATTATTAAATTTGCATAATACAAGCAAAAACTTGATACAATAACATATTAAAATTAGCATTTGCTATTTATTCGGGTCTTCAGAAACCTAGGAAATTTCAGAAAGTACCATCCGGATATGTCAGTAAATGCCTGCGCTTTGCGTGGGCTTGACTTATTCGCAGGTACAGGCTTTCCTAGGGCCTCTGAAGTGTGGATGAGTTAAGTTCCGCGCTTTTTTTGTGCCCTGGTGGAGTCTGTAACGGATAAATCAAATGCGCATACATAGCGCAGAATGGACCACCAGATCAAATCAAAGGAGAGGGTGGCTGCTCATGGTGAGGTGTTTACATCCCAGCGTGAGGTCAATGCCATGCTCGATCTTGTAAAACAGGAGACGGAAAGGATAGATTCCCGTTTCCTGGAGCCCGCTTGCGGTGATGGGAATTTTCTCATTGAAATTCTCCGCCGTAAACTGGCTGTCTGCAGTGGTAGAGTAAAAGCAAAACAATACACCCAACTCCAATGGGAACAGTCTGCAGTGCAGTCAGTCTCCAGTATCTATGGAATAGAACTGCTGGAAGACAATGCAATTGCGTGCAGGAAACGCCTGTTGGACTTCTTCAAGGAGGAGTATGCTGCCCTTTACAGGAGCAGGTGCAAGATGGAGTGTATTGAAAGTGCCCGATATCTCCTTTCAAAAAACATTATCCACGGGGATGCACTTACCTATAAACTTGCCAACGACTCAAATCAGTGGATTCATATCTGCGAATGGGGTTTCATAGGAAAAGGTATGGTGAATAGGAGGGACTATGAGTTCTCTTATCTGGTGGGAGAGAATGAAGGTGAAGACCTTTTCTCAGATCTCCCCTGCAAGACCTACAAGCCGGTACATTTTCTTAAACTAACTCCGCAGGCTTATGGAGAACAGATATAATCCCGACGTCCTTAATTGCATTGCAAATCTGAGCAATGACGAGGTGTTTACACCTCCTTCACTGGCAAACCAACTCTTGGATTTGCTCCCTTCCGGGCTCTTTGAAAGTCCGGAAACAAAATTCCTTGACCCTTTTACCAAAAGTGGCGTATTCTTGAGGGAAATAGTAAAAAGACTTGACAAAGGTCTTGAATCTGTTATTCCCGACAGGCAGAAGCGGATAGACCACATAATGCACAATCAGGTCTATGGCATAGCCTGTACAGAACTTACATCACTTCTGGCAAGGCGATCTGTCTATTGTTCCAAAACAGCAAGCGGAAAACACTCTGTAACAAAATTTGAAACTCCTGAGGGGAACATCCTCTACAAGCCGCTCTCCCACACCTGGGAAGGGGGCAAATGCATCTATTGCGGAGCAAGCCAGGCGGTTTATGACCGTGGTTCCCAGGCCGAGCAATATGCATACCAGTTCATCCATACAGACAAACCCGCTAAAATATTTGGAAACATGAAATTTGACGTAATAATAGGAAACCCGCCGTATCAGTTGCAAGTTAATGAGAGTGGAAAGGGACTTGGTGCAATACCTCTGTATAACAAGTTCGTAGAACAAGCCATTAGATTATCGCCAAGATATCTCTCAATGATTATACCGTCAAGGTGGTTTGCAGGAGGTGTAGGATTGGATGATTTCAGGAAAATGATGTTGTCTTGTGGAAAAATATCCAATATAGTAGATTTTACAGATTCAAATGATTGTTTTCCAGGTGTTGATATTAATGGTGGGGTTTGCTATTTCCTATGGCAATATGAATATGATGGCCCATGTGATTTTTGTAATATTACAAATTCCAAGTTGAGCAATTCCATTAGAAAATTGAATGAGTTTGATATCTTCATCAGACGTAATGAATCAGTATCAATAATTCATAAAGTTTTATCCCATAAGGGAAAAACTTTATCACATCCTGGAGGTTGCAGTTCTCAGACTCCGTATGGCTTTTTATCAACGTTTGTTGGCAAGTCAGAAAAAGAGGAAGGAGATTGTGAAATAGTTAGCAGTAAGGGTTGGATGTATGTGGCAAAGAAAGATATTTGTAAAGGGCTGGATAGTGTAGATTCATACAAAGTGATGATATCAAAGTTGTCTTGTGAACATGCAGGCAATCCAAACAAGGATGGACAATATAGAGTACTTAGCAGAATGGAAATATTGTCACCAAATCAAATATGTACACAGTCATATCTTGTAATTTGTCCTTCTAAAAATAGTGGGGAAGTTGAAAATACCTATACGTATTTAAGGACCAAGTTTGTCAGGTTTCTTATTTTACAGACTCTCGTCGGGATGAATATTTCTATAAGTAATTTCCAATTTGTACCATGGGTAGATTTCTCCCACCCTTGGACAGATGAGATGCTGTATGAGAAATACAAACTTACACAGGAGGAGATAGAGTTTATTGAATCAATGATACGTCCTATGGAGTAACAAGTTATATAGATATATTAGAAGTTCATTGACGTGCTGGCAGGACTTAACTTATAAGTTAAAAAATATATTGCAAAAATTGTTGTTAATCAGGATAATCTTTTTATATTTGTAGTAGTAATATTGAGGAATATGAGAAAGGTTGAGTTTGTTCCTTTTGCTTTAGGTGGAGAGGTGGATATTTTTTCTATTCGTATTGATGGAGACTCATATTCAGAAATGGAAAAATTTGTGCATGCTTATAAGAATTGCAATGATTTTTATCTACGTGATGACTAATACAGAATTTTTCAGAATCTCTCCAAAATATTGCATACAGGTGTTGTAGAATCAATGTTCCGTCCTGAGGGGAATATGGGGGACAGAGTTTGTGCACTTCCGCTTTTGACTATAAGAAGAGACGTAAAGAAAAGGGGGACGCTTAGATTATATTGTATAAGGTTATCTGAAAAATTATTGATTGTGGGAGCAGGTGGAAAGAAATGTACAACTACATATGAACAGGATCCTGTTCTTCTGGAAATTGTAGAAACATTGAAGAGTATTGACAAGAAGTTGGTTACGCTTGAAAAGAGTGGAATTGATATTCATAGTGAAATTTATAATTTAACTGTACGGATTAACTGATATGAGTAAAAATTGCTACATACATCCAATATTAGAGCAGGAATTTGCCAAAATTCCAGAAGGAATAAGACATGAAATTGATCTTTATTTTGATATTGTGGTGCGTATAAACGAGATCTTGGAACGCCGTGGTTGGAGTCAGGCGGATTTGGCAAGGGTTATGGGCAAGAAGGAACCGGAAATATCAAAGTGGTTGAGCGGAAAGCATAATTTTACTATTCAAACTATAGCAAAAATTGAAACGGCACTTGGCGAGGATATTATTTCTGTTAAGAAATACCGGAAATCCCGGAAATCCCGGAAGCCGTACAATTATGATTTATATGGACAAAAGGGCAATTGGCTGAATGAGCCTGAAGAGCCCGGATATAATAAATGATCTTGCCGGCATGTCTGAAGTTTAATGAAAACACAGACATATTATGGCAAATACAAATCTTTTACAAAGCAAGGTTGAACAGGTTCCGGTTATTTATGCTTATGAACTTATAGGTGTCCCGGATCATTTGGGGCTCATTAAGGTTGGTTATACCGTAAGGGATGCACGGGTGAGGATTGAGGAGCAAGTGAGGACGTCGGGAGTAAGATACAGAATTTTGCTCCAACGGCCGGCTATGCGCAAGGATGGTACCACTTTTGATGATCATGCTGTACATAGAGTGCTTCGCCGCGCAGGTGTCCAAAATCCTGAACGGGAGTGGTTCAGGTGTGATGTGCGGAAGGTGGAGGATGCCATAAACGCTGTGGCGGAAGGTTCCGATACCATTATGGAGAGGATATTGGATTTTGGAATGCGTCCCGAGCAGATGCGTGCAGTAGAGAAAACAAGCAGGTATTTTACATCGTTTTATAAGGATCCTTCAAATAAAGGGCTTGTACCCCATTTCCTCTGGAATGCAAAGATGCGTTTCGGAAAAACTTTCACTTCTTATCAGTTGGCATTGAAAATGGGTTGGAGAAGAGTTCTTGTCCTTACATTCAAGCCTGCTGTTAAGAGTGCATGGAAAGAGGATCTGCTTACCCACAAGGATTTTGAGGGGTGGCAATTCTGTGAGAAACAGGATAACCGGGAATTCAACAGGGTGAAGGAGAGCAGCCCTTATGTCTGCTTTGCATCGTTCCAGGATGTTCTTGGCAAGAATGCCAGTGGTGGCATCAAATCTACAAATGAATGGATTCAGCAGGTGAAATGGGATTGCATTATTTTGGATGAGTATCACTTTGGTGCTTGGGGTAAGAATGCAAAGAATTATTATGACAAGAAGGATCCGGCGTATAAAAGTGCTGAGGAGACAGAAAAGATTCTGGCAGAGGATGCCGCTTCTGCCAAGGAGATGGAACTCAGGGAGTTGTTTGATGAAGGTCTGATGCCTTTGCAGACAAAGGCATATCTGTATTTGTCGGGAACACCGTTCAGGGCAATAAGTTCCGGAGAGTTTATTGAGGAACAGATTTTCAACTGGACATATTCAGATGAGCAGCAGGCAAAACAGGAGTGGAATGGAGGGGAGTATAATCCTTATGCCCAACTTCCCAAGATGGTTATGCTTACTTACCAACTTCCCGACAGCATAAGGGAGATTGCCGAGCAGGGAGAGTTTGATGAGTTTGACCTGAACGAGTTTTTTTCTGCAGAGGATGATACCTTTGTTCATGAAGAGTATGTGCAGAAGTGGCTTAATCTTATAAGGGGAGCATATACGGAGAATTATGTTTCAGAGTTGAAGCAGGGCAGGGAGAAGCCCCCTATGCCATATACAGATGCAAGGTTCTTGAGTTATCTGCAGCATACATACTGGTTCCTCCCATCTGTTGCTTCCTGCAGGGCAATGGCCAAACTGCTTGCAAAAAGACAGAACAGTTTTTATTCTGCTTATAAGGTTATTGTTGCTGCCGGTAATGAAGCCGGAATGGGAGCAGATGCTGTGCTTCCGGTATATAATGCTATGGGAGATCCCCAGAAGACCTGTACAATTACCCTTTCATGCGGGAAACTTTCAACGGGTGTTACAGTACGTCCTTGGACAGGTATCCTTATGTTGAGGAATTCATCCAGTCCTGAGACCTACTTTCAGGCAGCATTCAGGGTGCAGTCTCCATGGACAACTAAAGATGAGTGGGGAAGGGAGGTTGTGCTCAAGCCTACTTGCTATGTTTTTGATTTTGCTCCAAACAGGGCCCTGAAGCAGGTACAGGAGTACAGCTGCAATCTAAATGTTGAGGAACAGAATCCCGAGAAGAAGGTGGCAGACTTCATAAAATTTCTCCCTATATTGGCCTATGACGGTACTTCCATGACTGAAATCAGCGCCGCCGGAATCCTGGATATGGCAATGAGCGGCACTACGGCAACATTGCTGGCACGCAGATGGGAGAGTGCATTGCTGGTGAATGTTGATAACGCAACACTACAAAGATTGCTCTCCAATCCTGAAGCAATGCGTGCCCTTATGAATATTGAGGGTTTCCGTTCCTTGAATTCAGATATTGAGACAATTATAAACAAGTCTGAACATGTAAGGGATGTTAAGAAAAGCAGAGGTAATGATATTACACCTAAAGAGAAGAAGCAGTTGACTGCAGAAGAGAAGGAGTTTAAAAGCAAGCGGAAAGAGATTCAGGAGAAACTTATAAAGTTTGCTACCAGAATTCCTGTGTTCATGTATCTGACTGATTACAGGGAGTATTGTCTTAAGGATGTAATTACGCAACTGGAGCCTGAACTGTTCAGAAAGGTTACAGGTCTTTCTCTCAAGGATTTCAGTCTGCTGGTAAGTCTGAATGTGTTCAACAGTGAACTTATGAACGATGCGGTTTATAAGTTCAAGAGGTATGAAGATGACAGTCTTGAATATACCGGTATAAATACCAGGGATGCCAGTATGGTTGGAGGCTGGGATACTGTGGTGGATACTTCCCTACAGTAGCCCCGCCTCTTCAAATACTTTCCTTATTGAGGGGTAGGTGTTCTGCAGGTATTCTGGCAGACGGGAGGCCGGTACCCATTCGCAACGGCTGATTCCCTCTTCCTGCTGAGGAATTGCAGTGGTGCAGTCTCCTTTGTAGGTCATTTTGTACCAGTAGGTGTGTTTGAGCATGTGCTCTCCGTTCATGCGGTAGGTGTGGTGGGTGATGCAGAGGAGTTCTCCCTGCTCCAGGCCGGTGATACCGCACTCTTCTTCCACTTCGCGCAGCGCGGTGAGTGAAATCTCTTCACCCTCTTCCTGTTTCCCTTTTGGGAGGTCCCACAAGCCGTTTCTGAAGATGAGTAGGTATTCCCCTTCGGTATTCTGTACCAGTCCGCCCCCTGCATTTATAGGGGTGAGGGTACTGCACAGGTGTGAGAGGGTTTCTTCAAGATCGCAAGGAAGAATGGGTATGTACAGATACTTTAAATTTTTGTTCTGCTCAAATAAACAAGGGAGTTCCTGGAGTGTTTTATTGTTGGCAGAGTGCAGTACTGCTGCATTCGGATTATACGGAGTTGTGATGT
>SUYX01000004.1 GCA_015060225.1 Bacteroidales bacterium | reverse complement strand
AAAGAAAAACTCATGGAGCGTCTTGCAACAGCAGACATCAAACAGGTGAAAGCGGATGTCCTGCCATTCGTACGCAATCCCAGGGAATTAGATATCTGGTCAAACGATTATTTCGTACAGTTGGCAGAAATGGTTAATTTGTCAACTTGATAATTAGCAATAAATCCGGTTCTCATCGGCCAGGAGGAATGGAGGGGACAGGCGGCTGCATTTTTCCTTCGGCATCCACAAAAGATACCCATTCTGTGGACAAAAGTCACCTCCCGGCACCTTGCATCCACGCCAGGCACCCTCTGCGTGGACAGTCGGTTGCATTTTTCTTCGGCATCCACAAGAATACCATTGGTTGTGCACAGAAGGTTCCTCCAGACTCCCACATCTGGAACAGTCGACATAGCATAAAACCCCAAAAGTTTTATCTAACTTTTGGGGTTCTTATCATTAAGGGCCAACTGGAGTTCAACAAAATTAATCAGTATTTATGAGATTGCAAAATCTTCACCCTCTAACTTGAGAAACGGTCATTTGAAATGCTCCTCAATTCGGGATAGGGGAAGGTCTTTAAGGAGTACACACTTGTCAGAATCCAGGAGATAAAATACAGGGAGGTTCCTCAGGTCATAGATGCTTTCAGAGATGAGTTTCATTCCGTTGTCGCATCCGTTTGTCCAGCCCTGGGGTGTCTCTTTTATGAATTCACGCCATACGGGAGAATCATCCTGAGTGTATATTGCAAGGAGTGTGAGCGCTCCTGTTTCCAACGCCCCGTTTATTGTAGTTGAGGTTTTCAGGGCTTCTATTATCCCCTGGCACGAGCGACAGTTGGGATTGTAGAAGAACAGGAGGGTGTATGGAGATTCCACCCCGTGCATGCGGGCCACGGTACTGTCGGGAAGAAAATATGTAAAATCTGCAGCCACGCTCCCCTGCGGGTTAAGGGAGAGGATATGGGCATCCTGCATTGCATTGTAACGGGTTATCTCATCCAGTGCATTCTCCTTAAGGTACTCTGCTGCGCAAATGTAGAGTTCATGGTTGCGCAGGGGGGAGTCATAGTTTACAAGGTATTTGCGGAGCAATCCGGCCATATGGTTCTGCATTGCGGCGTTGGCAGATGCCTTTGCAAGGAAATCCTCAAGATACGGGGCACTTTTTGCCAGAGGGAGGCGGGAGAGGAGGTCTGCATAATTTACAAGTGCCATTTCACATGCACGCTCAGGGATCTCCAGGAACAGGGTGTCCGAGAAATTGAAGTTGGTCCAATAGTTTCCCACCACATAATTGAACCTCCCCTCTACTGTCCTTATTGTGTCCGGGACAGAAGGGAGCCTGAACTGCTGTGTGCCGCCATTTTGGGAGTAGCAGGTTGCCCAGGCTGTAAGGAGCAATATTGCAAATATGAGCCGTTTCATACCTTATATCTTTGCAAATTTAAACAATTGCCGGCAAAAAATAAAGCTGCCATCTCCCGATAGCAGCTTTTGCATGAAAACCTAATGTAAAATTATCTCCCGATAATTTGCGTCTAACCTATAAAAAAGTATTCTATATTCTCTGTTGAGTCCTAGTTGTCCTTTACACAGCGCAAGTAATAGTTGCTGTGGTTTACTGTATTGTTGTTTATATTGTTTATGTCTGTTACAAGCACACACATGAACGGGTTGTAGTTGTGTATTGCATAACCTCCAACTGTGTATCCAAGAGGATGATAAGGATAGCCGGTCTGGTTTGGTGCAAACGATGAGCGGGTCATTGAGAGTACCTCATCATTGTGGTAGTCTGTGTCATTCACCTTTGAGAGCATAAGAATCAACTCTTTCTGTGAAGGGATTCTGTAACCCTCAGGGCAACCATAATCTCCATCCTTGCCGCTGTTGATAATATTTGTCCAGGTATATTGCCCGTTTCTCAAATCGGTTGGTCTGGACAACTGGTCATTTATTGTAAACGAAACATATGGTTTGTTCTGCTCTTCACGCTCTGTATGTCTTGTAAGCATCTCGGTCCTGTAGCCGCGCAATGCATTTGAATTGAGACCGCTCAAATCTACTACATATTTGCCGTCCTCCTGTTTTACAGTTGCATAGTCAACCTGGAGCACATCATTCTGTGATGCTATATATTTGCTCTGGTCTGCAGGAGATTCCACATTAAGGTTCCTCAAGCAACGGATTGCATGTTTTCTATTGGTAGCAAAACGTCCTCCGTGCTCCGCGTATGGAGATACCGCTGCACCCTCCTCTGCCCAGAAAATCTGTCCTCTTGAATTGCTGAAGTAGTGGGTCACCACTGGAGTAGCCGGGTAAGTATATAGGTGTGCATTCTGGTCAATTCCTGCATTCCCAATCCACAGGTCCTGATACTGGTTTACTGATGCCAAATACCATTTCATCTCGTTTACATCAAACTCACCGTCACCGTCTGCATCCCTGTTTCTGCTCATACATGCAAGGTATGCCTTCCTGTACTCACCTGCGGTTGTCTGAGGATCCCAGTCCCAGTTCCAGGTTGTAATGTCACTCCAGTCTGCCCTCTGGTTGCCGTTATTGTAAACCTCAGCAATCATGTTTCTTCTTCCGTCATTATTGAATGTGGCAAAATTGGCTGTAGAGCTGTTCCTGTCTGCGTTGTCTGAATTTATACCGTAGTTCGGCTGAATATTGTCAGTCTCATTAACCCACTCTGTTCCCCACGCACTTGCCAAAGAGCCGTCGGTCTTGAAGATGGTCTGGATAGATTTCTGGCGGATAATGTATGTTCCCTCAGTAAGGCTGCTGCCGTTTCCTGCCTTGGTGTCGCAAAGTATAAGCATCTCACGGTTATCTGTATTCACCCATTTGTGCCACTCGGTTGCCTTATCCTCATAGTAGTACTCATTTACATAGCAACTTACCACTATCTGGTCATTGTTATCAAACAGGTCCAAAGTTTCTGCATTCTGCAAATTCTCCATCAGTTCCCCCACAGACAACAAGCTGCTGCTGTTGTCACCTGGGTAAGCAACTGTCTGCTGTGAATATACCCCCTGGCGTTTTCCGTTTATCACAAACTTAACCCAATCGGAATCCACACCTGTCTGGTAACCGTTTGTATAAGGAGATTTCACTTTGTAAGTAATCTCGCTCTTGCTCTCAAGATCTGCCTTGTTGAAAGTAAGGATACCGCTTGCATAGTGTGCGTCAAGATCAATCACCTTACCACCGTTCAGGTAAATTACATCACCATCCTCAACACTGCTTTTCTCCTCATCAGAAACAACCTCCAGAACTATATCATCAACACCGTTTACAGTAATTGAGTAGATGTATTTTGTATTGCGCCTCACGTTGTAGTCGTTCAAATTGCCGTTTACATATCCAAGAGGAATGTAATAGGTAACCTGTGCCTCTGCATTCTCCTTGCCTGTATAATTGTCCTTGTCAAAATCTTTGTAGTGGTCTGCCTTGCCAGAGTAGGTACCCTTTATAACCACGTAAGCAGAAGAGGCATTTGCCATATCCATACGGTCTCTGTATGCTGCAACATTTGCAGAAGGCTGTTTCCTGTTTTCCATAGGATAGAAGAAGATGCTGTCCTTGAAACTGTCGTATGTAAGCATCTCGGTATTGAAGTAGGTACCATTTGCAACATCAGATGTCTGCTCAAACAGATTTGAGCTTTTAGGGAGATTGCACACCTGGAAATGGGTTGGGGTAAAATCCACACCTGTGCCACCTTTAATGCTGAACACCACTGTAGCCTGTACCCTTACCAACTCTATCACTCCCTGAAGGGTACCGCCGGTTCTTGGAATGTTAACTGAACCATCACCTGCATCATTTGAAGCAGCAACATATTTTCCGCTCATAAGGAACCTTCCCTCAGTAATTCCCTCAAACTCCTGGCACATATCAACAGTTGCCTGAAGGAAACTCTCTCTTCCCTTTCTTGCCTCAGCCTTTAGGGTCTCTGTAAGATCTGTATTGTTGTCATTAAACAATGACGAATTGGTATTTGCTACGGCATAGATAAATTTCTTACCGCTCTCTATACTTGTTATGTCAACTTTATCTGTACCCTGGTTATGATTGTACATCTGTTCATGTGACAAATGGAATGATCCGTCCGCATTGAAAACTACTACCAAAAGATTGGATACATACTCCAGATAATCCTCGTAGCTCTCACCTGCCTTTGTTATGGCAACATCCATACCTGGGATACCCACTTTAAGAGAAACACTCGTCCCGACTCCAGGCTCATAGCTGCTGTCATTGTTCACGTCGATCTCCTCCTTTGCACACGAAACGGAGAGGATTCCGGCCAACAATACCAATATATAACTTAACTTCTTCATATTATCGATTTTTAATTTTATCAGGTTTCATTTATATTCATGCATGTGGCTTAGTTGAAGCCTAAATCTATTCTGTGTACATCATAATAGTCCAGTACATCATAAACTAGGGAAACATTTGTTTCAACTCCTCTCACATTTGAAATATTGAAGATATATGAGTGGTTTCTTGTCACATTGAACGGATTCCCTGTTTCATCTTTAAAATTTATTATCCCTGTCCCGGCTGCGCCGTCATATGTATAGTGAACTTCTATTGTAATCGGATTCAGATCCTGAGCCTGATTGTTCTGTTCAACCACATAAATTTCATCCGAATAGGCGGTGGTAACATTCAGGTTTGCATATTCCGCATCATATGTTCTGTTGGCTGCGCCTGCGGGAACATACGGATCTTCATATTGCACTGAAATATCATTGCTCAGAGGTGATTGCGATACGCAATATCCCTTATCCAAAGAATTCTTTACAACTACCTCGTTTATTACAAAACCCTCTATCCCCTTCTTCTCATTTACCCAAATGTTAATCTTTGCAAGGGCCTTGTACATGTTGCATGAAAAGGTAACATTGCCGTCCACTGGAGTTCCTACCTCAACCTCTCCCCACATTGGGATACTCCTGCCACTAAGACTCCACACACCCGTATTGTTGCTGAAAATTGCATTATTATAAATATTTTTCACATCCTGTCCCTTAAAGCTGTTCAGCCATGTCCTGGTGTCCGCTGAGCCGCTCATCCCCTGCTGGTTAACATTTGCCATCAAAACCAGTCTGCTTCCTGCTGCAGGCCTTTGGATGAGACCTCTATAAAGGGTTCTGGTGTTATTCTGCACAAGAAGTTCCTCTACCAGATATTGGAACTTTCCGTTCTTGTCTACCAATAATATATATAAGTCATTTATGTTATTCTGGTTATCTGTAGTATAATCCAGTGTCTCATCAGGATTATCCACATCCTTGGTATATGCCGTTCCCGATATGGATAGTGACAATCTTACATCAATCATGTTGTCAACCATATCGGCTGCACTTTGATTTGAACAGGAGATGACAATCATACAGCCAGCAATAACCAATAATGCCTTTGATAATAACTTTTTCATAATTGTGCTGTATTTCATGTTAGAAACTCATATCGTCAAATCTCACAATCCACTCATTGATTATAATCTGTGAATCAATCCATTTCATGTTCTCATCGAGGAAGAAGGTCATCTTGTACTCATCCTGTCTGTCAAGATACTCCTGATCATCCATATCATACTGGCCCTGCAATTTTGCCAATAAGAACATCTTTATTACCGGTATCCGTAGGACAACCTCATCAGTTGCAGTATTTCTGATTGTAAGTACAGCGTTCTGATTCTTCACCAGCCTTCCTACTGTAAGCTCAGCAGTAGCAAAACTGATATTGGTAACCTCTCCCGACTTGGTATCTGCAGCCTCTACCACATTTCCTGATTCATGATGATATGAATAGTAGGTAAGTTTCTCATCCTCCAAAAGTGTATTGTCATAATCCATAAGACCGTTATTGTCTGTAATTGTGAACTCCAGATCTTCAGCCGGGATTCTTACGCCATCCATCTGATGAAGGATAATCTTTACTGTATTGGTATTTTTTACAAGAGGTACAACTATCTCCTGGTTGATAGCAGCTCTGGTTACAAAGTTCTGGCTCTCTACCTGGCCATGGAACAATGATGTCAACTTTGTGTTTATAATTCCTCCATCACCATCAGCTTTAGTATAGACTCTGTCCATCCTGCACTTCAAATCCTCAATGCTGGCACCCTGTGAAACCAAAGGAACTGAGAAAGAATCATCATCATTCAAGCCTGCCCACGCAATAAGATGGTAGTTGCCAGGATCCATGTCAACATCCATTGCATATCCATCCTGCTTGAGCACATCTCCCTCCTCTGTCTTCTGATACACCAATTTTCCTTCATTATTAAAAGCGTACAGGGTTACAGATTTCACTTCATTGGCAAATGCATCTGCATGCTTCATATTATAGTCGTATTTGAACTTTACGCTATAATTGATAGAACAGTCAACCTCTTTTTCTTCGAGTATAGAGTCGCAAGATACCAGTGAACTCCCCATCAGTAAGGCTGCGACTAGACTATAAGAATATCGTTTAATAATATTTATATTGGTTTTCATGCTTTCTTTGTTTATTTGGTTATTTCATTGATTAGTTTTTTGAAGGAGGGAGGGAGATCCCTCCCTCAATTAACTTATTATAATTAGAACTCCACGTCAGTAAATCTTACAATCCAAGGAAGTATTTTTGCCTCTAGGGTAAGATAGATGCTCTCCTCTCCACCCTCAATTGCGTTCTCAAGTTCCGGCATATCCAACTCCGAGAATCCGAACTTGTCAACACTCTTTACAGCTATAGAGTAAACATTGTTACGCATCTTTATGAACTCGTTTGGACCTGCTGTCTCTGCATTACCATCATCAAAGTGTTTGATCTGTGCTGCATAGTAGCAATAACCGTCCTCGTAAACTGAGATGCCAATACCTTTAAGATCCTCTGCTGTAATTGTACCATCCTCAAACTGCTGTGTTGTCCACTCACCTGGAAGACCCTCAACAGAATTGAACAGAACCTCAAGATCCTTATAATATGAATCCTCATATTTGAACAGGGTTACAGGGTTACCTGATGCATCTTTTATCTGGCCTTTGAACACTACGCTGGTGGTCTTGTCCATAGTCTGGTTTGCTGTTGTAACGCCATTCTCAAAAATGTATCCCAACAAACCGCCTACTGTAGCTGCCTCTTCAGCATTTGAAACTGCTCCTTGATCTGCTCCCGGAAGTGCTGCGAAAGGAAGGGTTGCAACTGATTTCTTATATGAAGTCCAAGGGTTTGCAAAGTAAGAAGTTCCGTCAAAGTCACCCTCTGCATTTTTGTACGATGAGTTAGGGTCGAACAGGAATGAAGAGTTGCCTAGTGTACCGAAAGGTGATGCATTCTGTGCTCCGGTATGACGTACATAATATGTTGAATTGTTCATGTTTACCAATGCATACTCCAACAACTGCACACTATACTCTACTGTTCCGCTTGAGGTCATATTCTTGGTGCCTGTATAGATTGGATAGAATCCCTCAAGAGAAGCAAGCTCTGTATCCTCAACCATCAATTTGGCTGTTGTCTCAACACCGCTAATGTAGCCTGTGTAATCCTGGCTGCTGGTAAAGTACTTTGTAGTACCGTCAATCACCGCAACATAGATTGACCTTCTGTCATTTAAATTCTTCTCATTTGTTGTTGCTGCAGCAAAGCCTGAAATATAATACTTGTATGAATCGCTCTCCGACTGGTAAACCCACCCTGGAACAGTCTGGATAGTATATGTATATTTGTCTGCTGTAACATCGTATTTATTGTCGTCCGCAACCTGGCGGTAAGTTGCCTTTGCAAGAACTCTCTCAATATTGATAGCGCCTGATGGTTTTGCCGGATTCATCTTGTCATTTGCTGCGGTTACATTAATGGTAACCTCACTCTGGTTTGCCATCATGAAATAATCTGCATTCTCACCTGCAAGACCGCTTGGCTGGCCTGAATATACACCGCTGAGGATCTCATCATAAATGGCCTTTGCAGCTGCTGAGTTTGAAGCGCTCTTTGACTCAAGTGCAGAAGTAGGGTTAGCTACAACTATCACTTTATATGTACCTGTCGAATTTACCATAAAGCTCTCAGAAGGAGAATAGCTCCCATCCGAATTCCTCTCAATGCCTACAGACTGGTTCTCTCCAACTGAATAGGTCCTTACAAGACCGTCACCCGATGATGTCTCATCATTTGTATTATAGAATGCCAACAAAATCTTTGAGACTTTATTCTCCCCTTCTGTTCCAATGTGGGAATGCCCGCTGTCATTTGCATCTCCGTGATTGTCTCCCGATGAATCGCCATCCACTGAACGTGTAGAATTCACTCCTGATACTATATCAAAAGTAAGATAAGCCTCAGCCCTTTCAGCTGTAGACTGGTCAATAGGGGTTACCAATTCCTCTTTTGAACAAGAAACGGCAAGTAGTCCTGCCATTGCAATAGTTAAAAATAATCTGGTTTTCATGTCGTGTGTTTTTAATTGTTAGTGATTTGTTTTTCCTGCTGCAAAGGAAATCTATTGCCAAAAAAAATTTAATCGGCATATTTTTCAAAAAATGGGATTGTGCAACAACACACTCAAAAAGAAGAAAACAGAACGGTTTAAAGAGCATTTGTGAATGATTCAGCATATAAAATGAATGATTTGCAATGCCCGTTACCAAGTGTGGAAAAGTAAAAAAATAAAGAGGCTCCAAAAAGTTTCAACTTTTATGGAGCCTCTCAATCATTTAATGAATTTACATATCATTTGACAGGTATAGTGAACCAGAAACATGAACCTTCTCCTATTTTTGACTCTACACCAATAGTACCTCCCAGTTCCTCAACTATACTTTTACATATATGGAGACCGAGTCCCCAGCCGGAAATATCCCTGTTCAATTTTACCAGTCTGGCGAATATCCTTTCCTGATCTTTTTCTTCAATCCCAATTCCGGTATCCTTAACATATATTTTAAGAATATTGTCGGGAAGCAAATCATATCCTACCCTTATTTCCCCTTCCCTTGTAAACTTAATGGCGTTGTTCAGGAGATTTGATATTACTTGCTGTACCCTTTGGGTATCGGTCATCACAATACATTCCTGTAATGATTTGTCAAAGTGAATCTCTACCCCCTGCTTGCTTTTGAGCCTTGAGAGGAATACAATATCATAGCAAACCGCATTTATATCTGTAGGCACCTCCTTATACTCCATTGTTCCCGATTCTATTTTTGACAAGTTGAGCAGTTCCGTAACAATGCGTGCAAGCCATTCCGAATTCCTTTTGACTATAGAATAGAATTCTTTACGCTCCTGATAATCATCAGTCTGGATAAGGAGTTCCGAGAAACTTACAATGGAATTCAGTGGAGTTCTTATCTCATGGTTAACATTTGCTATGAATGAACTGATGAGAAGATTGAGTTCCTCTGCCTTCTCCTTGGCAGCTATAAGCTCATTCCTTTTAATTTCATCTGCCTTCTGGCTCATCCTCAGCTGAATGCTAAGACTCAGGATGCCGGCAATCTGTACAAACCATTGAATCGCAATATCATCAAGAGAATCATAATCTTTTACAAAATCAATCCCAACATATCCCCATATGATACCGTTTATCAGAAGTGGCTCTACCAATATAGACTTGATATTCTGTTCCTTCAGTATTTCATACTCACTGGCAGCTTGAGGGGGAAGATCCTCAAGCTTATGTACAACAATGGGATTATCTGAAATTATCTGCTCATTCCACCATGGTGTAGCCTCGAAAGGGACAGCCTGAAGATCTTCAATTTCTGCCAATTCAGAAATTGAAACCACCTCATATATGCAATTCTGCACTTTATTTTCATAATCGTATGAAAAAATGAAGGCCCTGTCACCCCCAAGTTTCTCCATCGCCTCCTTGAGGACCTCATTTATCCCTTTGTCAAGATTCTGGGAATGGAGCAAATGGGACATGAGCCTATAAAAATCCTTTGATCTCTTCTGCATAGCCGGCATATTTATATTACAATGTAAATTTATAAAAAAAAGGCTATCCATAATACCTTGGTATTACAGATAGCCGGGTTTTGAAGTGAAAATTGGTATTTTATTTGCCAAATACCTCAAAGTCTTTGCGTTTCTTTGCCACTTCCTGCAGATTAAATGCAGCCTCCTCAATTCCTTTCTCCATAGCTCTCTTGAAGTAGCTCTCTGCTGCATCCAAGTCTCCCTGCAAAAGTTTCAGCACACCGTAGTTGTTAAGTGTTGCCCCGTCATCCTGCGATGACTTCTGCAAGAAACGTACTGCCCCGTTCAAATGACCCTGCTCCAGTTCTATTGCTGCAGCATTTATGTTTGCCGTAGGATCTGACGGGAACATTCTTACTGCCACATCAAATACCTCCTTGAACTCGGTGCTGCCATGCGGATAGGTTTGTGCCACAAGGTACATCTCCTGAAGGCTCAATTGCTGAGGACGCTCTTTAATGATGCGTTTTGCCTCCTCAATATCAAATGCACGTACTGTGTAGAATACCAGATAATCTGAATGTCTCAAGCCCGGATATACATCTTTGTATAGTTTTGCATAAGTATTCGGGAACTGTCTCTTCATCTTGGCCTCCTGTGCATCCTGATTGCTGTCATTTACATCATTGATAATCGACAGGATATCCTCCTTGTTTTCAATATTGTTCTCCTCCACATATTTCTTCAGTCCTGCCCAATCCTCCGGTGTGCTGGTAACTTTAAAAATCTCCTCTGCAAACTCATACTCACCCATAACATATTTTTTGAGAGCCTCAGCCCTGCCCTGGGCCAATCTTGCATTGTTCCTGTATCCGCCCTCAGGTGAAGCATAACCGTCAATATGAATTCCTGTTATCTTTACATTCTCATCGTTCTTTACAACATCAATAGTGCGTTTGATCTCCCTCAACTCGTCGGGATTACGGCGATACTCAGGATATATGGTAATCTTATTAACAGGGAAATCAAGATACGCCCTTCCGTGCTCTGTCCTGTTCTTTATCTCTTCAACCTGCGGCTCAACAAACACCACCAGTGGTTTTACAGTATATCTCTCAAGGTATGCACTGGTTATATACATGCTGCTCTCCCCCTCTTTGCAGTCTGCGCACCCCTTCATCTCGCTGAACAGTTCCAAATCTGCACCATGCATCCATTTCTCATAATTTATCTTTGTTGTATAATCAAAGGTCTGGTCAACATCATTTGCCCTTTTGAATATTGTGTACGCATCATCCGGTATATCGTTCGCACGGTCATGGATGACATAACGGTTGCGTCCATATACCCATACTGTAGGAAGGTGCTCAACATGAGAGCCAGTACTGTCCTTCAATACAGGTGTAATTGTCAATACATTATTTGTAGGAACTTCCAAATTGCCTGGAAGAGTAATATCCATTGTAACAACAACCTGTTTGTTATCGTCTATAAGTATAGACTGGTTGTTTACCAATATTTTGCTGCCCTCAGGCTCCTGAGCCATCACATTACCGGAAAAGAGGACAGATGCAAGAAAAATATATCTGAATAGTTTCATGATTTCAATTTTTTAAAGTTAGAATACATAAATCAAGTTAATTGCAGCCTTGGTAGGTCCAAAATAGTGGTCCTTTCCATCAGGTAATCTGTCCCCGCAATCTTCGCATTCATACTTTTCCCAATCCACATATGCATACCCAAGACCGAGATTAAGACCAAGATTCCAATGCTTGCTCAAAATCCACTGGTGTCCCCAACTTACACCAGCGCCATAAAAGCTTCCTTTATAGCGGTATGTTCCCAAATCCTTGAGTGGTGAGAAAGGGAGATCTATGCCAGTAGTCTTAAAAACTCCTGCCATAACATGGGCACCAAAGAAATGACCGTTAAACTTGTCGCAAAGCCAGTACCTCAACTCTGGAGAAAGCATACCCAACTTGAGCATCTTGTCCCCTACTCCATCCTTTCCAGATTTGTAACTGAACGGGCTGAAATAAAGTGGCACATCCAACGTCCATTTTTGTGCAATACCTACTTCAAGTCCCACATTGGGGATAAGAAGCGCATCCATAGGTACATTAGTTTTTAATGCAACCTGTCCGAATAGGCATGTAGAGGCAAATAATCCCAACGCCATTAAAATTGATTTTTTTAATAACATAATTTTCACTCCTTCAAAATTTAAATGTTAGTTAATCGTTTCCGGTTTTCATGTGTTGCAAAAGTACAGCAACAAAAAAAAGCGCAGGAATGGCAATTACATCTTTATTGATAGGTAATTTTTCCAAACCGCAATTTTCCTGAAAAATGAAAAATTTCCCAATGCTTCTCTACTGTCAGCCGCTTGAAAAAACTTGTCCAAAAAGCCATTTCATACCCCAAGAAAATACAGCTTGTACCAACATGAATTATTCACCTATCATATTGAGTATGAGGGGTATATCATTCATCATGCATGGGTATTTTCGTCAATCGTATGGGTTTTGTTCATAAGGGTCGTATTTTGTTCATAAAAAATTTGGCAGGATGAATTAAATACATACCTTTGCACTGGGTGTAAGTGGAAAATCTTTCAAAAAAGTTTAATTTTTAAAAATTGGCACTATGAAAACAAGAAACTTATTTTTTGCGGCTTTATTCATTTTTACTCTGGCATCATGCTCAACTGAACTAATTACCCCTGATGAGGAGATGGTCACAAAAAGTGTTCTTGAAACTGAGTACAACGCCCTTAATATATCAAATGCACCTGCAGAGGTCGCTTCTCTCCCTGCAATTACAATGTCAGAGGCAGAGAATATACTAAAATCATTGCGCTCTCATAAAAATGCCACAGAAGAACTGGAAGTTAGCACTCACGATAAAGGGGACGCCCATCTTTGGGATCTTCTCATGAAACAGACCATAGACAACAAGTATTCTTTCTCCATAGAACTGCACATAACTTCTTATGATGACGGATCACTATTCTATAATGGATATGATTCAGGCTGCACACTTGACAAGATTCTCTGGAAAGTTGGAGGATTCAGCTTCGAGTCTGACAAGACAAGTCCTGAAGACTTCAAATTCAAGTCTTCAAGCGACATTTATCTTAAAATAGCTGGAGAAGACGGAGTACTTGGCTACTACAAAATACCTGTTGCAATAACCGGCAAATACCAGCCCAAATTACAGGTTTCAAATTATACATATACATTATAGAAATCTACCGGCATTATTCAACTAAAAACATTATCTTTGTTGCAATAATGCAATAACCTGATGAAAAAATTTCTCCTGCTCATTGCATTTACAATATGCAATGAGTTTTTTGTATTCGGGTTCTTTAACCAGCCCAAATACAAGTTATACAGTAAAGATGACGGTCTGAACAACAATACTGTCACCGCAATATTCCAGGATAAGGAAGGTTACCTGTGGCTGGGGACCGACATAGGACTGACCAGAAGCGACGGAGTAAATTTCCGCCACTATCCGTTCTCTGAAGCCGGGGGCAGTTTTGTAACCAAAATTTATCAGCTGAAGGATTCTCTGCTATGGTGCTGGTCCAACAGTTTTATAGCACCCGTATGCTTTGACACATACCATGGGAAAGAGATACCTGTTACAGGAGAAAAACCTGAATATCTGCAAACCCTCAAGGATTTCGCCATCCTGGATGGAGAAATGTATGCCCTGTCGGGAACAGAACTGGTACATCTTGCTATAACATACAACGATTCCGCCATAGAGATACATGCAGAAACAGTACCGTTCAGCCACCCTGTCAAGAGGGTATTCAGCGACAGAAACTCGTTATACATTCTTCATAAAGGAGAGATTGTCATCTACACCCCTGCATCCGGGAAAAAGAAGATTATCCCGACAGCTTCGTTGGGTATAAGCAACAGCAACCTGATAGGGAACATAAAGACATTTGACAACTACCTTATAATATATGGTCCGTCAATAATGCCGGTGTGTCTGGACAAATCATCAGGCAAAAGTGTCACACTTAAGACCTCTGACCCCCTTGTTGACATACAGAAAGTTGATGACAAAAGATTCATTTACGCCACCTGGAATTCCATATCAGTATTGACATTTGAAAAAAAGGATTATCTGACATCAGCCCATAGTTCATTAGGCCTGTTTGACAATATGGCCCCATATGCCAGAATTTTCAGAAACAGCATAAATGAACTTTATTATGACAACAGGAACCAGGTTTTGTGGGTTGGTATCACAGGAAGGGGCCTGATGAAAATCTCATTCAGGGGTGAAAGGATAAAGCATATTGAAATACCATCCGATATCAAGTCAATAAATGGCCTCAGCCAGGATATAAACGGTTATATATGGATAACCACCGATACAAAAGGCATATTCAGAAGCACATCCAACCAATTATCCTCAAGAATGCATCTTGAACAATGGGAAGGATACAAGGAGGGAAGATATGTCCAATACCATGACAATTACGGAAACTTATGGTTTGGTGACAGCAATGGAAACATAATCAAGTTGAGCCCTACGGAGAATAAATCCGAAACTTTTGGAATTGGATACCGCAAGGAGGGCAAACCGTATCCAGCAGAAAACATCAATGCCATCTATCTGAACACCAGAAACAAATTATGGATTGCAGCAGACAACGGTCTGTTTGTATATGATGCCTATTCAAAAGATCTCATTGCCTTCATGCCAAATACCGGTAATACAGGTGAAATTACGGCAATATGCCAGGATGGCGGCGGAACAATGTGGCTTGGAACCGAACGCGGCGTCCATAAGGCTGTACAGGAGGGGGAACAGATTAACCTCACCTCAGGCTTTGAAACCGGTGTTGGAGTAGCGGCAAACAAGGTTCTCGACCTTCATGTAAACAAATTCAACCAGCTGTACGCATCATACGAGGACAAGACAATACATATAGATCCACGTACAGGAGAGGTTATTGAAACACTTATGCTCCACAGGGACTATTCAAGCGGACATATATACTGCATCACCGATGATGAAGGGGGATGTACATGGCTGGGAACCGCATCGGGAGTAGTGATGGTCAACAACGAGACACTTGAGTCATATCTATACGAACTGCAGGAGAGTTTCCATGATGTATACAGATTGAGGGATGGAGAACTGTTATGGGCAACATCCAACGGTCTGGTGTATTTCTTTCCCGATGACATAAAGAATTGGGTTACCAACAGGGAACTTACAATATCAGACCTGGAGGTGAACTACAGGACACTGAGGAGCGATACGCCCCATTCATTCAACGGAGAACTCCAATTCAGGCATAACGAGAACAATCTTCACATATATGTAAGTGACATGAGGTTCGGGGCAAGTTCAAGCAAAATTGAATACCGGCTTCTCCCAATAGACAACGAGTGGAAATCCACATATGGCAACTGTGTTGAACTTAAGGATCTGAAACAGGGGAAATACACACTTGAACTTAGGAATCCCCACATTACCGACCAGGAACCTCCCATCACAAAGATGGATTTTACAATAAAACCATTGTGGATTTTCAGTTTCTGGGGAATTGCCATATCAGTTACTGCACTTCTGGCCCTCACAATTCTCAGTTACATATTTGTACTGCTGAGATTGCGCAACAGGAAGAATCTTTCCGCAATGGAAAACAAGTTACTGCTTAAAATAGACGAACACAACCAGAGGGAGGAAAGGGCTTTGTTGCGCAGCAGGCTCAGACACGAGATTGTACAGAACCTCAGAACCCCTATTTCTTTGATAATTGCCCCTCTTAGAGAGATAGCACAAAATGTATCCCTGAATGAGGATGTAAAACTCAAATCCAACATAGCACTTCTCAACAGTGTTATAGTACATGAGATCTGCACCCGACTTGAAGACCTGTTCCTGTTGGAAAAGGATGAAATATACAAGGTTGCCCCTTATGAAATAAGCAAGATTTCCAATTCTACTGTTTCACCGTTAAGAGAAATCTTCAATACAAGTACGGTAAGGGTATATTTCGACAAGGACAAACGTTCAGAGAAGATCCTTTGGGTAGACCGTACCCGTATAAGCTTCCTTCTCAGAAGTCTCCTTGTACACGCCCTCCAATACCTTGAGTATTCAGGGGAAATGTGGCTTGAACTCAAAGAGGAGACAATAGGCGGCACCAACTTCTGCATTTTTGTAATAAGGACAAAGAAGATTGCCAAGATTCAGGAAGACAGAAAATTCAGTCTATGCAAAGATTATGATGATGCCATAAACCAGAAACTCCTCGGGTGGCAATTGCTGCAATACATAGCAACAATGCACAAGGGTGATGTAATCTTTAAGGAGAGCGTTGAAAACGGGCTGGAAGTTTCACTGTATCTTCCGTTCCTCACAAAAGAGGACTGGAAAGGGACAGACAATGTTGAAATTGTTGAACCAATAATAGCAGAAAACGAACAGGAGGCCCTTGCAAGCATCATTGTTGATGAATCTTCCGTAGATCTGAGTATGGAGGAAGATGGTGATGACCCTCAGCAGGGAAAAATAAAATTGCTTGTAATTGAAGACAATCCGGATATCAGGCTCTATATGAAAGTTATGTTCGGCAAACAATACAACGTACTGTTTGCAGAGAATGGTGAGGAAGGATTGAAGATTGCAACAGAGGAGATTCCTAACCTTATCCTTACAGATGTAATGATGCCTGTAATGGACGGATATGAAGTTCTCCGCATAATTAAGGAGAATGCCACCACATGCCACATACCTGTGGTTCTGCTCACTGCACTTACAGGAGAAGAGGATATAATCAAAGGATTTGACCTTGGGGCAGATGACTACATAACCAAACCGTTCAACCCTGAGATACTTAGGGCCAAAGTAAGGCAACTGGTAAAGGGAAGGGGTGAACTCAAGCAGATATATTCAAAACGGCTTACATCAACCAGTGAATCATTGGAAGAAATTGAAAGCCATAAAGCAGAGGAAGATCCGCTGATAATTAAAATAAACGAACTGGTTATTGCAAATATCCAGAACCCGGACTTTAATGTAAAGGAACTTGCCAGCATGCTTTTCATGAGCCAGCCTACCCTTTACAGGAAAGTTAAACAGATAACAGGATTCACCATTATTGAGGTGGTGCGTACAGTACGTCTCAAACAGGCTGCCCAACTGCTCAAGACCAGGAAATACGGCATCCAGGAGGTAGCGGAACTGGTAGGTTACAACGATGTGCCAACATTCCGCAAGCACTTTGTTGCATTGTACGGCACAACACCGTCTTCATTCTCGGCATCGTCGGGAGGAGAACAGAAGAACTGATTGGCATCCACTGATTTTTTGATAATTGGGAAGTTGTATTTATATTTGCACCGCTAAAAAAGGAAAACAATAATTTATAGACAATTTATATGGCAACTACTGCAGATTTTAAAAACGGATTGTTCTTCAACTACAATGGAAAACCTTGTCAGTTGATTTATTTCCAACACGTAAAACCAGGTAAAGGTCCTGCTTTTGTAAAAACCAAATTCAGAAACCTTGAGAACGGTAAAATCCTTGAGAACACCTTCAGTGCAGGTGAGAAAATTGAGATCATCACTGTAGAGAGAAGACCTTACCAGTTCCTTTACAAAGATGAGACAGGTTACAACTTCATGCACAATGAGACATTTGAGCAGATTCACCTTGAGGAGGATTTTGTAGATAATGCAGACCTTATGAAAGAGGGCCAGTATGTAGAGATGATGTTCCTTGCAGACGAGGAGAGATGCCTTACTTGCGAGCTTCCACAGTTCGTTGAGCTTGAGGTTACCTACACAGAGCCTGCAGTTAAAGGTGACACCGCTTCCACAAACGCACAGAAAGAGTGTACCCTTGAGACAGGTGCAAGAATCATGGTTCCTCTATTCATCAACCAGGGCGAGAAAATACGCGTAAAAGTTGAGGACAGAAGCTACGGTGAGCGTGTAAGATAATTTTTATAAGAAATTATTTATATCTTTATAGCCGTTTCCGTGAGGGGACGGCTTCTTTCATTTGAAACAACAAACACACCATATCATGAAAAGACTATTTGCACTATTGGCACTTGCATTTGCCGTTTACGCATGCCAGATGCCACAAATTACAGATGAAAGCATTGAAACTGCCATAAAGGAGGGAAATTTCACCCAGGCAGAGCAGATGATCAAACTTAAAATTGCAACTGAAGAACTCACCCCTGGAGAGGTTTGGGACCTGGATGCAAAAATCCAGACAATGCACCGTATCCGCAAGGATTTCTCCAAAGTTGACACCACAGTAATGGCATACATAAAGAAAGTTATTCCCAATGTAACCCCTCAGCAGATTGCCAAATGGGAGGCATCAGGCGCCCTTGAATGCATGATGATTGACGGAGAAAAAAGATACTTCCGCAACGCACCGAGAAACCTTTTCAGAATTGACGCTGAGGCCCAGGCACACTGGGATGTAAAGGGAAGACAATCAGATGAACTTGACCTCTTCCTTGCAGACTACATCCCTACAGTTGTAGCAACCTCCGCAAAAAACAAAATTGAGAACTTCAGCAAACCAAAAAAATTCAGGATCAACTACTCAATTACCGTAAAACCCAACGAGGTACCTGAGGGTGAGATGATCCGCGTATGGCTGCCATACCCAAGGGAGTTCAACCGCAGCAAAAATGTGAAACTCCTCTCAACCACCAACCAGGATTACATCATTTCTCCCGACAAATACGAGCACAAGAGCATCTACATGGAGGCAAAATCAATCAAGGACAGTGCCATCACATTCGGTTATGAATTGGAACTTGAAGTTGCAGACCACTGGTTCAACTTTGGTCCTGAAGATGTAAAACCTTACAACACAGAATCTGAACTGTACAAAAAATACACTGCAGAGCGTGAGACTCATATAATATTCACCCCTGAAATAAAGAGACTCACCGACAGCCTTCTTGCAGGTGAAACAAACCCATACAACAAAGCAAGGATAATCTTTGACTACATCTGCAAGAATTATCCATGGGCAAGCGCAAGGGAATACTCTACAATTGAAAACATCCCTTCTTATGTACTTGCCAACAACCACGGAGACTGCGGCCAGGTAGGACTTACCTTCATAACAATGGCCCGCTACGCCGGCATCCCTGCAAAATGGCAGAGCGGATGGATGCTCCACCCTGGTGAAATCAACCTTCATGACTGGGCACAGGCATACTTTGAAGGGATAGGCTGGGTACCGGTTGACCAGTCATTCGGCCGCATGCCAGACGGAAATGATGATGTAGCACACTTCTATCTTGGAGGTATTGACGCCTACAGATACTATGTAAACGATGACTACTCAGGAGATTTCTTCCCTACAAAGAACCATCTCAGAAGCGAGACCGTTGACTTCCAGCGCGGAGAGGTTGAATGGAGAGGCGAGAACCTCTACTTCGGACGTTGGAGCTACAACATGGATGTTGAGTATCTGTAACGTTGTCTTTTTGTACAACTTACTGATTATTAACATTATAAAAAATAAGGTTTGCATTTCCGATGCAAACCTTATTTTTTATACATTTGATTTACAATCTTTTATACAAAAAGACAACGTAAATAAAAAAAACCGGTTATAATTCTGCAAGCGCTTTGGCCACACCCTCCAGCTGCCATTTAGGGGTGGAGGTAGCACCGCAGATACCAACAGAATCGCCCTCAGTGAACCACTGGGGGATTATTTGATCCACTGTCTGTATGTGATATGAACGGAGATTCACAGATTTGCACAAATCGTACAGCACCTTGCCGTTGGAGCTCTCCTTGCCGCTTATGAACACTATCACAGAGTGTTTCTTTGCAAATGCCACAAGGTTTGCGTGCCTATGGGCCACCTGACGGCAAATGGTGTTGTGAATCTTGAAGTTTTCCAGATTTCCCCCATGCATTTTTATCCTCTCCCTTATTGCTTCACAAATCTCCTCATACTCTTTGGGATCCTTTGTGGTCTGGGAGAATATCTGTATTGGTTGGGTATAGTCTATCTTGCTTAGGGTGGCAATGGAGTCAACTACTATGGCATCTCCATTCACCTGCCCGACAAGGCCGTTCACCTCAGCATGTCCTATCTTTCCAAAGATTACAATCTGGCCATTGTGCTGTGAATATGCCTCCTTTATCCTGGCCTGGAGTTTGAGCACTACCGGACAAGTGCAGTCTATAAGTGAAATATTGCGCTCTGCTGCGAGTGCATATGTGGCAGGAGGTTCTCCATGGGCTCTTATCAACACAGTAGTATCCGACAACTGCTTCATCTGCTCATGATCAATCACCTGAAGACCAATCTTGTTAAGCCTATCCAACTCTGAGTTGTTGTGTACAATGGAACCCAGAGAGTATAAAGTTGTACTCTCCTTAAGACGGAACTCCGCCTTCTCAACAGCTCTGATTACCCCGTAACAGAAGCCGGATTCCGCATCTATTTCAATTGAAAGGCGCATGGCTTATCTCATTTGAAGTCCAAAACGTTCCAGAAGAATCCTGTCCAGCCATACAAACTGCTCCGGTATGCTCATGTTGCTGTTATCCAGAAGAATTGCATCATCTGCCTTGCGCAGTGGAGAAACTTCTCTTGTCTGATCCAGATGGTCACGCTCTTTCAGATTCTTGAGCACATCGTCAAAACTCTCCTTGCCACCGGCCTGCTGAATCTCCTTGAAGCGTCTCTGGGCCCTCACCTCAACCGCAGCTGTCATGAAAATTTTAAGTTCCGCATTTGGGAACACTGAGGTACCTATATCCCGGCCATCCATTACAACCCCCTTATCCTGCCCCATACGGCGGAGGATTCTGTCAACAAACTCCCTTACAAAAGGCAAAGCAGAAATCTTGCTCACCTTGTTTGAAATGGTAAGGGTACGAATCTGTTTCTCTACGCAGGCATTGTTGAGCCAGGTCTGCGATTTTCCGTCGGGACCCAACTTGAAAGAGATTACATTAGCCCCAAGGGTCATCTTCAACCCTGCCTCATCTATCTTTCCTTTATTGTCCATGAATCCGTTGGTGTATGCAAAATAGGTTACTGCACGGTACATTGCACCGGTATCTACATATACATATCCCAGCCTTGCTGCTACCTGCTTTGCAAAACTGCTTTTCCCCGTTGAGGAATGGCCGTCAATGGCAATGATAATTTTAGCTTGTTCCATAAGGGCAAAAGTACAAAAAAAGTTATCTTTGTGAAACAATGTTATACATATAATAACAATATATGAGAGTTGCTGTTCTTGATTTGGGCACCAATGTGTTCAATATGATTTTAAGCGAATTTACCCCCGCAGGGGAGTGCAATACGGTAAAGGAGTTCAAATGTGCGGCCAAATTGGGGGCCGGAGGACTTTCAGACGGCAAGATTGCCCCAATAGCCTTTGAGACCGCCTGTGCGGCACTTGACAGGATAATGGCAGTAATTGATGAGGCCGGCGGGGCTGACAGGATAATACCGTACGCAACCTCCGCAGTACGCGATGCTGCAAATGGCGTGGAATTTGCTGAGTACATGAACCGAAGATACGGCTTTGAGATAAAGATAATCCCCGGGGAGAGGGAAGCGGAACTGATATTCAAGGGGATAATGGAATCTGTAGGTAATCTCAGAGACAGCAGCGGAAGGTTCAGCACCGGAGAGAATGCACTTATGTTGGACATTGGAGGGGGAAGCAATGAGTTTATAATCACCAACGGAGCAGAAATTCTCTGGAAAAGGAGCTTCCCGATAGGTATGGCCCGTATGAGGGAGAGATTCAACTATACAGATCCCATACCGCAACAGGTGGTGGAGGAGTTCCTACGGTTCAATGACGGTGTGCTGGGGGAACTTTGGGAGATGGTGGAGAAGTTCCGTCCGGAAATTTTCATAGGATCGTCGGGATCATTTGATACCTTCAAGGACCTTATCTTCAACTGCGGCTACAGGGAATTGCCTTCCATTGAGCTGAAGAAAGGTGATTTGGAGGAACTTAACCGCAAACTGGTTGTATCCACTGCACAGGAGAGACTGCAGATGCCGGGGATGTCGCAGATAAGGGTGGATTACATTGTACTGGCATCCATCTTTACACAATACATCCTGGAGAGGGTGAATCCAAGGGTTGTTTACCAGTCTTCCTTCTCGTTGAAGGAGGGTGGAATGAAAGAAGAGTTTGACAATTATTTAAAGAGCATATAATGAAAATACTGATTGTAGATGATGAGAAAAGCATCCGTTTTGCACTCAAGGATATCATTGAGTTTGAGGGGCATGAGGTTGCATTGGCCGCAGACGGCAAAGAGGGGCTGGAGATGGCTCTGGCAAACAATTACGATGTAATTTTCTCAGATATAAAAATGCCCGTAATGGATGGCGTTGAACTGCTGGAGAAACTTGTGGAGAACGGAGTTGAGGCAGCAGTTGTGATGATTTCCGGCCATGGTTCAATAGATACAGCGGTTGACTGTATAAAGAAAGGGGCATTTGACTTTATTCAGAAGCCTCTGGACTTGAACCGGATACTTATTACCCTAAAGAATGCTACAGACAAAACCTCTTTGGTTAAGGAGACCAAAATCCTCAAGAAGAAGGTTGAGAAGGTGGCGGGAATACCTCAGATTGTGGGAGAGTCCCCTGCAATTGTAAAGATAAAGGAGATGATTGAGAGGGTAGCCCCTACAGATGCCCGCGTGCTGGTTACCGGCTCAAACGGTACAGGAAAGGAACTTGTGGCCCGCTGGCTTCATGAAAAGAGCAACCGCAAGAGCATGCCGTTTGTGGAGGTAAACTGTGCCGCAATTCCCGGGGAACTGATTGAGAGTGAACTGTTCGGCCATGTTAAAGGGTCGTTTACCGGGGCGGTAAAGGACCATAAGGGTAAATTTGAGCAGGCAGATGGGGGCACGCTGTTCCTGGACGAGATTGGAGACATGAGCCTGAGCGCACAGGCCAAAGTTCTGAGGGTGCTTCAGGAGAACAAATTGAGCCGCGTGGGAAGCGACAAGGATATAAATGTTAAGGTTCGCGTAGTTGCTGCAACCAACAAGAACCTGCTGGAGGAGATAGCAAAGGGTAACTTCAGGGAGGACCTTTACCACAGATTGAGTGTGATTGTAATACATGTCCCTTCTTTGGCAGACCGCAAAGAGGATATTCCGCTCCTTGTAAACCACTTCATAGAGCAGATTTGTGCCGAGACCGGTATGCCGGCCCGCTCCATTGATGCAGATGCTGTGGCAGAACTGCAGAAACACGCGTGGACAGGCAATATTAGGGAACTGAGAAACGTTACCGAAAGGCTCCTCATTTTAGGAAACCAGACAATAACCAAAGAGGATGTGCAGATGTACGCCTCTCCACTATTCAGATAAAAAAATAGAAAGATTATGGCAACACAGGTACTTATAAAGACTACATTGGGAGATATAAAAGTTGAACTTTATGACCAGACTCCCCAACATAGGGACAACTTCATAAAACTTGTAAAGGAGGGATACTACAACGGTACCCTTTTCCACAGGGTTATAAAGAACTTTATGGTTCAGGGTGGTGACCCCGATTCAAAAGGGGCTCCTGCAGGAAAATCACTCGGCACAGGTGGCCCGGGATATACTGTTCCGGCTGAGATTGTTTACCCCCAACTGTTCCACAAGAGAGGTGCCCTTGCTGCAGCAAGGCAGGGTGATGAGGTGAACCCTCAGAGGAACTCGTCGGGAAGCCAGTTCTACATTGTGTGGGGAGATGTCTATGCCGGCAACAAGTTGGGCCAGATGGAAAAACAGATGACAATGATGCTGGAGCAGGAGATTTTCAACCGCCTGGCAGCAGAGCGCAAGGCCCAGATTATGGATTTGCGCCGCAACAGGGACCAGGCCGGTCTCATGGCACTGCAGGAGGAGCTTATTGCCCTTACGAAGGCTGAGGTTAAAGAGAAAGGGGGATTCAAGTTTACAGAGGCCCAGAAAGAGGCTTACAGCACCTTAGGAGGCACTCCGCACCTGGATAACCAGTACACCGTATTTGGAGAAGTTGTTGAAGGTCTGGATGTAGTGGAGAAAATCCAGAACTGCGCTACCGCCCGCGGTGACCGTCCTAAGGAAGATATCTCCATGACAATGGAGTTGCTGTAGGCTACTTCTTCCTTATAAGGTTCATGCCGTCCCTTAGAGGGATAATCACATTTTCAACCCGAGGATCTTCTTTTACAATTTCATTGAACTTGAAGATTCCTTGGGTTTGCGCATCCTGGGGTACATTCTCCTGATACACCTTTCCATCCCAAAGGACATTGTCTGCAAGGATATACCCTCCAGGGCGCACCATATCAAACACCAGTTCATAGTATGCAGGGTATTCCCTCTTGTTGGCATCTATGAACACAAGGTCATACATTTTTCCCTGTTCCTTAAGTGTTTTCAGTGTCTGTTTTGCATCTCCAATATGGAGCGTTATTTTATCTGACAGCCCGGCCCTCTCATGCGCCTGCAGAATAAGGTCCTCCAACTCATCATTTAGTTCCAGAGAATCCAGCATACCTCCCTCCTTCAACCCCCTTGCAAGGCAGATTGCAGAGTACCCTGTAAATGCACCTATTTCCAGTATATTTTTTGGCTGTATCATTCCCGACAACATCTCCATGAGTTTCCCCTCCACCGGACCGCACAGCATACGGGCATGGTTGGTGCGCAAATTTGTCTGCTTCTGCAGCCACTGCAATACAGGATCCTGCTCCTGCGAGAAATTGGTAAGGTATGTATTCAGATCCATTGCCTAATTGTAGATTAAAGTGTTCATCCTCTCCCAGCAGAGTATCTCCTTTGCAACCTGATGCAGCTGCTCTGCTGTTATAGATTCTATTCTTTCCCTCATCTGCTCAAAGTTACTTATTTTCCCGTAAACCAGCAGAGATTTACCCATAGAGAGGCACTGCGCCTCCGCATTGTCCTGGGCAATTGAGAGCTGTCCTATCAACTGCTTTTTGGCAGCCTTGAGCACTGCCGGAGAGAGCGGCTCTGCAACCAGTTTGTCAAGTTCCTTCTTTATCAGATTGAGACATTTCTGTGTATCTTCCTTGTCGCACCCGAAATAGATGCTGAATATTCCTGTATCTGCATATGGGGTATAAACCGCCTCCACGCTATACACAAGACCGTTCCTCTCCCTTAGAGACATGTTGAGCCTTGAGCCGGAAGCCGGCCCCCCCAGGATGTTTGTCAGGAGCGAAAGAGGAATCCTCCCGGTATCGTAGGTATTGTATGCCTCCGCCCCTACAATACAGTGGGCCTGGTGGCTTTTCCTGGCCACCTCCTTGTAAAACGGTTCCTTTTTCCCCGACAGCACTCCGCAGGAATTACCACATCCCACCATGGATCCTACCGAAGTTCCTTCCTCAACTGCCACAACTTCAATCTCCTTTCCAAGATACTTCTGTGCCGACTTTTTCACCAATGCCGCAACTCTGGCAGGTGTTGTATCCGCTACAACAGTAAATGCCATATTGTCGGGAACAAAATATTTCCTGTTGTACTCCTGCATTATGGTGGAATCTATCTTCCTGAGGGTTTTCTTCTCTCCCAGAATCTGCATCTGCAAAGGATGCCCATCAAAAAGGAGCTGCTCAAAATGCTCATAAATGCAATCTGCCGGAATATCCTTGTAGGAAGTTATCTCCTCCAGTATCACATCCCTCTCCTTTTCAAGCTCTTTCTGCGGAAATGTGGAGGTAAAGGCAATCTCCATAAGGAGGTCTATTGCCTTTAGGAGGTCTTCCCTCAACACTGTTGCATGGAGTACTGTCTCCTCCTTTGTGGTATAGGCATTAAGCTCTCCCCCCACCCTCTCCAGGGTGTTGTTGATGGCCGTTGCCCTCTTTGCCGCAGTCCCCTTAAAGAACATATGCTCAGTAAAATGGGCCAATCCGTTATAGATAGGCTCTTCATCTCTGGTACCGCATTTTGCAGAAAGGGCACAATATGCCACAGGCGAAGAGGTCTGTTTCAATGAAATCCTCAATATCTCTTTTTCTGTACTCACCATTGCTCTATAAAAAACTCCGCAAATTTAGAAGATATTTCGTATCTTTGTATGTTATGGAGAAATTTATAGTATCGGCAAGGAAATACAGGCCAAACAATTTTATAGGCCTTATCGGACAGGACAGCATTGCTACAACCCTAAAGAATTCCATAAAGAGGGGACAACTTGCACATGCATACCTGTTCTGTGGCCCTCGTGGTGTGGGAAAGACCTCTACAGCAAGAATTTTTGCAAAGACAATCAACTGCATGAACCCCGGGGCAGATCTTGAGCCATGCGGCGAGTGCGAGTCATGCATCTCCTTTGCCCAGGGGCGTTCATATTGTATCCACGAGCTGGATGCCGCTTCCAACAACTCTGTAGATGACATAAGGCTCCTTACAGAGAAGGTGATGATACCTCCCCAGATTGGCAAGTACAGTGTCTATATCATAGATGAGGTACACATGCTCTCTTCTGCAGCATTCAACGCATTCCTCAAAACCCTTGAGGAACCCCCTGCACACGCCATCTTCATACTTGCCACCACAGAGAAACACAAGATACTCCCGACAATTCTAAGCCGTTGCCAGACATATGACTTCAACCGCATATCAGTAGAGGATATAGTGAAAAATCTCTCCTCCATTGCAAAACAGGAAGGGATAAAGGCTGATACAGATTCTTTGCATGTAATTGCCCAGAAAGCAGACGGGGCAATGCGCGATGCACTTACCCTCTTTGACCAATGCGTGGCATTCTGCGGAACAGAGATAGATTATGCCGGTGTTGTCAAGAACCTGAATGTGCTTGACCATGAATATTATTTCAACCTTATAGAGTGCTCCCTTGCAGGCAATTTTGCAAAATCGCTCCTTCTTTTTGATGAAATACTTTCCAAGGGTTTCAATGCATTGTACTTCATTGGAGGACTGGGTACACACCTGAGAAACCTCCTTGTATGCAAGGACACTTCTACACACAAGCTGCTGGACATGTCCCCTTCCGTTGCAGAGAGATACAAACTCCAGGGTACCAAATGCTCCCTCCGCTTCTTGTATGAAGCCCTGGGACACACCACAAAATGCGAAAGCGAATACAGGCAGAGCGGTAACCAGAGGCTTCTGGTAGAATTTCTGCTGGTAAAGCTGGCCCAACTGCAATCTGTTCAGATACAAGACTCTCCACAACCTGCACAGAAGATTCCGGTTACAGGGACAACTCTACAGGCCCCTGTTCCAGAGAAACCTGTTGCTGAACAAGCTGCAGCACCTGTTGCAGCACCGGTCGCTGCTCCTGCAGTTGCGCAATCTCCTGCAACAACAATGGCAGAAAGTGCAACTGAACAACCTGGAGCCCTTGCTGCTGCCTCAAAATTAGCCAATGAAGCAGATACCGTAAAGACGGCAAGCCCTATAAAGAAAGCTGCAGGAGGAATCTCCATAAGCAGTATAATCAAAAAGGCACAAAGCACACCCAAGACCTCCCAACAGGAGGTTGTTACAGCCCATGAAACCATAACAATGGAGAAACTTGCGGCTGCATGGGAGAAGATGGCCGGCACCCAGAACCAGTACCCGAGACTTGCCACTGCAATCAGACAGACAGCCCCTATCCTTAAGGAGGATGGCACAACTGTTGTATTTAAGGTGGGCAACAGCGCCCAGCAGAGCTGGATTGAGAAGAACTCGCTCCCACAACTGATTGGATTCCTGCAGAAAGAACTGAACAACGGAGATCTGAAGCTGGTTGTGGAGGTCATTGAGGTAACCCGGCAAAAGAAGGTTCCATATACAGTTTACGAAAAGGCAGACCAGATGAAAAAGAGCTACCCCGAGGTAGTTGAGATTGTTAAAGATTTGGATTTAGACATTATTTAAGATATGCGTATACATTGCGAAAACCTGGTAAAGAAATATGGCAAACGTACCGTTGTAAAAGGGGTATCGTTTGATTGCAATCAGGGAGAGATTGTAGGACTGCTCGGCCCCAACGGTGCCGGAAAGACTACAAGTTTTTATATGATAACAGGACTCATCAAGCCCAATGGCGGGAAGATTTTCCTGGATGATGAAGACATTACGGAACTTCCTATGTACAAACGCTCCCAAAAAGGATTGGGCTACCTGGCACAGGAGGCATCGGTATTCAGGAAATTGAGTGTAGAAGACAATATCATGTCGGTGATGGAACTCAGCCACTTCACCAAAGAGGAACGGAAAGAGCGTCTGGAGAATCTCATTGCAGAGTTCAGGCTGGAGAAGGTGAGGAAAAGTTATGGAATACAGTTATCGGGAGGAGAAAGGAGAAGATGTGAGATTGCCCGTGCATTGGCAATTGACCCCAAGTTCATCCTTTTGGATGAGCCGTTTGCAGGCGTGGACCCAATTGCTGTAGAGGACATCCAGCACATCATTGCAAAACTCAAGACAAAGAATATCGGCATTGTAATTACAGACCACAATGTACATGAAACTCTGGCAATTACAGACAGGGCCTATCTGCTGTACGATGGAAATATCCTTGAAAGCGGAACTCCGGAGGAGCTTGCAAACAACCCTGAGGTGAGGAAGAGATATCTTGGACAGAACTTTGAGTTGAGGAAGGCAGTATTGCGTAAAAGAGATGAAGATGAAATTTAACATCAGTGGATTATGAAAAGATTATTCATTGCTCTGCTGGCCCTGGCAGCCATTGCAGGATGCACATCAAATAACACAGAAAAGAAAGGAATTTCAGCCACCATCCGACCTGCATACCTGCAGCCCGGAGACACCGTAGGTCTTATGATTGTTTCATCTCCCGTTACAGACCGTCCGGGAGAATCGGATACCCTCATAGGTGTTGTGGAATCCTGGGGAGTTAAAGTAAAATGTGGGAAAAACCTGTTCAAGCACGAGGCAAAACCTTTTAATGTTACAGACAAGGAGAGGGCCGAGGAGTTTATGGAGATGATTCAGGACCCCAACATAAAGGCAATTGTATTCTATAGGGGCGGATACGGAGCAATAAGGACACTTGAATACCTGGATTTTGACATCATAAAGAAAAACCCCAAATGGATTGTAGGTTTCAGCGATGTTACAACTTACCATCTGGCCCTCAACAAACTGGGGCTGGAGACAATCCACGGGCCCATGCTAAGTTCATTCTGGCAGACCAGGCGTCCGGATTCAGCCGCAAATTCAGTTGGAGATGCCCTGTTTGGCAGAGTTGACAGCTACAAGATCAAGCCACACCCATACAACAAGTATGGAGAAGCCACCGGCAAGATTGCAGGAGGCAACATGACTCTTATCTCAATTGCAGAGGGCACCCCATACGATATGGAGGTTGACGACAACACCATCATTTTCATAGAAGAAGTTGGAGAAGGGATGAACGCAGTTGACGGCATGATGCAGCAGCTGAAGAAATCGGGCAAACTGGATAAGGCCAAAGCCATACTGGTTGGAAATTTTACCAGAATAGACGACACCGAAGACCCTTGGGAGGTTACACCTCAGGACCTTATAAAAAGATATACAGACGAACTGGATGTACCTGTAGTCTTTGGGTTCCCAGCCGGACACGGCCGTCCTCATCTGGCTCTGTTCATGGGCAGGGAAGTTACAGTAAAAGTTGATGAAAATGGGGCAGAAATAATTTTCTAGCCCCATTTCTTAACAGGAATTGTTACAGAAACCTGTCGCCTTCCCATCTGCAAACATCAGCAGATAACTTATGCAATCAAGAACATCATCCCGACAGGTAACTATATATTCACTTTTATGCAGAATCTAAAAGGTGTAAGATTATACATTTCTTCTGCCAGCGGATTCGTCACATGCCATCTGCCAATCTTGGTATCATACATCCTCGCCCCATAATCCAACAAATTGAGGCTGCCATTGGTTATGGCCCTTAACAACCACCATATTTCCTTGCGAGGTAAATTCAAATCGGATAATTATTATTTTACGATCAATTGAAATTTAGAAGAAATATTCAATATCAGTAATTAAATTATTTATAATCTTGAACTTTATGCCAGGAGTATCATCTTCGTCTGTTACAGACCACCATCCAGAAGATTGTATTATATCTGACTCTACAAAATTTTGTTTGTTCTCCAGATAACTCATAAAAGAAGGAAGTTTTTCGTATACAAATAAATAACGTTTGTTTATAAGAACATAGCCTACGGGCGGTCTTCTCCTTATGTCTATGCGGTTGGTTAGCCTGCATATCCACTCATTATTGTTATTTAGACTCGGGCTCAAAGAAATATATTTATAATTTTTAAGTTCCTTTATAAAATCATCAGGAGCATTATCAAAAATGCTTGTTATAAGTTCTTGCTCAACATCTTTATTTTTAAAAGATACCATATTAACATCAACATTAGATGTTACTGTTATGTATTTTTGCGATAACATATCTATTGTTATACAAGAAAATAAAAGCAATAGAAAACATCTTATTATCTTCATATTATTACATTATTAATTAATAAGTGCCAAAAGTCCTTCTTGGCGTGAAATATATATAAAATTCAGGTATTGGTAATTTCCTTTTATGCCAGTTTGTGCCAGGCTGAATTCTACCTTTGAAGGACTATTGGTAATATGATCTGCAAAAAATCTGAATAAATTCATTCCATTATCATCTCCTCGAACTTTATAAATATCTATCAAATCAGTTGTTTTATTATCTGGAGAATATGTGATATTTCTCTGAGACTCTATAGTTCCATAGTCAAATGAAATAGATTCATACACTTTATTGCCATTTTCGTCTGTACTGAACACTCTTTGATAATTTCCTTCTGAATCCTTTTCAACTATATAAAAAGCGTCTTGAGTTTTATCTTTTATCCTATTAATTATTCTGCCATTGGTTATGGCCCTTACACTACCCAAGTGGTCTTTGTGGTGGTAGTGGATTGTTTGGGAACCTCCGCTCAATGTTATCCTTCCCTGCGAAAAATCTGTGCTCTCCAGATTTGAGTTGCTGTATATCAAAGAACCTATGTAGTGGTATCCGTTGCCTGCATTATCCAGCGTGCTGTACTTGCTCACGTCTGCAAACCATCCGTAGGTGGCTTTGGTGGCTCCCCCTTGCGTCACTTTCTGTGGCAAGTTAAGGATATTGTAGGTTATCTGCAAGTTTTTCAGGCCGTCGGAGGCATATGTTACCGTGGCTACTGCGCCGTTGTTTATCCTGGTTGTCTCTGTAAGGAGTTTGCATCTGGTATCATACTGTTTGTATGCGGCTTATGATCAGTTTTCCAGTTTGATATCCGGTGGTGGATATTCACCTGTAAAATATACTACATCTATAATTGAAGAATTCTCATACTGTACTATCACATGCGGTTCATCATCTTCGTTAATGATGGGGAATCCAGAATCCACTTTCAATGTTTCAGAGAATCGTTTCTTTACTTCTGAACGTTTTACGAAGTTTGGCAATGTATCATGAATAAAGAAATAATATCCGTTCATATAAAAATAACCTACTGGATTGAGACTTAAATATTTATAATTACTCATATCTAAAGTGTATTGCTGTAAATCAGGCTTTATCGAGTCTCTCACATAGTATATATCATTCCCTTTTTTTTCATAATATCCTCCAGAACTTATACGACGTATACTGATATATTTATATTTTTCCACATTTTTTGCAAACTTGGGATTTTTTTTAAAGACTATCTCTTCAAGTTGAGAGGCAACAGAGTCGTTAACAAACGTTACTTCGTTCAGATACTTTATATTTGTAACGTCAGAGTACTTTTGAGCAATAGAACAAATTGCAGTTACTGTCAATATAGTTATAATCAATATTATTTTTTTCATTGATTTTCAATTAAAAATTTATCAATATTTTTAAAACTGAATGATATATCATAAACTCTGGAACTACTAACTTATTATATAGCATCATTTTAGTTACTACAGATGAAAATTCAAGATCTTTGCCACTAGGTCCAATCTTCTCGGGATGACTATGCATTAACATTCTTATAGTATATCCATTTTGTAATTGGCCTTTAATTAGCAGCCCCATTCCACTTTCCCTCGAACTCTCATGCGAAGTTGTTACAAAATTAAGACCTTTATTTCCTTTTATGCCAGTTTGTGCAAGGCTGAATTCTAACTTTGAAGGACTATTGGTCATATTATCTGCAAAAAATCTGAATAAATTCATTCCATTATCATCTCCTCGAACTTTATAAATATCTATCAAATCAGTTGTTTTATTATCTGGAGAATATATGATATTTCTCTGAGACTCTATAGTTCCATAGTCAAATGAAATAGATTCATACACTTTATTGCCATTTTCGTCTGTACTGAACACTCTTTGATAATTTCCTTCTGAATCCTTTTCAACTATATAAAAAGCGTCTTGAGTTTTATCTTTTATCCTATTAATTATTCTGCCATTGGTTATGGCCCTTACACTTCCCAGATGGTCCCTGTGGTGGTAGTGGATTGTCTGTGTGTTGCCACTCAATGCAATCCTTCCCTGCGAGAAATCTGTGCTCTCCAGATTTGAGTTGCTGCATATCAAAGAACCTATGTAATAGTAACCGTTGCTGTTGTTGTCCTGCGCACTTGACTTACTCCCGTCCGCAAACCATCCGTAGGTGGCTTTGGTGGCTCCCCCTTGCGTCACTTTCTGTGGCAAGTTAAGAATATTATAGGTTATCTGCAAGTTTCCTCCAGACAAGCAGTAGCTTTGGAAGAAATAACACGATGTTATACCTAACTCCCTAGTTTGCAATAATTTGATTCCAAGTATTTGAAGACAATATTGTTCAATGGGATTAACGATGAAATTCCATATTCATAGTCAATAGCGATTTGTAAGTATTTAGAGGATTTAACATAGCTTTTTATTTCTTTATCATGAATCTTGTATATTAAATGCAATTTATCATAGGGCATAATATATGAAATATCTTGTTCAGATTTAACAATAAATGAGTCATGCTGTGCCAGTCTAAAACGACCTTCGCTATCCGTTTTAACATATTCTCTTCTTTGGTTATTGGATATAAAATTTGCTCTTAATATCTGTGCCTCAAAATCATAATTGTCATGATATAAATTAATCACACATATTTTTTTATCAGTTAAATTCATAATGGTAGCATATATTATAAATGTTGAATCATTCTTAAATCCAACACTATCCAATGATAAACAAACATCTATATTATTATTATGCGGTTCATAATAGTAAGTGGAATCATTAAGATAGGTATCCCATATTCTATAAATATGGGTCGTATCTCTCAAGTCAATATTTCTACTACCTGGTGATGAAGCACCAATACTCTTGGCTAATATGAAGAGCATAACGAGTGTAAAATAGTTAAGGATTTTGCCCATATGTAATAATCGGTTTTAAATTTAGTGTAGTTTTTATTTTTGGCAATATAGTCAATACTGATGTATGATTATAAATACGCTTATAATTATCATGTTTTACATCTTCTCCATACACACTGATTTCAAAAGCTTTACCAGATTCTTCAAAGCTTCCATTTCTATTTTTATTAATTAATGCATTACCATAATGCGTGGATTCGTGGTATATAACCGATTCAACAAATAATTTACCCGCTAAATAATCTTCCCTTGTTCTGGCATTTTCTAAAACAGGAGCTACATTGTTTATATCTAATCTTATAACACCATTATTCTCCCATTCATTTAACATATTTCTTAAATATGCTGCAAGTGCGGGATATTTTTTCTCTGTTCTTTCGTCTAAAACAAACCTTCCATCCGGATCCACAAACATCACAGGATTATTCACACAATAGTTATAAGCGCTAACAGAGTAATATTTCTCCGCCAAAGGATCTTGTACCAGCCAACGGGCGGTCTTTGTGTTATACATTCTTGCACCATAATCCAACAAGTCAAGAAGCACCGCTCACCACACTTGGCAAGTTAATGAAATTATACGACAGTTGCCCCCCCTGACCGTGGGTGAGTATAGTCCCGATATAAAAATCTGCCCTCGTTGAGTAATTCCACGAGGTGTGATTTTTAGCTTTTGGGGTTCATGTCAAAACAACCGCTACATAAGGGTGTTTTGCTTAATTCAGCCCCTTTATCATTGGATTTTCTGTTGATAAAACTTCAATATAAATATCATCATCTGCAAAAATAAAGTGCTTAACTTCATTGATCTCTCTTTCAGTCATCATCACATCACTCCCTGCACTCAAAAGCCACTCCAAATAAGCAGATTTTCCAGTTATTTCGTATAATGGAAATATTCTGTTAGGGAATTGCTTCGAAATATGATCATCTATATTATAAATTGATATATATTTATGTAAGTGCAATAATGGAGCCATCCTGTATGATAATACGCTATCTTTAAAAATGAATTCTATTGTATTATCTTTATAAATATACTTTATATGAAGTTCACTGCCCGGTCCCGGTAGATTATATGTGAGATTGCAATCAATTATTTCATATTCTCCCAGTTCCGGGTTTGTCAATAAAGGTGTCATTATTCCGTATTTCATTTTATATACCTTATTTTTATATTATTTTTAATTTTATTTTTAAATTGGATTTCAATGGTTGGAGTACCATGAGAACTTCCTGTTCTAACTACTGAATGTTGTCCTGGCCATCCCTGTCTTCTCGAGAAGGATCTCGAGATTATGTTCCTGCCTTAGTTCTTGGATGGCTTCCGCCCAATCTCTCTGAGACGGGCTTCTCTTTCTTCTACTAAGGCTTTCACTTTTTTTAACAGAGCGTTCTCTGCTCTCAGACACTCATTCTCGTATCTGAGACGTTCCAGCTCTGTCATCTCTTCTGGTTTCTTTTTCCTTGGTCTTCTCATATCATCTGTTGTGATAGAGTTCTGCAATTATTACTGAACTGATAGTCAGAGGATTCGTAAAGAATATAGACTTTCATGATTGGAAAGCTGAGAGAACACGTATTTCCCTTTAAGCATATGCCATTCTACGTTAGTCTGGCAAAGATAAATCCAAATCCGTTGACTCAAAAACCCCTATAACTACCTAATATTCAATTTTTCAAAGAGTTTTTACAATTTGTTTCGGACACTAATGTGTCGATATTTATAAACTTATCATCTGATGAGAACGGATTCTTAATATCTATGTTAATGATATTTGATTCGATTACTCCCAGAAATATATTTATAAGTTCTAATGACGAAATTACAGTCTCTTCATAGTCCAAAATCATTTTCACACGATAATCTTTCCATTTCCTATCAGGGATTTTAGAGTACCTCTCTATGGGAATACATAAGGTGTATTTCAATGGTATTCCTGGCAATAATTCTAACATTTCCTCTTTATTATCAATAGTAAAATGTGCCAATTGGGATGTATTCCCATTGATATGTATTCTAAAATTCCAGTTCGAATTCTTTTCCGTAAAAATTTGGATAATAACATTTGCTGTTTCCAGCATAGATGTATCAGGCTTTATCAACAGTATTTCATTATTAATTTTGTTTATAAATTGCATCTCTAAAATAAAAATACCATCTGAAATCACTGCGGATAGCAGTTCTATAGATAAATTATTATTACTGGCTCCACGGTTAGTCCAATCGTATAAATATTGATAAGGGTATCGTTGAGATAATCCATTGGTTATTCCAAATATTACAAATAGTAATATCAATATATATTTATTCAATTTTACCATATATTTATAATAGTTAGAGGTTTAATCTTTGGTATTGCAACCCGATTTCTATAATATTGAGGCTTTATGTCTACACCATAAGCACTTATTTCAAACTCTTTTCCGGATTCTCTATAAATTCCATTTTCTGAATGGTTTTTCAATAGATTTCCATAATGAGTTCCTTCGTGATATAAAGTCGATTCCACCAAGACAGAGGCTGCCAATTGTTTGCTCCTCCTTGCCGTTGAACTTGTAACGGTTGGTGGAGATTTGGGGGTAATTATGCCCAAATGTATGTCTTCCTCCAAACGGGTAGTAGTCGTTCTGCTCTATAACTGTTCCGCTGCCGTTGGTTATGGCCCTTACACTGCCCAAATGGTCCCTGTGGTGGTAGTGGATTGTCTGTGTGTTGCCACTCAATGCAATCCTTCCCTGCGAGAAGTCTGTGCTCTCCAGATTTGAGTTGCTGTATATCAAAGAACCTATGTAATAGTAACCGTTGCCGTTGTTGTCCTGCACACTTGACTTGCTCCCGTCTGCAAACCATCCGTAGGTGGCTTTTATTGTACAGCTCTGGGATACTATGTAAAGATACATAATATCCATCTTATATACAAGTATGCAAAAACATTTCTCCTTGTGGTTTGTTATTCATACAAATCACTAAAAGAAGATGTTATGAAATTGAAATTTCCCGCTTTGATAGCAGGTATATGTATTGCGGCACAAGTGCCTTCGTATGCCTGTACAGGAATTACTTTAAAAAGCGCAGACGGGGCTACTGTTGCTGCCCGTACCATTGAATGGGCAGAGAGTGTGATGAATTCACTTTATGTTGTAGTGCCAAGAAATTGCAATCTGCAGTCCCTTACCCCCACAGGACAGAATGGTATAAAATTTACCTCAAAATACGGATTTGTAGGTTTGGCTGTAGAGCAGAAGGAGTATATGGTGGAAGGGATAAACGAGAAGGGCCTTTCTGCCGGGCTGTTCTATTTTCCAAATTACGGCAAATATGTAAAATATGATCCTGCGCACAATGAGAATACACTTGCAGATTTCCAGTTGGTTGAGTATGTTTTGTCACAATGCTCTTCTGTAGACCAGGTAAAGGAGGCTCTTGCAGATGTACGCGTTGTGAATCTCGACCCCCGCTCTTCTACTGTACATTGGAGGTTTACAGAACCTGGGGGAAGACAGATTGTGCTGGAAATTGTGGATGAGAAGATGAATTTCTATGAGAATCCTCTTGGGGTTCTCACCAATTCACCAGGGTTGCAATGGCATCTTACAAATCTGAACAATTATATAAATCTTGAGCCGGGGACAGTGGCTCAGCACCCTTTTGGACCGCTGCAGATGAAGAATTTCGGACACGGGAGCGGCATGCTGGGGCTACCTGGCGACTTCACACCACCTTCAAGGTTTGTGAGGGCCGCATTTTTCCAGATTACTGCACCGCAGCAGCCAACAGCCAAAAGAAGTGTGACCCAGGCTTTCCACATCCTCAACAATTTTGACATCCCTTCAGGGAGTGAGGAGCAGTTGGGAAAGGCTCTTGCAGATTTGCCAAGTGCAACACAGTTTACCGTTGCCTCGGACACACAGAACAGGATGCTGTACTACCGTACAATGTACAACAGCAATATCCGCTGCATAGACCTGAAGGCCATTGATTTTAACAGTGTTGCATACCATGCGGAACCATTGGACAAAACCCATGACCAGCCGGTAGAGATGCTTACAATCAAGTAAAACAGAAATTGGGGACCGTTCAGGTCCCTTTTTATTTGAGTATATCCAAATACCTGTACAGATGTCCCATGGTTCCCAGACTGTCCATCTGGAACTTGTAACGCTCCATCTGAGCCTGGAATGCCGGCATATCCTCTTTTGAGACAGGCTCCACGCTCGGGCTCTCCATTTTCAGCGGATCTATAGGCTTGCCGTTCTTGTAGACTCTGAAATCCAGATGCGGACCTGTGGAGAGTCCTGTACTTCCCACGTATCCTATCAATTGCCCACGGGTAACCCTGCTCCCCTTAACTATCCCTTTAGCATACCCTCTCAAGTGCATGTAGGAGGTTACATAATTGCCCGGATGTTTTATCTTTATGGTATTTCCACCGCCGCCGGCCCAACCTCTGTGGGTTACCACGCCATCACCCAGGGCAACTACAGGAGTGCCGCTCGGAGCAGCATAATCCACCCCTGTATGGGGGCGTACAATTTTAAGGACAGGATGTTTCCTTGCATAAGTAAAGCGTGAACTTATCCTTGTAAAATTGAGCGGAGCCTTAAGGAATGCCTTTTTCAGACTCTCCCCCTTTTCATTCCAGAACACACTGCTGTTCTCTCCTGCATTGAACCTTATTGCGTTATACACTTTCCCGGCATGGGTAAACTCAGCATAATAAATCTTGCCCAATCCCACATACTCCCCCTCAGAAAAGAGTTCTTCATACATCACATCAAAAGAATCCCCATTCTGCAAACCGAAAAAGTCTATTGTACAGTCATACACATCTGAAAGCCTGAGAGCCATCATAACGGGGATGCCGGCTTTCTGCACATCATTCCACAATGAAGTTGATATTGTTGCCCGGGCCCTTTTCAATACAGGCACAACCTCCTTGTGGCATATCTTTGCATACAATGAATCCTTCAATGCCACCACTGCCGAATTGAGATTGTCCAGCTCATAAACAAAAAATGCGGCTGTCCCTACAGAATCCTTTTCGCGCCACACTTCATACTGGCTCCCTATCTTTATTTTCTTCACATCAAACACCCCTTCAGAAGCCTTGAGGATTTTCTGAACCTGATTTGCTCCAACCCCAAAATCTTCCATTATGGAACCAAAAAAGTCCCCCCTTTTCACCTGACCCGGCTCCACATCATATTTTTCAATCTCCAACCCGTATTTAAGCACAGGGGCAGGGAGTTCCTCACCATTCTTTCCAGCATTCTTATCATTTGAACCTGAGCAGCTTATAAGTACAACCAATAGCAGAACATATAGAATACTCTTCATACAGAAAACCTTTTTAGAAACATATTGCGGATGTAAAGATAAACCTCATTTTTGAATTGTTGATAAGTTTGTGGAAAAAAGTGGAAAATTTTGTAAGAAAATGGAAAAAGAGTTGTAATTTTGCATCAACCGTCAATCCATAAAAAAGAGAACTGACAATGGCAAAATTTATTGGTGAATACAGCGTAAAAATTGATGACAAAGGGAGAATGATTTTCCCTTCTGCCTTCAAGTCTGTGTTTGCACCCGAGGAGAAGATTGCCCTTGTTGTAAAGAAAGATATTTTTGAGAATTGCCTTCAGATGTACACCTACGCCCAATGGGAGGAGGAGTCAAATCAGGTGAAGGCAAAGCTCAACTTCTTCAGGAGAGAGCATTCGGAGTTCTGGAGGGAATACATGAGGGACAGGGCGGTTGTTGAGCCGGATGAAAAGCTTGGCAGGATTACCATTCCTAAAAAAATGCTGGAGAGCATAGGGGCAGAGAAGGAGATGATTTTTGTTGGCAATGATCACAAGATTGAAATCTGGTCTAAAGAACAGTACAACAAGAAACAGATGAGTTCAGATGCATTCATTGCCCTTGCAGAAAGCATTCTGGGCTAAGCCAAAATATAAAACCGCACATAATGTCCCAATATCACGTACCGGTATTGCTCAATGAGAGCGTCTCGGCCCTCAATATAGAGGAAAACAGAAACGGCGTTTTTGCAGATGTCACCTTTGGAGGGGGCGGGCATAGCCGTGAGATATTGGAGAGGCTTGGACCAAAAGGGAAACTTATAGCATTTGACAGGGACAGCGACGCCATAGCCAATGCTCCAAAAGACAAGAGGCTCATAATGGTCCACAATAATTTCAGGTTTATCCAAAATTATGTAAGGGCACTGGGATTCATAGGGAAGATTGACGGCATATTGGGAGATTTGGGTGTTTCCTCACATCAGTTTGACACAGGCGAGAGGGGATTTTCATTCAGGTTTGATGCAAAACTTGACATGAGGATGAATACACTTGGAGGGAAAAGCGCTGCTGATGTTGTAAATTCATACCCGCAGGAAGAGCTTACAAGAATATTCAAAGTATATGGAGAACTTGACAAGCCATGGAAAGCGGCTGAGCTCATCTGCAGATGGAGGGAAAACAGCCCCATTGAGACAACAGGGGATTTGAGCAAGGCGGTAGCAAAACTGTATACAAGCTTTAACGAACATAAATTTTTGGCACAACTGTACCAGGCATTGAGAATTGAGGTAAATATGGAAATGAGGGCCCTTGAGGATTTTCTCAACGGCACACTGGCATGCCTGAGGCCACAGGGAAGACTTTCGGTAATTACATACCACTCCCTGGAAGACAGAATGGTGAAGAACTTCATGAAATCTGGGAACACAGACGGCAAAGAGGGAAAAGACTTCTACGGAAGGAGCCTCTCACCTTTCACACTGGTGAACAGGAAACCGATTCTGCCACCGGAGGATGAGATATCTTCCAACCCGCGCAGCAGAAGTGCCAAACTAAGGGTAGCAGAGTTGACGGATGGAAAATAAGGAGGTTAAAATGAACGGGACAAACGGACAGCGCAAATTCAATTTTGCAAGTGATATATTGGGCGGCCAGATTCTATCAAGACTTAAGACGGTTGACCAATATTTCATTATATATCTGTTCTCTCTTGTGATTGCCTTCATAACTTTTACCTTAAGCGTGGAGAATACCCAGCTCACAATGAGACGCAACCAGAGGGAGCTCAAGAACCTGAAGGCAGACTATACTGCAAAGGCCGCAAGACTGCAGTACCTGAGCAAAAGGAACGAGGTGGAGATAAGGCTGGAACAGCATGAGTCAAGTCTGCAGAAACCTACAGATCCGGCAAAAACAGTAAAACTGGTAAGAAGACACAATTAAATGGAAGCAATAAACGGCATATTCAAGAAGATGGCTTTGATATACAAGCTGTTTGTCCTCATAGCCCTTGCGGTTGTGGGGAAAATTGCCTGGTTGCAGTTCATTGCCCCTACAGATACAACGGCCGTTGACATTGCATACAGAGAGGAGAAGATAGAGGCAATCCGTGGCGATATCCTTGCACATGACGGCAGACCTATGGCAACATCTGTCCCTTATTACCAGATAAGGATGGATTGTGTAGTACCTAATGAGGATACATTCAAAAAACACATAGACGGCCTGAGCCGTTCACTTGCAGAGTTCTTCCGGAACAAAAGCGCAGCAGCATACAAGGAGGAGCTTGTAAAAGCCAGAAAAGACGGTAAAAGGTACAAGGCTATAGGGAACAGGCTTGTTGATTATGCAGAACTTGCCCGGATAAAACAGTTTCCAATCCTTAAGCTTGGTGCTAATAGAGGAGGGATAATTGTTGAACAGAAATACAAGAGGAACAACCCTTACGGAAGACTGGCATACCGTACTATAGGATTTATTAACACAGAAGGGGTTGGAGTTGGAATAGAAGGTACATGCGACTACTACCTGAAAGGGGCTCCAGGCAAACAGACAGTGCAGAAAATGCTTGGAGGAGAGTGGCGCCCTGTAACAGGAGTTGAGGGAGTTGCCCCAAGGGACGGATATGACATCCTCACCACAATTGACATAGAGATACAGGAGGCAGCAGAAAAGGCACTCAGGGAGCAGCTTGCAAAAGGTATGAACATTGAGGGAGGCACTGCAATAGTAATGGAGGTTGCCACCGGTGCAATAAGGGCCATTGCAAACATGAAAAAGATGGGTGATTCATATGACGAATCATACAACTATGCCATTGGAGATGCAACAGAGCCCGGCTCTGTTTTCAAGCTTATGACCCTTGTATCACTTTTGGAGGACGGGCATGTTACCCTGGAGGATCCTATAGACGGAGGGAACGGAAAATGGAGCTACGGCGGGCACACATATTCAGACACCCACGCATACGGCATGATGGATGTAAAGACAGCCCTGGCAAAATCATCCAATGTTGCATTTGCAAAACTTGCCGTAACATACTACGAGGGTAAGGAGCAGCAATATGTAGACCGTCTTAACAGCATGAAGGTAGGTGAAAGGTTCAACCTTGACATCCAGGGGGAGGGAAGAGCCTCAATATATGGCCCTACAGACGCAATGTGGAGCAGATCAAGCCTCTCATCAATGGCCATAGGATATGCCACCCTCCTCACCCCCCTGCATACCCTCACTTTCTATAACGCAATTGCCAATGACGGCAAGATGATGAAACCGTACTTTATTGAGAATTATCAGGAAAACGGTGAGGTTGTGAAGGAGTTCGGTCCACAGGAGATAAGCGGTTCCATCTGCTCAAAAGAGACCGCAAGGGAAGCAAGAAGGGCTCTCAGACATGTAGTAGAGGTTGGTACAGGAAAATTTATGAACAAAAGCAAATTCAAGATAGCAGGCAAGACCGGAACATCCAGAATTGCTTTTGGCGGAAAAATCGGATACGAGAAGAACGGTTTCAGAAGATACCAGGCTTCATTTGCCGGATTCTACCCTTACGACAACCCAAAATACTCCGCAATTGTGGTACTCTACTCAGGTGAGACAAGAGGCAACTTCTACGGAGGAAGTTGGGCCGGTCCTGTATTCAAGCAGATAGCAGACCATATCTACTCAACCAGCAGCGACTGGCAGCCGATGCTCGACGGGGAGAAGAGAAGCATGGATAATCCCGATATAGCTACAGGGAGGCTGGATGCACAAAGCAAAGTCCTTGCAGAACTCGGCATCACCTTCAATAAAAATGGGATAAATGAGAGAAATTCGTCGGGATGGGCAGAATTCAATAAAGACACATCGGGAAGATTGGTTGCAAAAAATTACTCCACAGACAACGATTCCCTCGTGAATGTGGTAAATATGGGATTGAAAGATGCAATATACCTTCTGGAGAACAACGGATACAAGGTTACATTCCAGGGATACGGGAAAGTGGCACAGCAGGATCCTGCACCCGGGACAATATTGCCGGAAGGGGCAGTTGTAAATTTAACATTAAAGGAGAATGGAGACAAGTAGGATATTGGATGGCGTAGAGCTCTGCTCAAAATACAGTGAAGCAGACATTGAGGTTGTAAGCTGCGATTCACGCACCTGCACCCCCGGATCCCTATTTGTGGCAGTGAGGGGCGCCGATGCAGACGGGCACTCGTTCATTGGAAAGGCCATTGAAAACGGGGCAAAATATATTGTTTGTGAAGAGATTCCGCAAGAGTTTGAAGGGATGGATGCGGAGTTCATCCTTATAAAGGAGAGCCGCAAGGCAATAGCCCATATTGCAGCCAACTTCTACGGGAACCCTTCACATAAACTGAGGGTAGTTGCCGTAACAGGCACTAACGGCAAAACATCAATTGCCACCCTCCTTTACCATCTGTTCACAAAACTGGGATACTGTTGCGGACTCCTCTCAACCATAGCAAACTACGTGGGGAACAAAAGATATGAAGCGGTAAATACAACTCCAGGACCTATGGAGCTCAACAGGCTGCTCGCCCAGATGGTTGATCAGGGGTGCGAATTCTGTTTCATGGAGGCAAGCTCCCATGCAATTGACCAGCAGAGGACAGAGGCAATAAAATTTGAAGGGGCAATATTTACAAACCTCACACATGACCATCTCGACTACCACAGGACGTTTGCCAACTACCTTGCCTGCAAAAAGAGACTCTTTGACACATTGCCAGCAGGGGCATTTGCCCTCACAAACATTGACGACCGCAATGGAGAAGTGATGGTGCAGAACACAAAAGCAGCAGTGAGCACCTACTCCTGCCGCAACTGGGCAGACTTCAGGGTAAAGATACTGGAAAAGACAATAGAGGGGATGCTCCTGAACATCAACGGCAAAGAGGTGTGGTGCAGGTTCATTGGTGTACACAATGCTGCAAACCTTACTGCAGTGTTCGGTGCAGCAATGCTGCTTGGAGCCAAGGAGGAGGAGACAATAACTGCAATGAGTACACTCACCTCGGTAGCCGGCAGGCTGGAGTACTTCAAGGGAGAAGATGACATAATTGCAGCAGTAGATTATGCGCATACTCCAGATGCCCTTGAAAATGTGCTCAAGACCCTCAAGGACCTTGAACCTTGCGGAGACCTCATCTGCGTATTCGGATGCGGCGGCAACAGGGACAAGACAAAAAGGCCGGAGATGGGAGCAATAGCAACAAAATACTCCAGCAGGGTTGTAGTAACCTCAGACAATCCGAGATTTGAGGACCCGAATGCCATAATTGCAGACATAAAAGGGGGAATGGACATTAAAGGCAAGGCAATATCCCTCTTTATTCCCGACAGAATTGAGGCAATACGCACTGCGATCCTCACCGCCAAACCCGACTCGATAATACTTGTAGCCGGAAAAGGTCATGAAGATTACCAGATAATAAACGGTGTGAAACACCACCTTGACGATAAAGAAGTAATAAAAGAGGCCTTTCTTATGCAGAAAGAGGCCAAAAAACAGCAATAGAGAATGATATACCATCTGTTTGACTATATGAGCAAGTCCGGAATAGATTTTCCGGGAATAGGCTTGATGCAGTACATCACATTCAGGGCACTTGTTGCACTGATGACTGCACTGCTTGTAGCATTGTATGCAGGTCCGAGGATAATAAGGAAACTCCAGAAGAAACAGATTGGAGAGGACATCAGGGACCTTGGCCTTGAAGGGCAGATGCAGAAGAAAGGGACCCCTACAATGGGTGGAATCATAATAATCCTCTCCCTGCTGATACCGGCACTGCTGTTCGGAAATCTTACCAACATATATGTGCAGCTGCTTATTGTAACTGCAATATGGTTGGGACTCATAGGTTTTCTGGATGATTCAATAAAGGTGTTCAAGAAGAACAAGGATGGATTGAGCGGCAAATACAAGATTATCGGACAGGTAACCCTGGGACTTGTTGTAGGGCTGGCTTTATGTCTGAGTGACCAGACAGGGCTGCAGAACACCCTCACAACCATCCCTTTCATAAAGGACAACCAGTTTGACTATGCATGGCTGAGTCCGTTCGGAGGTGAATTTGGAGAAATATTTACCAGAATAATATACGTTGTGGTGGTGATATTTGTAATCACAGCCGTATCCAACGGATCCAACCTTACAGACGGCATGGACGGACTTGCAACCGGTGTCTCCGCCTTCATTGGAATTACAATAGCAATACTGGCATATTTGTCGGGAAACACAATATACGCATCTTACCTGGATATAATGTACATACCTCACAGTGGTGAAGTGGTAATTTTCATGTCTGCATTCATTGGTGCGCTGGTAGGATTCCTGTGGTACAACACCTACCCTGCCCAGGTATTCATGGGTGATACAGGAAGTCTGGCACTGGGAGGAATAATTGCAGTATCTGCAATCCTTCTCAGAAAGGAACTCCTTATACCTGTGATGTGCGGAATCTTCTTTGTAGAAAGCCTCTCTGTAATAATGCAGAGGTACTATTTCAAGTACACCAAGAAAAAATATGGCGAGGGACGGAGAATATTCAAAATGAGTCCGCTGCACCACCATTTCCAGAAAGAGGGTATCCCGGCAATCATACAGAAGCCCCACAAGGCGCTTCCTGAGGCCAAGATTGTAGTGAGATTCTGGATTATAACCATTTTGCTTTGTGCGATAACAATAATAACACTTAAAATTAGATAGTAATGCAAAGAATTGTTGTTCTTGGAGGAGGAGAGAGCGGTGCAGGTTCTGCCGTTCTTGCAAAAGTAAAGGGATTTGACATATTCCTGAGCGACAATGGCCCCCTTAAGGAGGAGACAAAAGCTATGCTCGACAAATGGGAAATTGAGTGGGAAGAGTGCGGACACACATCTGAGAAGATTCTCTCTGCAGACCAGATTATAAAGAGTCCGGGTATTCCCGACAATGCACCACTTATAGTCTCTGCCAGGGAGAAAGGGATAAAGGTAATCTCCGAGATAGAATTTGCCGGCAGATACGACAATGCGAAGAAAATATGCATTACAGGAAGCAACGGAAAAACCACAACCACTTCACTCATCTACTTCATGCTCAAGAATGCAGGACTGAATGTAGGGTTGGCCGGCAACATAGGACAAAGCTACGCATACCAGGTTGCAACAGAAAAATATGATTACTATGTACTTGAATTGAGCAGTTTCCAGTTGGACGGAATGTATGAATTCAAGGCAGACATTGCCATACTTATGAACATCACCCCCGACCATCTCGACCGCTACGACTTCAAGATGCAGAATTACATAAACTCAAAATTCCGCATAACACAGAACATGAAGGAGGAAGACTGCTTCATATTCTGTCAGGACGACCCGGTAACAATAGGAGAACTTGAGAAGATTGTAACAAGGGCAAAAATGCTCCCTTTCTCACAAAAGGAGAAGATTGCGGAGGGTGCATATACAGATAATGACAGGATATGTGTCACAGTAGATGGTGATACAGACTTCATCTATCTCAAGGAGCTTGCACTCCAGGGAAAACACAACATGTACAACTCAATGGCAGCAGCAATTGCAGCCAAGGCCATAAAGATTGACAAGAAGGTGATAAGGGAGAGCCTTATGACATTTACAGGTGTGGAGCACAGGATGGAAAAGGTGATGAAGATAAAGAATGTGATGTACATCAACGATTCAAAAGCTACCAACGTAGACTCTGCATGGTACGCTCTGGACAGCATGACAACACCTGTGGTGTGGATAGCAGGGGGAAAGGACAAAGGAAATGACTACACCCCGCTATACGGACTGGTAAAGGATAAGGTAAGGGTACTTATCTGCATGGGGCTTCACAATGAGAAGCTGCACGAGAACTTTGCAGACAAAGTGGATACAATAATTGATGTACAATCTGCACAGGATGCAGTAGCAAAAGCATATGAACTGGCCAAAAGCGGTGAAACAGTACTGCTTTCACCTTGCTGTGCAAGTTTTGACCTTTTCAAAAGTTACGAAGACAGAGGCAGACAATTCAAAAACGCTGTAAGAAGTTTATAGGATATGGAAAAGTCTATATTGAGCAGACTGAATGGTGATAAAGTTATCTGGACAGTGGTATTCCTGCTGTCACTTATCTCCATTGCCCTTATCTACTCTTCCAGCAGTTCTTTGGCATACAAGGAGAAGACAACCAACTTTGCCTTCCTCATCAAACAGATACAATTTGTATTCATGGGGCTTGTTGCCCTATACATATGCTACAAGATACCGTTGGGATGGTACAGGGGACTGGCCAATATAGCGCTCCTTGCAAGTATTGTACTTCTGGCTCTCACACCTGTAATAGGTGTTGAGATAAACGGTGCAAAAAGGTGGATAAACCTTGGATTCACAACATTCCAGCCTACGGAAATGGCCAAGATTGCAGTTGTACTCTACCTGGCACGGGCCCTGGAAGTCTCCCGTATGGAGACATTCAAGGAGTTCCTTATAAGGATTGTGGCGCCGGTTGGAATAACATGTGTACTTATCCTTATAGGAAGTGTATCAGCAGCTTTGTTTGTTGGTATGATAAGCCTTATGATGCTGGTGATAGCAGGGGTAAAGTGGAACTACATATTCAAGGCCGGAGGCATAGCAGGTGGGGCTCTGCTGGTTATTGTGCTGCTCCACATGGCAGGTCTTACCCTCTTTACCAGACTTGATACAGCATTGAGCAGAATTACAAAATTTGTATCTGAAACAGAGATTTCAGAAGAACTGAGTGCAGAAGAGAGACAGAAGGAGGCGGACAAGACCTACCAGGCAGATATGGCAAAAGTGGCCATCTCATCAGTGGGAATAATAGGGAAAGGCCCCGGGAAAAGTACCCAACGCTACTTCCTCCCCCACCCTTACTCGGATTACATCTTTACAATTATTATTGAGGAGTACGGCATGGCAGGGGGAATAGGGGTGATACTGCTCTACCTGTGGTTCCTGTTCCGGTGCATAATACTGGTAAAGAACTGTACCAAAGTGTTCACTGCACTAACGGTAGCCGGTCTGGGACTTCTGATAACGGTACAGGCTACGCTCCATATACTTGTAAATGTGGGATACCTCCCGGTAACCGGACATACACTGCCGCTTTTGAGCCTTGGAGGTACATCACTTGTAATTTTGAGCTGTGCATTTGGAATAATCCTCTCAGTAAGCCGTACAATTGATGTAACATCACAGAAGAAGAAACTCCAGGCAGCAGCGGCCGGCGCAGATGCCGGGATACCTGCACAAACCGCAGAAACTGCAAAAAACAAGGAAGAAGAGAAAGAGTACGAAATAATGGGTCCTGGCGACCAGTTCAAATAACAGATTATGAAAAAGCAATTGAGAGTAATAATAAGCGGAGGAGGTACAGGGGGACATATATTCCCTGCCATATCCATTGCCAATTCAATAAAGGAGGCAAGGCCTGATGCAGAAATACTGTTTGTAGGTGCTTTGGGCAAAATGGAGATGGAAAAAGTACCTGCCGCAGGATACGCCATAAAGGGTATACCTGCAAGGGGTCTCAAACGCCCTCTTTACTCGCCGTCCAACATCTCCGTTGCATTGGATTACCTCAAATGCAAACGGATTGCCAGGAGGATAATAAAGGAGTTCAAGCCCCACCTTATTGTAGGTGTGGGAGGTTATGCAAGCGCAGCCATAGTTGGCGCGGCAGCCGGTATGGAGATTCCTGTACTGCTGCAGGAACAGAACTCCTTTGCAGGACTTGTAAACAGAAAGAATGCAAAAAACGCAAGCAAGATATGCGTGGCATATGACGGCATGGAGAGGTTCTTCCCTGCCGACAGGATCCTGAATACAGGAAACCCCATAAGAAAAGACATCACAAAGGCAACACCTGAGCAAAAGGGAGAAGGATACAGATACTATAACCTTTCTCCCGACAAAAAAACCATTTTTGTGGTTGGAGGAAGCCTTGGATGCCGTACCCTCAATGAATGTATGCAGAAAGCCATTTCTGAGGGGAAGATGTTTTCAGAAGAGAGCAACTGCCAGGTAATATGGCAACATGGAAAAATATACAAGGAAGAGATTGACTCCTTCATGAAGGGAAAAGAGAACGGAAACATATTCTTCTCCGATTTCATACAGAGGATGGACCTTGCATATGCCATAGCAGATGTAGTTGTAAGCCGTGCCGGAGCAGGCACAATATCAGAATTGTGCGTCGCAGGCAAATGTACTGTTTTTGTTCCGTCACCTGTAGTGGCAGAAGACCATCAGACGCACAATGCAATGGCATTGGTAAACAAAAATGCAGCATTGATCATAAAGGATGCTGCCGCAAAGGAGGAACTTCTCCCTTGCCTTGAAAAACTTCTTGCACAGCCCGACAAAATAAAAGAGCTGGAGGTGAACATTGAAAAGCTGGCAAAAAAGGATGCTGCCGCCACAATAGCACATGAGTGCCTGAAACTTGCAGAAAAACAGATATGATGAATAGTGTATATTTTATAGGTATAGGAGGTATAGGAATGAGCGCAATAGCCCGTTACTATAACCACGCAGGATACAAGGTGAGCGGATACGACCGTACCCCAAGTAAACTGACACAGAAGCTTGAGGAGGAGGGTATAGAGATCCACTACACACCATCCATTGAAGCTCTACCAAAAGAGGTGGAGCAGACACTTGTCATATACACACCGGCAATACCGGCAGATATGGAGGAGCTGGTATATGCTCAGGAAAAAGGTTACAGGCTTATAAAGCGCTCAAGGGCTCTGGGAGAGATAGCATCTGTACAGAAATGCCTTGGAGTTGCAGGAACACATGGCAAAACCACAACAAGTACAATGCTTGCCCACCTTTTCACCCACTCGGGGAAAGGATGCTCGGCATTTTTGGGAGGAATATCAAAAAACTACCGGACAAACCTGCTGTTGAGCAAAAATCAGGTACTTGTAGCTGAGGCTGATGAATTTGACCGTTCATTCCTGCAATTGTTCCCGCATGTGGCAATAATAACCTCAACAGATGCAGACCATCTTGACATTTACGGTGACGTGAACACCATAAGGGAGGCTTTTGCAGAGTTTGCCTCACAAATAAAGGAAGATGGAGCCCTGATACTCAAGAAGGGTGTTGAGATAGATCTTGGCAAAGTAAAGAGCAGGATATTCACCTACTCATACTCAGAAAAGGCCGACTTCTATCCTACCGATATGGAGACAATTGAAGGGGGATACACAAGGTTTACCCTCAACTGGCCTGAATATACCACCATTTACGGCACAAAGGTCAAGGCCGGCAAAATGGAAGGATACACCGTAGGTACTCCGGGATGGGTAAATGTGGAGAACGGAATTGCTGCCGCAGCTGCTGCCCTCGTAGGGGGGCTGGAACCAATGGAGGTAAAGGAGGCCCTTGCAGCATTCCAGGGGGTTGAGAGAAGATTTGATATCCATATCAACACTCCCGCACTTACATATATAGATGACTATGCGCATCATCCCAGAGAATTGAGTTCAGCTATAAGCTCAATGAGGGAGATATTCCCGGGGAGAAATATAACTGCTATATTCCAGCCGCACCTGTACACAAGGACCAGGGATTTTGCAGCAGAATTCGCACAAAGCCTGAGTATGCTTGACAGGCTCATATTGCTTGACATATACCCTGCCAGGGAACTCCCTATAGAAGGGGTTACTTCGCAAATCATCTATGACAAAGTAACAATAGCTGAGAAGGTCCTTCTCAAGAAGGAGGAAGTTCTGGATTACCTCAAGGATAAAGAGGTGGATATACTCGTAACCTTTGGTGCAGGGGACATAGACAGGCTGATTGCACCAATAGGCAAAATATTGGAGGAAAGGTTGTAAATGTTCAGGAAGATTCTCATATCGTTTGCAGTAATCCTTGTACTGGGAGCAATTGGCGCGTATTTCTTCTTTGCCCAGAAGTTGTACAGCACCAATATGCCTGCCGCATTGTGCCGCGAGGTGAATATCACTCTGCTGGACAGTGCACAGAACAGGTTTGTGACAAAGAACGAGGTGCTGGAAATTATAGAGGGATTTGCAGGAAAGAGCATAGGCCAGCCTGTAGGAGAGATAAACACCCATCTGATAGAGAAACTTCTGGACCAGAGGAACGCCATAAGGGAATCGCAGGTAAGCATCACCAGAGAAGGGAGACTGCAGATAAACATCACTCAGAGAAAACCTGTCCTGAGGATACAGGGCGAAAACGGGGGATTTTATGTAGATGAAACCCAATATATATTTCCTCTGGTACCTACATTCACCTCGTATGTGCCAATTGTGAGCGGACATATCCCTTTCACCCTCAATGCAGACCATAGGGGAATGGCACTTGAAGATGACGGCAACTGGATGGGGAAAGTGCTTGAATTGGGCAACTATATGAGCAATGATCCGTTCTGGAGCGCACAGATAGAACACATCTATGTAGAGGCCAACGGTGATATAATCCTTACCCCCCGTGTGGGAGAGCACAAGATAGTATTTGGAGACCTTAATGATATTGATACCAAGTTCAACAAGCTGTACACTTTCTACAAGAACATTGTACCGGCAGAGGGGTGGGAAAAGTACAGCAGTGTGAACCTTAAATATAAAGACCAGATAATTTGCAAATTAAACAAGAAAAAGAACAATCAATAATCTCTTTGTGTCATGAGAAACTTAATAGCAGCCATTGACTTGGGAACCACCAAGGTTGTGTGTCTTGTAGGGGAAAAGACCGCAGCAGGAATCAAAATCATTGCCATGAGCGAGGCACCGTCAAAAGGTGTAAGCAGGGGCGAAGTTGTAAACATCCAGTCAGTACTGGACTCCATGCTACCTGTAATACATAATGTGGAAGAGAGCATAGGAGAGAAGATTAACGAGGTGTTTGTTGGAATTGCAGGCCAGAACATCCGTTGTGAGCAGGGAACAGACCAGACAATAAGGGTGAATCCCGACGAACTCATTACAACCGAAGAGATTGACAACATAACAAGAAAGATGTACGGGACATTCTGTCAGGGAGGTGAGGAAGTTCTCCATGCAATTCCACAGTCATATATCATTGATGACTTCATGGGGATAACAGAACCTGTAGGAATGTCTGGAAAGCAGATATTCTCAAATTTCAAGCTGTTTATAGGCAAAAAGACATCCGCACAGTTCAGCAATAATGTAATTGCAAGGGCAAACCTCAAGCTGAGGGAACTTGTACTGGAGCCGCTTGCATCTGCCAAAGCTGTACTGGATGACGAGGAGAGGGAGATTGGTGTTGCAATGCTTGATATTGGAGGCGGCACATCAGACCTGCTCATCATACAGGACAACATAATTAGACATACCGCCGTTATCCCATTTGGCGGAAACTGCATTACAGAAGATGTAAAGCAAGGCTGCGGTGTATCTTCCAAAATTGCAGAGACACTTAAGAGAGACCACGGTTCTTGCATGAGTTCCCTTGCTCAGGAGAACAAGAGGGTCATTATCCCTGGTGTAGGGGGGAGAGAGAACAAAGAGATTTCCCTTAAACATATAGCTGGAATCATAGAGGCAAGAGTTGAAGAGATTCTTGAGGCAGCAATGTATGAGATAGAGAAAAGCGGATACAAGAACAAGATTAAGGCAGGACTTGTCATAACCGGCGGCTCGTCACAGATTGCCAACTTGAGACAATTTGCAAATATGGTTACAGGTCTTGACACAAGACTTGCCTGTCCTGGAAGAGAGTTCAGCGATGCCGATGTACAGGTAGGGAGACCAACCCTCTCTACAGCTGTGGGTCTGGTTATTGCCGGTTTTGAGAAAATGGAGCGTGAGGGTGTAAGATACAACACAACCACACCTATAAATTACGCCAAAGAGGAGGAGGCAGTAGCAGTTGAAGCTGCACCGGCACAGGAGGCAGTAAAGGAGGCTCCTCAGGTGAAGAGGAAATCCGGATTCAATTTCAAGAGCTTCTTCAACTCAATCAAATCTGATGATGTATTCAACGAAAACGAGGCTTAACATATGGAAGAGATGAATTGCCTGGTACCGGATGGCTGGGATATGAGCCAGAGTATCATTAAAGTAATTGGAGTTGGAGGGGGCGGTTGCAATGCCGTATCGGAGATGTACCGTCAGGGAATAAAGGATGTGGAGTTCATGATATGCAACACCGATATCCAATCCCTTAAGATAAGCCAGGTGCCCGAGACATTGCGTCTTGGCTCAGACCTCACACGAGGGCTTGGTGCAGGATGTGATCCCGAGAAAGGGCGCAAGGCTGCCACAGAATCAATTGACGACATCAGGAAATCGTTGTCGGGAAATACAGAGATGGTCTTCATTACTGCAGGTATGGGTGGAGGTACCGGGACAGGTGCTGCCCCTGTAATTGCACAGGTTGCAAAGGAGATGGGAAAACTCACAGTGGCAGTTGTGACCCTTCCGTTCAGGGATGAAGGTCCTGAGTTCATCAAACGTGCCGTATTGGGTATAAGGGAGCTCAGAAAGCATGTGGACAGCCTCCTAATAATTGACAACCAGAAACTGTATAAGGTATTTGGGGAACTTACAATATTTGACGCATTCCCAAGGGCAGATGAGGTGTTGAGCACAGCTGTAAAGAGTATTGCAGACATCATCAACCGTCCCGGTTTCATAAATGTGGATTTTGCCGATGTAAGGATGGTGATGAACGACAGCGGAATGGCAATCATGGGTATGGGTGAGGCAGAAGGTCCCGACAGGGCTATTGATGCTGTACAGAAAGCCCTGGATTCACCATTGCTGAATGATTGCGACCTTACCACAGCAAAAGGTGTGCTGGTAAACATCACATCCAGCAAGGAAGACGGCGGACTTACAATGGCAGAACTCTCACAGATTATGGATCAGGTAAGAAGCTATACCGGAGGCTCCGCAAACAAGTTCAAGAGAGGTGTGGTTTACGATCCAAGTATAGGAAAGAAAATAAGTGTAACCATTGTTGCCACAGGATTTGATGTAAACAACCTGCCACAGATTGATGTGGATGAGAACGAGGAGACATCAATACCGCTCAGTTCAAGCGGAATATATGACAGCGTAAGAAGCTCATATGGTTCCAACACAATAATAATCAATGATACAGACACTGCTGAGGAATATTCACATCCTGCAGCTGCCAGAAAGGATGCACCAAACCCGGCAGAACAGCAATATCGGGTACTGGAAGAGGGGCCGGCCACACAGCAATATGTAAGGCCGGAGGGGAAACCGGCCCTCATCCTTGAGGCCGGTGATGACATAAATGAACTGGAGAGGGTACCTGCATATGTAAGAAGGCAGAAAAAGTTGTCGGGAATAATAACTGATTCCACCCCTGCCCAAAGCGCAGGAAGGATGAAGCTGGAAGATGTGGGGGGAACCCAACAGCTGACAGACAATTCATACCTGCACCAGACTCAAGACTAAAAAAAATCAGTAAGTTTGCAGCATAATTAAAAAACATACAATTATGAGTGAGAGAAAAAGAAGAGTAAGATTTGCACCAAGCCCTACAGGTCCCCTTCATATGGGTGGCGTAAGGACCGCTTTGTACAACTACCTCTACGCAAAGCAGGCGGGCGGTGACTTCATCATCCGTATAGAAGACACCGATTCACAGAGATTTGTACCGGGTGCAGAGAAGTATATAATAGATTCATTGAACTGGTGCGGCATTATTCCCGACGAGGGAGTGGACGCTCAGGGCAATGTAGTTGAAACCCCATCTGAAAGGCATCCGCATGCCCCTTACAGGCAATCGCAGCGCAAACCTATCTACAGACAGTATGCCGAGCAGCTCATTGCAAACGGTTACGCATACTATGCATTTGATTCTGCACAGGAACTGGATGCCAAAAGGAAAGAGGCCGAGGCCGCAAAACAGAACTTCATCTACAACTATCAGACCCGTAAGGAGATGAAGAACTCCCTCACCCTTCCTGAAGATGAGGTGAAGAGACTTCTTGAGACCACCACCAACTGGACAATCCGTTTCAAGAACCCTGAGAATGAAATTGTAAAGATGGACGACCTCATCCGCGGCCACATTGAGATGAACACAAACACCCTGGATGACAAAGTGCTGTGGAAAAGGGCAGATGAACTCCCTACATACCACCTTGCAAACATTGTGGATGACCACCTTATGGAGATTACCGAGGTAATCCGCGGCGAGGAGTGGCTTCCATCACTTCCTTTGCATTATCTGCTTTACAAGGCATTCGGATGGACCGATACCCAACCTCGCTTTGCACACCTTTCACTGCTGCTCAAACCGGACGGAAAAGGCAAACTGAGCAAACGCGACGGCGACCGCCTTGGATTCCCTGTATTCCCATTGAGATGGGTAAATGCAGAGGGTGAGGTGAGCCGCGGCTACAGGGAGGACGGATACTACCCTGAGGCATTCATTAACCTTCTTGCCCTCCTTGGCTGGAACCCGGGCACAGAGCAGGAACTCTTTACAATGGATGAGCTTGTACAGGCCTTCTCTCTTGAAAGGGTAATAAAATCGGGTGCAAGATTCAATGCCGACAAGGCTAAATGGTTCAACCAGGAGTACCTGAGAAAACAGACAGATGCACAGTTGGCCCGGCAGTTCATCCCTATCCTTAAGGAGAAAGGTGTAGAGGTTGAGAAATATCCTGTGGCATTTGTAGAGCAACTCTGTGGCCTCATTAAGGAAAGGGCCCACTTTGTAGCCGATTTCTGGGAGATCTGCAGCTACTTCTTCATTGCCCCTACTGCCTATGCAGAAAACGATGTAAAGAAGTTCTGCACCCCTGAAACAATGGAAATAATTGAAAAAGTAAAAGCCTTCATTGCGGCAATGGACATTAAAGAGTTTGCCACTGCAGGTGACACTCCAAAAGCCGACTGCGTACACGCAATAGAAGAGAAACTTACAGGATACATCAAAGAAAACGAGTGGAAGATGGGAGCAGTAATGAATACCCTCCGCCTCTTCTTCGTAGGCCAGGCAAAAGGTTTGGGCATTGCAGACATCATTTACTTTGTAGGAAAAGAAGAAGCCCTCCGCCGCATAGAAGCGGGCCAGAAGGCAGTATAACAAAAAGGTGGCATCAGCCACCTTTTTTATTGCGCTATAAAGCGGTAAACTATTTCTCCAATCTGTTTGTCAGGAGCAGTGGAAGAGGCGCGGAAACGGCTCCTTTTTGCGGCATCAATGGCTGAACGGACAATGCATTCGTCAGAGGATGAGACATTACTTATAACGGTTGCTGCAGTTACATACCCTTTACGGTTTACTGTAATGCGGATGCTTACATCTCCCCCACCCTGGCATTTGTATGCCGGCACAGGTAAGGAAATTGCCTTCCTTCCGTCCAATGAGTATGATATTACAGAAGGCCCTTTGTATTGTGGGGCATTGCTGTCGGGAAGATTCTCTCCTGAGGCAACTGCGTCCTCATCATTACCCTGTTCGCGGAGTGCTGCTGCACGGGATGCGTCAAGTTTCTTCTGCAGTTCCCGGGCTTCGTCATAAACCTGGTTGGGATTCTTGAAACGGTCATCCCTCAAGGGCTGGTTTGACCTGTCAACTGCCACATTGCGGTACTGGTTGGGGGTAACACTACCGCTGAGAAGCTCATCAAGTTCCTTGCTTGCCTGCGCCTTCAGCTCCTCCTGCTTGGCTATCTCCTCCAGTTCCTCCAGTTTTGAGAAATCCAATACAAAAGAAGTCTCCTCACTCACAACCCCGTGGATTGCAGTGAGGAGAAATATTATAAGTACCACCAGATGAAATATTACTGTGGTATAGAATCCGGTCTTTTTCTCTTTTGAGTCAAGGAACTTCATCTGTGGCAATCTTGTTCTTAGAACTCTGCAGATTTTGGTGTTCTTGGGAACGGAATCACGTCCCTGATGTTCTGCATACCTGTTACAAACAACAACAGTCTCTCAAATCCAAGGCCGAAACCGCTATGAGGAGCTGTACCGAAACGGCGGGTATCCATATACCACCACAAGTTGGTTGTATCCATGTTCAACTCGGCAATACGGGCGCTTAGCTTCTCAAAGCTCTCTTCTCTCTGTGAACCACCTATGATCTCACCAATCTTAGGGAACAGCACATCCATTGCCCTTACGGTCTTGCCATCCTCATTCTGTTTCATATAGAACGCCTTGATATCTTTTGGATAATCTGTAAGGATAACCGGCTTCTTGAAATGCTTCTCCACAAGATATCTCTCATGCTCGCTCTGAAGGTCAATGCCCCATGCTACAGGGAACTCAAACTTCTCACCGCTCTTTAGGAGGATATCCACACCCTCAGTATAGGTAAGTCTTACAAACTCTGTTGAAATAACACTCTCAAGACGGCTGATAAGCTCCTTGTCAAACATGTCATTAAGGAACTTGAGATCATCCATGCAGTTGTCCAAAGCATATTTCACACAATATTTGATGAAATCCTCTGCCAAGTCCATATTGTCCTCAATCTCATAGAACGCCATCTCAGGCTCAACCATCCAGAACTCTGCCAAGTGTCTTGGGGTATTTGAGTTCTCAGCACGGAAAGTAGGGCCAAATGTATAAATCTGACCAAGAGCCATTGCACCAAGCTCACCCTCCAACTGGCCGCTCACTGTAAGTGCAGTCTGTCTTCCAAAGAAATCTCCCGAGAAATCAACCTCTCCCGACTCTGTCTTAGGGATATTGTTCAAATCCATAGTGGTTACCTGGAACATTGCACCTGCACCCTCGCAGTCACTTGCTGTGATAAGCGGTGTGTGCAAATAGCAGAAACCTCTGTCATTGAAATATTTGTGGATAGCAAATGCCATTGCATGCCTTATTCTGAGCACACATCCGAAGGTGTTTGTACGTGGTCTCAAGTGGGCAATCTCCCTAAGGAACTCCATGCTGTGGCCCTTCTTCTGCAAAGGATAGCTCTCAACATCCGCTGTACCAAGAACCTCTATCTCCTTAGCCTGGATCTCAACGCTCTGCCCTTTACCCATAGACTCAACCAAATCTCCCTTAACTGCAATACAAGCACCTGTAGTGATGTTCTTCATCAACTCCTCAGCGAAATTTGCAGCATCACAAACAACCTGAATATTATTAACTGTAGAACCGTCATTCAAAGCAATGAAGGCTACATTCTTGTTTCCTCTTTTTGTCCTTACCCAACCTTTTGCCACAACTTCAACTCCCGGAGTCTCGCAAAGCAACTGGGCAATCCTCTTTCTTTTAATCTCACTCATATTATGAATCTTTTTCTAAAATCGTACAAAGATGCAAAGTTAAGAAAAATGGATATTATTCTACATATTTCTTTAATGCATTGGCCCAAATCTTATATGCAGCCTGGTTGATATGGAGACCGTCTTTAGTAAATTGCGGATCCAGATGCAGCGAACCTGGTGCCTTAAGATAATCGTACAGATAAATATACTCCAGATTATACTTGCGCGCCATCTTCCTCAACCCCTTGTTCACCTTGCGGATAACATGTGTCTTGTCAACCTTGTTCATGGTCTTGTAGATGCACTTGTCAAAATTGTATGGCAAAAGGGACTGTATATACAATTTGGTATCCGGGCACTTCTCTACAATCTGGGCAACAACCTTTTCAATATCAACCAGAACACTATCAGATGTTATCTGATGGCTGATATCGTTCACACCAACCAGCAGGAAAATCTTCATAGGATTACCCGGAAGAATCTGGTGCAACCTATCATAAATACCGGGGGCATCATCACCCACAATACCCCTGTTTACAACAGACACACCTTCAGGAAGCCAATTCTTGAAATAAGAGTCCCAGTCCCCCCCCTCTGTAAGGCTGTCCCCCAGCATTACAATATCGCTGGAATTTACAGGCCTCTCCTGGTCAAATTGTGCAGTCCTCTTGTAATAATGATCGCTATATTTCTTTTTTCCCTGTGCATACACTCCGGTTGCCATAACAACAAATGAAAGTGCCAATACAAAAAACTTCTTCATAAAAATCTGAGTTTCTTCCCGATAAATTTAGAATTCTATAACTTTTGACCCTTTGCTCTCATTCCAGCACCTGTCAACCACAGTAATGACATATTTGCCGCCTTCTGCATGTGCAGGGTTCTGAGCAACATTGAATTGGGCATCAGGAACCAGTTTTACAAGACACTCCTTGTTGGCCTTGTCTGCCTCTACCCCCTGAGGGAAATAATAAACCGCATAGAATAAAGCCTTCTGCATATTGTCTGCAGCATCAGCCGCATTCTGTTTCCAGACAATTGTGCCATTCTCATTCCTGATATCCTCAACACCTTTAGGAGCCTTGCTGTCCAGCTCTGCATAAACAGGAATAAGGGCAGGTGTCTTCTGGTAATTTGTCCTGAGTTTCTCCTGCATACCTGCAGAATTCCTTACAAGGCTCCATGCAGGCCACCAAACATTGCCATGAACATTAGGCAACTCCCTTACAAGCTTCATTTTTGCCTCTGTCTGGTCAATTTCAGGATTGTTCACATCAGGCTTGCTGAAAGAGCCCACACTCTGTCCAATGTACAATTGGCCCCTCTTCCAGGTATCATTCCACCACTTGATAAGAATCTCATAACATGCCCTCTTGTGTCCAATCTCCCAATACAGCTGGGGAACAACATAGTCAATGATACCAATCTCTGCCCAACGTGGTACATCTGCAAACAACTGGTCGTAATTAGAAAGGCCGTTGGTATTGCTGCCGGAGCTGTCTGGAGTATCCTTCTTGTTCCTGTGGATTCCAAATGGGCTTATACCAAATCTAACCCAAGGTTTTGATGCCTTAATGGTATCATTCAACTGTTTGATGAGCAACTCAACATTGTATCTTCTCCAGTCGCCCAAAACAGTCTCCCTGTCAGTTCCTTCCTTAACCTCAAAGCCCTGCGCTGCAGCATACTTCTCAAATGCAAGGGAATCGTCAAACTCAACCCCCTCTATAGGATAAGGGTAGAAATAATCATCAAAATGTATCGCCTCAATATCATATCTGTTTACAATATCTGCAATAGCCTTTGTGGTAAAATCCCTTGAAAGGGGCTCAGCAGGATTGAAATACAACTGCTTGCCATGTTTCACAAAAATCTCCGGATGCTTGAAATACATATGGTCAGCGTAAAGGGAATCTGTTTCCAGCAAAGTAACCCTATATGGGTTGCACCATGCATGGAACTCCATACCTCTCTTGTGGCTTTCGTCAATCATGAACTGCATAGGATCCCACTCCTCGGCAGGAGCAACCCCCTGTACTCCCGACAGATACCTGCTCCAAGGCTCCACCTCCGATTTGTAGAAGGCATCCGCACAAGGGCGAACCTGAAAAATCACCGCATTGCAACCGGCTGTCTCCATAGAATCCAGTACCTGAACAAACATATCCTGAACCTCCTGACGGGTCATATCCTTTATCTTTGTATTTCCCACAATATGAATCCAGCCACCCCTGAATTCCCTTCCTGTGTTATCAATCTGCTGAGCTGTACAGCTCTGCAAAGAAACTGCTGCCTGCAAACAGACAAAAAGCGTAATAACAAAAGCAAATAATCTTTTCATATCTCAATAAAATTTAAAACTCTACACCCATAGCCTTACAGATTCTCTTGGGAATATCTGTATTGTCCTGCCTTCCTGCAAAGAGTCCGCTGCCGGCGCCAACTGCAAATACAGGGACAGCTCCACCTGTATGCGAAGTTGTTGTCCAGCCAATCTTTGCCACTTTAGAAAGTGAATCAACAGAAACTCCGCTCATATAATTGGAAACATCTGTACTGACCCCTTCCACATTCCCCTTCTGAGGTCTCCCTACTACACTCAAATCATATACATAGCCTTTCCCACGCCCCAAAGTTACTCCACCTGTTTCGTGGTCTGCAGTAACTACTATCAGAGTTTCATCGGGATGCTGTTTATAGAACTCATACGCTGCAGCTATAGCCTGGTCAAAATCAAGCATCTCAAAGATGGTCCCAGCCAAATCATTGGAATGGGCCGCCCAATCTATCTTGCCTCCCTCAACCATCAGGAAAAAGCCATCCTGGTTATTGAGGAAATCAACTGCACTCTCCACAACCTGCGGTAAAGAGAGGTCCCCATCCTCCCTCTCTGCAACATATGGCAAATCGTTATTTTTCTTCTCTCCCTTCTGGAAAAGGATCATTTTATCTGCACTTCCTTTCTTGGCATCATACTCATCAACTCCGTATGCAAACTCGTAACCGGCCTGGGATGCTATATCATAGAGAGACATCTCCTGCTCCCTCTTGTCCTTGGCGCCATAGAAACCGCCACCGCCAAAAAATTCAAAACCTGAACTTGCCAACTGCTGTGCTATTGAATAATAGTCGCTTCTGGCAGCAGAATTGGCATAAAAAGATGCTGGAGTGGCATGATCAATGGTAACTGATGTTGTAATACCAACAGGGAAACCGGCATTATGAATTTTATATGCAATAGAAACCAGTTCTGATGAATCCGGTGTAACTCCCAACATGCCGTTGTTTGTCTTGCTCCCTGTAGCAAGGGCGGTACCCGCTGCAGAAGAACAGGTTATATACCTGTTGGCAGAATAGCTTGTGGCCATTCCCATTACAGGGAATTGTGTAAAACAAAGGGGAGAATTGCCAATCTTGCCCTCCTTTGTTGCCAGATATCCTTCAGTAAGGGAGATGTGGGAAAAACCCATCCCATCCCCGATGAAATAGAAAACATATTTTGCTTTCTTCTCCTGCGAGCAGGAGCTGGCCAGCATCACAACACATAATGCAGCCAACAATACTTTACACAGACTCCTTTTCATATCTTAAAGAATTACTTCACGCAAATATACAAAAAAAGGGTGGCAATAGCCACCCTAATTCAATTCAATTCCTCAAGATTATCTTACCTGCTCAACAGTTCTTGCTGTGTACATAATCTTAAGAGCTGAACAACGTCTAAGTTCCTGTTTAACATCACTGATGATACCCATACGAACATTTTCATCTGCTTTAATAACAGTCTGCATGAGCGGACGGTCACTCTCTTTCATAGCCTCGCGCTCTACAGCAATGAAGTCACGGATATCTGAAACATTTCTGAAAGAATCGTTCAACTGGATACGTGCATCTGTACCATACTCAGACTGTTTGTCTTTAACAGGAGTACCTATATTGATGTATGAAGCCAAGTCCTTGCGCTCCAATTTTGCTGTCTCTGATGCCTCAGGTAATTTTATCATAACCAACTTATCAGTCTCACGCATGGTGGTTGACACCATGAAGAAGAAGATAAGCATGAAAACGATATCAGAGGTTGAAGACATTGAGAAACTTGCTAAGCCTCTCTTTCCTTTTTTACTGAATTTTGACATCTTTAATCCTCCTAATTATCTTTTCTTTGAAACATCTTTTGGTTCAGCCTCTGAAATTGACTGAGGAATAGCCTCACGGACAATCTTCATTTTATCCTCATCCAAATCTGCATATTTAGAACCAAAATTTACCATTGCAAACTCATCGCGGATTTCGTTAAATGCCTTTACTATCTCGTTCTGAACTTTCAAGTAAGCACTGTAACTTGTACCACGGTCATTCTGCAAAGAAACAACACCTTTTGAAACTGCATACTGGCCAAATCCTTCAATTTCCTTCATCTCTTTCTCTGGAAGAGACTCGCTATTTGATGGGTTACTAATAAACTCTTTGATTTTATCTTTAACCTGTGTTACATCCATAGGAGTACCACCTGCAAGAATTCTATCTTGAGAGTTGATTCTTACCACAACGATATTTCTTCGGTTAACCTTTACATCTTGCTGCTTCTGATTCTCATCAGGCATAGGAGGCAAACGTCTCACAATACCTTTATCTACATCCATAGTAGTAGCAACCAAAAAGAATATAAGCAACAAAAACGCAATATCGGCACTCGAAGTTGTATTCAACGCGGGAGTTGATTTTGCCATATCTATTTTTCTTTAAGGTTATTTACTTACTGAACATACTTTTTAGATTACCAACAACGATTGATATAAATGCAATAACTATCAAAAGTCCTGCAGCCATAATAGCACCGTCAGTAAACTTAAAATCAAATGCAGAAGGCTCTTTCTCAAAATTGACACCATCAAGTGCCGCATTGCTTGAGAACAATACTGCAACTAAAACTACTACGACAAAGATGCCATACGCTAAAAGTGTAGATTTCTCCATTTTCTTACCATCTCTGTAAATTAGAGGAAGAGAAACCAGACAAACTAACGCAATACCTATAAGAACATAAGTCCATCCAAGTATTGTTGACACCATTGCCTCTGGAGTACCCATTGCATAGAATGCAATAATAAGTACAGCAGATACAGCTAGTAGTAAATATGAAAAATATTTTACTAATTTCATGTTATCTTAAATTATTTTTTTGCTTTTACCAAAATGTCGATCAATGATACTGAAGCGTCCTCCATAGTAATAACAAGGCTCTCAACTTTAGATGTAATATAGTTGAAGAATACCTGAAGGATAAGAGCTACGATCAAACCGGCAACTGTAGTAATCAACGCCTGTTTAATACCTGAAGCTACAACGATAGGTGAAATGTCACCAGCAGCCTGGATAGAATCAAATGCACTAATCATACCGATAACTGTACCCAAGAAACCAAGGTTTGGAGACATAGCAATGAACAATGACAACCAAGTAAGACCTGTCTCAAGCTGAGCAGCCTGAACACCACCGTAAGAAACTACTGATTTCTCAACAGCCTCAAGACCCTGATCCATTCTGCTAAGACCCTGGTAGAAAATTGAAGCAACTGGACCTCTTGTGTTGCGGCAAACCTCAAGAGCAGCCTCTACGCCACCATTTGCAAGAGCATCCTCAACTTTAGCAATAAGTTTAGTTGTGTTGGTAGTTGAAAGTGAAAGATAAATGATTCTCTCAATAGCAACTGCAAGACCAAGGATAAGACAAAGAAGTACTGCAGCCATAAAGCCTACACCACCCTCAATGAATTTAGCTTTGATCTGTGTGTAAACTGGCACATCAGAAGAAGCACCTGATAGAAGCTCCTGAGCAGCAGCATCGTTAGTCTGAGCAACTACATCATTAGCAGCTAGAGCAACGAAGCCGATAACTGCCAAAAACATGAAAAATTTTTTCATAATTTTTTTTGAAATTTTTAATTAAACAATGTATTTAAATAGTTATAGTTATGTGTTCATACTATAAATTCAGCGCAATTTAGGTAAAATTTTCCAAACTACAGCAACCAAATTGCCACTAATTTGATATCTCACCTCTTAAATTACTGTTTAACAGCTCTTTAATTATAGACAAATCATCACTTTGTCCCAACACATAGAACATCTTGGTAAGGGCTGCCTCTGTAGTGCTGTCATAACCGCTGATAACCCCCTCATTCTTGAGGGCAATTCCGGTTGCATAAGCATCCATATCCACTTTACCGGCCAGGCATTGGGTTACATTCAATACAAGTATCCCCCTGCGGACAGCATCCTTTATCCTGGATACGAACCACTCCGCTGTAGGGGCATTACCGGAACCGAATGTCTCAAGCACCACCCCACGCAGCCCCTCCATACCCAGAACGGCATCCATCACCTGCGGTGTGATTCCTGGAAATATCTTCAATACGGCCACCCGTGTATCAAGGTTCTTTGAAACCTTCAGGAAATTGGTATAGTTGTCGGGAGTACGGATATAGGATGTGTTGTATTTTATATGTATCCCCACATCTGCCAGTACCGGACTGTTTGCAGAACGGAATGCCCGGAAATTCTCCGCATTGTACTTGGTTGTACGGTTTCCCCTATAGAGATGGGTATCAAAATAAATGCACACCTCAGGCACCATGGGATGTCCTTGTACATCTGTTGCCGAGGCTATTTCAATTGATGATATCAGATTCTCCTTCCCGTCTGTACGGAGCATTCCTATAGGGAGCTGGCTCCCTGTAAGGACAACAGGCTTTGAGAGGTTCTCAAACATGAAACTGAGGGCCGAGGCTGTATATGACATGGTATCTGTTCCATGAAGAATCACAAAGCCGTCATAGGAACTGTAGTTCTTGCGGATGAACTCAGCCAGGGTAATCCAGAACTGTGGCTGCACATCGGAAGAATCTATTACAGGGTCGAATGAATATGTGTCAATTTCACACCCGAACTTCTTGAGTTCCGGCACCTCCTCCAAAATCTGGTTGAAATTGAACGGTTTCAGGGCCAGGGTCTCCGGGTCCTGCTTCATGCCAATGGTACCGCCCGTATAAACAAGCAAAATTTTTCTAGCCATATACTGTAAATTATAAGTCAAACATTGTAAAAGCATTCTCCGTGGTCCTTCTGGCAACATCCTCCACTGCACACCCCTTAATTTGGGCAATCTTCTCCGCTATATATACCAGATAGCTGCTCTCGTTCCTCTTTCCTCTGAAAGGTACCGGAGTGAGATATGGGCTGTCTGTCTCCAGCAATATCCTCTCCAACGGTATCCTCTCCACACTCTTTGCCACCCCTGCATTCTTGTATGTAACCACACCGCCAATCCCCACCATAAAGTTGCCGTATCTGATTATCCGCTCATAGGTTTCATAGCTGCCGCTGAAGGCATGAAAGACACCTGAGGGGACCCTTTTCCCGAGAGAATCAAGGACCTGGAATATCTCCTCCGTAGCCTCCCTCGCATGTATTATTACCGGCAGCCCCCTATTGTATGCCTCCTCCAGTTGCACCCTGAACACCTCCTTCTGCTGCTCAAGGAACTCCTTGCTCCAATAACCGTCAATCCCTATTTCCCCAACCGCAACACATTTTACCTTCCCTATAGTACCGAGGGCAAAATCCAGCTCCTCCTTCCAGTTTGCCCCTACAGATGTCGGGTGCAGTCCCATTGCCTGGGCTACAAAACTCCCGCAACGCTCCCCAACAGATATCTGTCGGGAAAAGGAGGTTGAATCTATTGCAGGAAATATGCATTTTATAACACCGCTCCCTTTTATCCTTCCAATGGTTGCATCAAAATCTTCTTCAAAAGCCTCATCATACAGATGGGCATGGGTATCTACAAACTCCATCATCTTTTCAAACAATAATCTGTATTTCCTGTAACCTTTATCTTCCCTTCAAGTTCCAGCTCCAGCAGCAAAGTGGAGGCTGTTCCCCAATCAAGACCCGTTACGGCACAAATCTCATCTATGCCTGTAGCCTTATCAAACTTTAAAGTTAGCAATATTTTCTCCTTGTTCTCCACATCATATGAAAATAATTTGGGCTGATATGCCATATCCTGCACAATATCCCTTTCCCATCCAAGAGCAGAAGGTATCACAGCTGGGGAATTGTAGATGGCCGCCACATTCTTTGCAATAAGGTAGTTACAGCCAAAAGAGTTGGAATCAGTAATTCTCCCCGGCAGGGCAAAGATATCCTTGTTGTAGCTGCAGGCAAACTCAGCGGTTATCATAGAGCCCCCCTTTATCCTGCTCTCCACCACCACAAGTGCCTGCGATATTGCTGCAATTATCCTGTTTCTCTTAACAAAATTGGGCTTCTGAGGAGCCGCACCCCGGGGAAATTCCGTAAGAATTCCACCCTGTGAAATCATCTGCACGGCAACATCCCTGTGCCTGGCCGGGTAAATCATATCCAACCCGTTTGGGAGGACAGCCACAGTCTGCAGCCCATTCTCCAGTGCCGCCTTATGGGAGGCAATATCAATTCCGTAGGCAAGTCCGCTTACAATCAAAGGGGAATAGTTCCGTATGTGTTCCACTACCATATTGCACCCCTCCCTTCCATATTCAGAGGCAAGCCTTGTCCCTACAATGGAAATGCTCCTCGGATGATTCAAATCTGCACACCCCTTGTAGTACAACATAAACGGTGGGCACGGTGATTCTGCCAATGACTCCGGATACCCTTTTTCACCGTAAAAAATGAGTTTTATACCCTTCTTTGCACACCATCCAACCTCTTCTTCTGCCCACCTGAGGCTGTCGGGAGAAATAACCCTCCCCAATGACTCTTCCATACTCCGCAATTCCTCTTCCCCTCTGCAAACAAAAATATTCTCCACGCTCCCGTATCTTTCCAGGAGCTGCACTGCAACATCCGGCCTGTAAAGGAACTCCCTCCCCATGGCACATCCAAGCACTATCTCTTCCACCATAGTTTTTTTGGCGCCAAAATATCAATTGTTGCCCCAACAGCTTGCCAAAAAGAGAAAAAAACACCTTACAACAATAAAAAAAGAGAAAAACTGCTTGGTTTTTCTCTTTTTGGCATATCACAATCAAATGATTATCAAATGATGAGCATTGCATCCCCGTAGGTGCCGAACTGATACCCCTCCTCGAGCGCCACCTTATAGGCATTCATAACATGCTCAAATCCTCCGAATGCAGCTACCGACATGAGCATTGTAGAAAGTGGCATATGGAAATTGGTTACAAGGGCATCTGCCACCGAGAACTGGTAAGGCGGGAAAATGAACTTGTTTGTCCATCCCACATATGGTTTTACCTCACCTTTGGTTGTAACAGGGGTTTCAAGTGCCCTGTTTACGGTAATGCCTACTGCAAAAACCTTGTGACCCGCAGCTTTGGTTGCATTGATAAGGTTGGCGGTCTCCTCTGTAATTATCATCTGCTCTGAATCCATCTTGTGTTTTGAAAGATCCTCAACATCCACTTTTCTGAAGTGTCCCAAGCCCATGTGGAGTGTAAGGAAAGTTGTATTCACATCCCTTATCTCCATTCTCTTGAACAACTCCCTGCTAAAATGCAGACCGGCTGCAGGAGTTGCTACAGCACCCTCATTCCTGGCATAAATGGTATGGAATCTTTCATTGTCAATCTCCTCAGGCTTTGTCCTTATCCATTTTGGAATTGGGAGCTCGCCTACAGCAAAGAGGGCATCGCGGAACTCCTCATATGAACCGTCATAGAGGAACCTCAATGTTCTTCCTCTTGATGTTGTGTTATCGATAACCTCAGCTACAAGCGAATCATCTTCTCCAAAATAGAGCTTGTTGCCAATCCTTATCTTTCTTGCCGGGTCTACAAGCACATCCCACAATCTCTGCTCCCTGTTAAGTTCCCTGAGAAGGAAAACCTCAATCTCCGCACCTGTCTTCTCCTTGTTGCCATAAAGCCTTGCCTTGAACACTCTTGTATCATTGAAAACAAAAGTGTCACCCTCAGACATATAGTTAATTATATCCTTGAACTGCTTGTGCTCAATCTCACCTGTACCTTTATGAAGCACCATAAGCCTCGATTCATCCCTGAATTTTGCAGGATACTTTGCAATCTGCTCTACAGTGAGCGGAAAATTGAATTGTGATAATTTCATCTCTATTTATCTCCGTTAATAATGTCAAAAAGTAATCATTATACGAAAAAAAACAGGGAATGTTTCATATTTCCCTGTTTTTTCCGTTTTATCGCTTCATTATCTTTTCCATATCATCCATATCCAGAGCCTTCCCTACATGAAACCCTCCAGATTGGGTTCTCACAAGACCGCTCAAATAGCCTCCGCTGCCCAAAGCCTTCCCCATGTCCCTTGCTATTGAACGTATGTATGTCCCTTTGCTGCATTTTATCCTCAACACCAGACGCGGCAGGGAAAACTCTACAATTTCCATTTCATATATGGTAATCCTTGCAGGTTTCATCACAACCTCTTCTCCGGCACGGGCCATCTCATATGCCCTGGTACCGTCAATCAGTTTTGCTGAAAATACAGGTGGAATCTGGTCCTGTTCACCAATAAAACCGGAAACTGCCTCCTCAACCATCTCTCTGGTGATATGCTCAAAGGGATATGTACAATCTATCTCCTTCTCCATGTCAAAGCAGGGAGTGGTTGCGCCAAGTTCTATCTGGGCAATATACTCCTTCTGTTCCGCCTGCAGTGTCTCAGCCTGTTTGGTAGCTTTTCCAATACACACCAGCAATACTCCCGTTGCCAGAGGGTCAAGTGTTCCGGCATGCCCTACCTTCAGGTTCTTCTTATGGAAATGCTTCTGTGCTATAAATTTAACTTTCCTGACAACATCGGCAGATGTCCATCTGTAGGGTTTGTCTACAGGCAAGACTATTCCGTCGGGATACTCCTCGATACTTCCCTGGAGGAACTGGAGAGAATCCTTGTCAACTGTAAGAAAATTTCCCATCAAATTATCTGCAAGCAATTTTTTCAACTCTCCTGAGATGTCTTCCACCCTCAAACTCTGCAGCAAAGTATGCCTTTACAATCTCTTTTGCCTCCTCCACTGAGATAAAACGTGCAGGCAATGAAAGAATGTTGGCATCATTATGCTGTCTTGCCAAAGATGCAAGTTCCGGATTCCAGCAAATTGCAGCCCTTACCCCCTGATGCTTGTTCAAGCTCATGCTTATGCCGTTGGCCGAACCGCACATTGCAACACCACAGCACACTTCGCCGTTCTCAATTGCATCTGCAAGCGGATGTGCCACATCGGGATAATCCATACTCTCTGTAGAATGTGTTCCAAAGTCCTTCACCTCAAAGCCCAACTCGTTCAAAAGGGGTTTCAATGCCTCCTTAAGCTCATAACCGGCATGGTCTGCTGCCATTCCAATAAGTTTTGCCATAATAGTCCTGTTTTAAAATTAGTTCCTTATCTCTTTAACTTTCTCTATAACGTTGTCTATCCTCAAGATAAACGGATAGAATGCATTGTCATCAAGCACTGTGTATCTTCCCATCAATCCGCACAGCTGTGGGAGAATGATTCCTTTACTCTCTTCCCACTCCCCTCTCTTTGGAACAATCCCGTTCTTGCGGGCATACTCCAGGAACTCCCCTCCAATGTCAATCCTTGAGACAAGCTTCTCAAAATCTTCAAATGTCCTCACTTTCCTCAACTCCTGCCTGTACCTGTCAGCCAGCACATTGCTGAACTTTACAATCATGCTCTTGCGGTTGCATGCAATAAGGAAATCTGTAACACCTGTTGTATCTATAGGGACAAACACATCGGGAATAATGCCGCCGCCACCATAAACCACCTTCCCTCCAGGGGTTGTGAACTTGAGCGAATCCACCCTCTTTATGCTGTCGGCAGAAAGCATCTCACCATGCCTGTACCTCTCAACTATATCCATCTGGTAATTCCCGTCATACGGTTTCTGTATGCACCTTCCGGTAGGGGTATAGAATCTGGCAACTGTAAGCCTTATGCCAGATTTGTCTGTAAAATAGAGGGGTTCCTGTACAAGTCCTTTTCCATATGAACGGCGTCCCACTATTGTACCTCTGTCATTATCCTGTATGGCACCTGCAAAAATCTCTGATGAGGATGCAGATGATTCATTGATGAGTACATACAGACCCACATCCTTCAGAAGCCCCTTGCCGGATGCCTTGAAATCTTCCCTCGGTCTGCTCTTCCCCTCCATATAAACTATCAGTTCCCCTTTTTCCAGAAACTCATTTGAGAGATGTAGTGCCTGGTCGAGATATCCTCCGGAGTTGTCCCTCAAGTCAAATACAAGATCCTTCATTCCTGCAGCCACCAAAGGCAACACCCCCTCCATAAACTCCACATAACTGGTCCTGCTGAACTTTGAGAGTTTTACGTAACCCAGGCTGTCATCCAGCATAAAGGCCACATCAACACTCTTTACAGGAATCTTGTCCCTTATAATTTCAAAATGGAGCAGTTCCGAAAGGTTATCCCTTTTTACATTGAGCTGTACCTTTGAGCCTTTAGGCCCCTTAAGCATCTTTACCAGAGAATCCTGGTTCATTCTGACTCCGGCAACATTTTTTCCGTCTACCTCAATTATCCTGTCTCCCGACAGCAGTCCCGCCTTCTCGGACGGACCGCCGGAAATGACACTAATCACAATGGCTGTATCAGCAGGGACATTGAACTGGATGCCTATACCGCTGAAATTGCCCACAAGAGACTCATCTGCTGCCTCAAGCTCCACTGGAGGAAGATACACCGAGTGGGGATCCAGTTCCTCCATCACATGAGGTAGCAGATCCTCAACCATTTTCTCATAACTGATAGTATCCACATAGTTCTTCTCTATCTGGTCCAGCACAAGCAACAGTTTGCTCCATTTTCCTTCATCAACACTGAGTTCCCTTCTCCCCTCATTGCATTTTCCCACATACATGCTGCAAATGAGCAGGAACATGAAGCCCCAGAGCATCAGACTCACCTTTCTCCTTTGTTTCTCATCCATTGCCATTATACATTATCCTCCTCCAATCCGGAAGCATCAATCTGCTCCACCATTACGCCTGCCCTCTCCAGAAGCTCTATTCCATCTGTAAGTCTGTAAGAATCCCTGTACACCACCCTCACTATGCCAGACTGGATAATGAGTTTCGCACACTCCAGACAAGGTGCTGCCGTAACATATAGGGTAGCCCCCGCACTGCTGTTGTTGGATTTTGCCATTTTTGTAATGGCATTTGCCTCTGCATGCAGTACATATGGCTTTGTACACCCCTGTTCATCTTCACACACATTCTCAAAACCGCAAGGTGTACCGTTATACCCGTCAGAGATGATGCTCCTGTCCTTTACTATAAGGGCACCAACCTGTCTGCGTACACAATATGAGTTTCTGGCCCATATACCGGCCATCCTCAAATAACTTTTATCAAACTGAAGTTGTTTGGAATCCATCACTAACTGATTTGCTGATACATATAACGTTTGATGCTCTTCTTTGGGGTCTTCTCAAACTCCTCAGGCACCAGTCTCACACCCGCAATCTTGGAATAATTTGGCATATCCACATTAACTGCTGCAATACTCTCCTCCATCTTCTTAAGCAGGGCATCCCTGTCAAGTCCGTCCTTACCTGCAAGCTCAACATCCGGATAAACAAGTGCCACAAGCTTTCCATTAGCATCAATCACCAATGATTCAATCACATATGGCATATTATTTATTACACTCTCTATCTCCTCAGGATAAATGTTTTGTCCCGACGGCCCAAGAATCATACTCTTGCACCTTCCTTTTATGAACAGATACCCATCCTCATCAATAATACCCATATCACCGGTCCTCATCCATCCGTCCTCAGTAAACGACTCCGCAGTGGCCTCCTCATTCTTGTAATATCCCAGCATCACATTGGCACCCCTCACCTGAATCTCGCCCGGAATGTTCCTGGAATCAGAAGAGGCAATCCTTATCTCCATTCTTGGGGCAGCCTTGCCGCAAGAGAACAGTTTTGCCTTATCCCATGCCGCATATGAGATGATAGGTGCACACTCTGTCATACCATATCCCACAGTATATGGGAACTGTATCTTGTTGAAGAACTCGTCAGCCTCCCTGTTGAACGCTGCACCTCCAACAATTATTTCATAGAAATTGCCTCCAAAAGTCTTCACCAGTTCATCCTTTATCTTAGCCTGCAACAACTGGTCTATAACAGGCAGTTTGAGCAGTACTTTCATACTTGTCTTGTTGAGGATAGGCTGAAGTTTCTGTTTGTAAATCTTCTCAATGATAAGGGGAACAGAAATGATTACATCAGGTTTGATCTTGGCAAAAGCCTCCATGATGATCCTCGGACTCGGTATCCTTGTAAGGAAATGGACATGGGCTCCCACTGTCATCTCAAACAGGAACTCAAACATCATTCCATACATATGGGCAGTAGGAAGCATTGAAACAATATTGGAAGTGTTCTTTATATTGGGAACAACCTCCTGTGCAAAAAGGACATTTGACAACAATGCCCTATAAGGGATCATCACACCTTTTGAAAAGCCCGATGTGCCGCTGGTATAGTTGATCATAGCCAACTCCTCACCGCTCTCTTCCTTATGATAATTGATGTCCGAAGGACCGAAACTCTTTGGATACTTCTTCCCGAACATCTCATTCAACCTTTCTCTGGTCTCTGTAATCTGCTCCCTTTTTGAACTCAACAAAGAAAAATCGTTCAACTGGATAATTGCCTCCAGATTGGGCATCTCACTTCCATTAAGGTTCTCCCACACCATATCGCCAACAAACAGCACCCTTGAATCTGAATGGTTTACAATATGATGTACATTACCTGGCTTGAACTCATGCAAGATAGGTACCGGAACTGCACCATAAGTAAGACAAGCCAGAAATACCACACCCCAGTTTGCCTGGTTTCTGGAACAGATTGCAATCCTGTCCCCTTTCTCCACCCCACAAATATTAAAAATGATATGAAGTTTCTCAATCCTCCTTGCAACATCCCTGTAATGCAATGTAATACCCTTAAAATCGGAGAGTGCCGCACAATCCCAGTTCTTCCTGAAACTCTCCTCCAGCATTTTATTCAAAGATCTTTCCATAGTATGTATTATAAGGTTTTAATATTATTCTATTTATAGTTCTGCAACTGGCACAAATGAGAATACATCCCCCCTGCTCCAATCAGTGTCTCATGAGTACCCCTTTCAATGATCTCCCCCTCTTTGAGCACCACAATCTCATCAGCATTCCTGATTGTTGAAAGCCTGTGGGCAATAACAATTGAAGTCCTGTTCTTCATAAGATTGGTAAGGGCATCCTGAACAAGCCTTTCGCTCTCGGTATCCAATGCAGAAGTTGCCTCATCCAGAATAAGCACAGGAGGATTCTTCAATACAGCACGGGCAATGGACAACCTCTGTCTCTGTCCTCCCGACAGCTTAGCCCCCCTATCTCCGATATTTGTCAGGTACCCATGCTCCATCTGCATTATGAAATCATGTGCATTGGCAATTCTGGCAGCCCTCTCCACATCGTCGGGAGTAACATTCTCCATACCGAACACAATATTGTTGTACACGGTATCATTGAACAGGATTGCCTCCTGGGTAACAATGCCCATAACAGAAATAAGGCTCTCCAAAGTATAATCCTTAATGTTCCTGCCATCCAGCATAATCTCCCCGTCTGCAATATCATAGAACCTCGGCAACAAATCCGCCATAGTGGATTTTCCTCCTCCCGACGGTCCCACAATTGCCACCATCTTTCCTTTAGGTATCTCCAGATTGATATTCTTGAGTACAGGCTCCTGACCATAAGCAAAATTGACATTCCTGAACTCAATCTTGTCATTGAAACCATCCAGTTTCTTTGCATCAGGTTTCTCCTTTATAGGGTTCTCCACATCAAGTATGGCAAACAACCTTCTGCCCGAAACCATACCCCTCTGGATACTCGCATATGCATTTGACATTGCCTTGGCCGGCTCAAGAACCCTCCAGTAGAAGCCAATATACACCACAAAGGCAGGCATATCCATACCCAGCTGCCCGTGCAACTGGAGCCAGCCTCCATAAAACAGCACAGACGCAGCAACGGTAATGCCAAGGAACTCAGAGAGCGGAGATGCCATCTCCTGTTTGTTGAACATGTTCCTGCTGCTCACCTTATGCTTTATATTGGTCTCCTCAAAACTTCCCCTCACATATTTCTGGGCATTGAATGCCCTAATTATCCTGATACCGGAAATGGCCTCCTCAAAATGGCTCACAATCCTCCCCATCAAAGACTGGGTATCTGCAGCCTTGCGCTTGAGCGAACGGCTTATCCTGCCAATTACAAGTGCTGAGAACGGGAGGGTAAGGAGGGTAACCATGGTGAGTTTAGGCGACATATAGAACAGACCGGCCAAAAATCCGAGAATAAGCAGAGGCTCCCTGAACAGGACATGGAAACTGTTGGCCACACCGTTCTGCACCTCAGTAACATCATTTGAGATGGAAGAGAGGATATCACCCTTCTTCTGGTCATGGAAATACCCCACATGCAGATTGGAGATCTTATTGAACAGGTCCCTCCTTATATTCTGCATGATATAGGTCCTCATGTTCACCAGTATCCTTTGGGAAAGATACCTTGTAATATTGGACAGCAATGAAGCAACAACAAAGAATGCACACACGAACATAAGCCCTTTGAGCATACCGCTCGATGTCATCACCTTTGTAAGATAATATGAGAATATCTCCTCAAAATAAGCCGGATCCAGCGCAAATGCAGGTTTTACAATCTGAACATCAATGGTTTCAGGCTGGAACAATACAGTAAGTAGAGGATCTATAAGGGCATAATTGACCACCCCGAATATTACTGACAATATTGAAAGGACCAGATATCCCGGCCAAAACCTCCTGTACGGCTTTGCGTACGCCAATAGTCTTTTAAAATCTTCCATTATTCTTCAAAATCTACATATTCCCCAACCTCTTTGTCAATCACCTTCTCCTGCTTGGGAATATCTGATATTATTACTTTTCCTTCCTGCGTCTTCTCCTGCGATGCATGACCGCTACCGGTACTCCCCTGCTGCCCCATATTGCTCCAGAATCCGGCAAAGCCTCCCGGCCCCCCGAATCCTGCAAATCCGTCCATCCCACTCTTCTTCATCCTCCTCCTTACAAACCACGCCAGGAGGAGCGGAAACACTTTCCCCATTGCCCAAATGAACAGGGCAAAAAAGAAGAGAAACGTTATAAATCCTTCCATCTATTTCAATTTTTTCACCTTCCCTGTCTCCAAGTTCCAGGTATACTCTTTACCATCTGTACATTTCACCTTAAAGAGGCCGCCCTGCACAAGCTCTATCTCAGATTCCCTGTCAATCTTCTTTTTCTTGTCGGGAAAATCAATTCTTTTGCCATCTATCGTATATAGCAGCAACTGTGACGGAGCCCTCAAAATCCAATACCTTTTTCCCCCCAGCTTGGCAAACTGCGGGAGCTCCTTTATAAACTCAGGCGCCACAATATCACTCCAGCCTGCTACCGGTTTGCCTGAAATATCAAGCCAAGAAACAGTATTGTCTTCATTCAGAACAAGAATGGAGTACTTTATACCATTTACATTCCTTACAAGCTTAGGCCCCATTACAACCTTCTTCTGCAGCTTTTTCGGATAACCGTTTACAAACCTTCCCAGCCTGTCAAGAAGATAAAGTTTCTCTTCTGAGGCAAAGAGCATCTGGAGCCTCCCATTGTCATAAAGGTCTATCTGCTCTACATAGCCGCATATAGGTGTCTCGAACGGTATCGCCCAAACACCCTTCCTGTTGGCATCCATATATCTGAGCCTCATATTCGGAAGCTGCTCAAGAAATGCGGCACTCTTCTTTGTAACATCCTTCACCTCAAAAGGGCCCTGTTCAAGTACAATTGTGCTGTCCACAGCAAATGTAACACTCTCCTGCCCCTCCTTCTCCACCGGCTTAGGCAATTGTGCCAGACGGTTACCGTAAAAATCTATATGGGCCACAGGTTCACCGTCCACAAAAGAGAGGTCCATGGCTGCCATCTCAAAATTGTTTCTTGCCATTTGGTTTGCTACAGCCTCCCTGTAATAGGGCTTGAAAATCTGCAGCAGCGAGTCTCCCGCCTCCTTAAGGTTTGCCATCACCTTCAGCGAAGCCTCCCTGTTCAGATACTCCTCTGCCGGAGTCTGCCCCAAATAGTCTTCAAGGGTAAAATATGCAACCCTTCCATTGGCATAATCGTCAAGAACCGTTTTTGGTCCTATTATTATCCATGAGCCCATCTTACAGAAATACTCTTCATTGCAGTGGGAGAACAGCTCTCCAAACACGGACGCCACATACCCCTTATATTTGAACGGTGCCGGCTCACCAACCTTACCCCTGTCAACAACAGATGATATTACATTATCCAATCCAAAATGCTGCTTTTCCCTTAGGGCAATTATCCATTCACATTTCTCTCCAAACTTGCAATAGGCACTCACCAGCTCCTCTATGGCAAGGGAATCCACCCATTCTGCCGGAGAGATTGGATTCTCCCCCTGTGCACTTTTCTGTTTTAGGGCAAACTCTCCCACCTTCTTCTGCATCTCAAGATATAGATTATGGGATTTCATATATTCATGCATGCTCGAAACCGGAATTGAAACTGCAAAAATGGAGGATGCGGGGAGAACCTTTCCCATCTGGCTCTTCCTTATATCCTGGCTCTCAAATATATTTGAAAAGCGTGACTCATCAGAATCATTTTCCAGTATCCCTTCAAGTGTCAGTTTGTCGGGAGCAGAAGAGAGGGAAAGGGTACTCCATGATGTAAATTTCATGAAAAAATCGGAATATCCCAGATACCTCCGCTCCACCATTCCCGAAAAGAACTTTCCTATCTGGTTATGATTCACATATATGGCTGAGTGCGCACCGGTTCTCCTCAACAGCTTCTCAAACTCACGCTTGTCAAGGACAGATGTATTGTTCTCCAGATGCCTTATAGAACTCTCAAGTACATGGGAAGATGAACTTGCCAGCAGAAGATTCTGATGCAACGCGGCCACTACTCCCTTACCCAAGGCATTTATGACCACTCCGTTATACCGTTTTTTTGAAGTGCTGTTACCAGAAAGGAAACTCTGTACCTGTGCCGCTCCCCCATTTTTAAGGTCAAGTATCTGGAGAAAAGAAACTTCATTTTTTGCAGAATAATGCATGGACATTACCATAGGGGCTGCAGATATCTCTCCAATAGCAAAAAGATTGCGTTGGAAACCTACCATAGGATCTCCCTGAAGAGGAAGTCCGTAAAGGAACGACAATGTATCCCCTGACATCCTGGCAAACTCATCGAAACGCTTAAGATCAACTACCATTACAGCATCACTGGGAACGGCACTATATGCCGACACCTCCCCGGTTGCAAGCACAAAATCCCCTTCCCCTTCTGGAGAGGAAAGGTTAACGAAAAGAAATACAGTCAGTGCTGCCAGAATTGCTACAGCTACACTTCCCCACAGCAGTAACTTACCACTATTGCTCATCAAACATTTTCTTTGTAATGTGCAAATATACTAAAAATATAGGCCGGTCTCCAAATTTTGGGGAACCCCTATTGGAAACCGGCCTGACAATTCTATAATTTGCACTTTATTCTAGAACGGAAGATCACCTCCATCATCCTCCATATCGGAAGATGAAACGCTCATGAAAGGATCTGCCACTGGAGGGACAGGTGCCCCCTCAACAGCATCTTTCTGAATACGCCATGCCCTGATGTCGGTATACCATCTGCCGTTATACTCCCTCGACTCAATATTTATGGATATCTGCAACATATCCCCCGGATTGAATGCCTGGAGCTCATTCACCTTGTCCTGTCCCCATACATTCATGCAGATTTTCCTCGGATACTGCTCAACAGTCTCAACTATGAAGTCCTGCTTGCTCCAAGGTCCTCTTGCACTGGTGCCGCTCTGGACAGCCAGTTTATCCAGCATTTTGCATTTAAGTTCGAGTGCCATCCTTATTTCTTCTTAACTTCCTTAACCTTCTCCTCTGCCTTGTTAATCTTTACAAGTTCTACCTCAAATACCAAAGTAGAATATGCAGGAAGATCCTCACTCATGGCTCTTGGGCCATAACCCAGATTGAAAGGTACCCACAAGGTAAGTTTACCCCCCTCACCTACAAGTTGCATACCTTCTGTCCATCCTGCAATAACCCTGTCAAGAGGGAATTTTACAGTCTCGCCCCTGTCATAAGATGAGTCAAACACTGTACCGTCAAGCAAAGTACCTTTGTAGTTTACCTCAACGGTATCCTTTGCAGTTGCCCTCAACTCATTGCCGGGATTCTCAATCTTGTACTGCAAACCGCTTGCTGTCTCCTCTACACCCTCGTTCTTCTTGTTCTTTGCAAGGAACTCAGCCTCTTCCTTCTCCTTCATCTTGCCAACTGCAACCTGACATTTCTGCATATAGGCATTTACAATATAACCTGCCTCCTGCTCATGGATCTTTGCTTTTCCACCATTGGCAACCTCTTTCATGGTCTTTGTCACCAAAGCGTAATCAAGTCCTACAAGATTTGCATTCTTGATCATGCTTCCAAAAGTAACTCCAACCGCATAACTTACAGAATCAACCTCTGCCTTTGTCACACCCTCCAACTGTGGCTGTGAACCGCCGCAAGATGCCAGCATTACGCCAGCCAACACTCCTGCTACCAAAAAATTCAATACTCTCATCTTTTTAAAATTTAAATTGTTATTGTTTCATCTCTTTGTCCGATGTAATACACACTGCAAAACAGCCTGCCACTGCAGCAACAAAAGATGTACCCAAAATGGCCGCCTTTCCAATATCTACCAGGTTCTGGTCTGAAAATGCAAGTCCGTCAATGAAAATTGACATTGTAAAACCTATACCTGCTATCACACCCAAAGCAAATACCTGTTTCCATTTGATGCCAAGGGGCAATTCTGCAATACCGCCTTTTACAGCCGCAAGGCTGAAGAGGAATATCCCTACAGGCTTACCCAGCAACAACCCGAAGAAAATTCCCGGTATCACAGGAGATACCGGCAAACTGAAGAGATCTCCGGTAAGTCCCACACCTGCATTTGCCAAAGCAAAAACCGGCATTATGAAGAATGTAACCCACGGATGCAATCCATGCTCAAACTTGTGCATAAGAGGACAAATGTCTTTTGTGCTCTTGCTTATCTGATGTATTATATGCTGTTGCTCAGTATTGGCTAAAACCTCCACTTCACTATTGCTTGCATCTCTGAACTTCTCTATCCAATATTTTATGCTCACCGAAAACTTCACTTCATTGATGACTGTCTTTGATGGAATGGTCAGAGCCAGTATTACTCCCGATATAGTAGCATGAATACCCGATTCATACACAAAATACCACAAGAACAGTCCCGGCACAACATACATCAGCGGCCTGTTTACCCTAAGCCTGTTAAAAGCAGCCAGAACCGCCACTATCAGTGCCGCATACAACAACATGTCTAAATGGAGAGCATGGCTCGGATAAAAAATGGCCAGCACAATAATCGCCCCAAGGTCATCTACAATTGCCAATGCTGTAAGGAAAACTTTCAATCCAAGCGGGACCCTCTTGCCCAGCAATGACAGCACACCAAGAGCAAACGCTATATCCGTTGCCATTGGAATTCCCCAGCCTGAAACACTGTCGGGAGTGGAAAAATTGAAAATGGCATAAATTATTGCAGGAACTGTCATTCCGCCCACTGCTGCAAATATTGGAAGAGATGCCTTTTTGAACGAAGAGAGCTCACCAACCATCATCTCCCTCTTAATCTCCAGCCCCACAACAAAAAAGAAGATTGCCATAAGGCCGTCATTTATCCAATGGGCCAAAGACATCTGCAGTGAAAAGTTTCCAACGGACAACCCTACTGGAGTATGCCATATTTCATTTATGAAGTACAGCTGGGGAAGATTTGCACAAAAGAGTGCCAGCACTGCGCATATCATGAGAATGACCCCTCCCACAGACTCATGATGCAGGAATGTCCTGAAGAAATTCCTAACTGCCAAACTGCCCGAATTATTTCTGTTATCCACCGTATCCTGCTATTGTTAACCTAAAGAAGGCAAATATACACCAAAAATCCAAATCTACACTATCCCTTCACGCAACACATCATGGATATGTATCAGGCCCACATATTTTCCTCCATCCATTACCACTACAGAAGTAATCTTGTTCTTCTCCATAATGCTGAAAGCATTTACAGCCAATTCACTCTTCTGCACAACTTTAGGATTCCGGCTCATTATATCTGCAGCAGCAAGGGAATCCATAGGTTTGCCCTTCTCAACCATACGTCTCACATCACCGTCCGTAATAATACCCATGAGTTCATCATTGTCTCCTAAAACAACTGTAGCCCCCAATCTGTTCTGTGAAATGTTTATGATTGTGTTCTGTATTGTCTCCTTAGGCTGTACCCAAGGACGCAGCTCCTTGTCATACACATCATCTACAGTAAGGTAGAGTCTCTTGCCCAAAGAGCCTCCCGGATGGTATTTTGCAAAATCCTCCGGAGAAAATCCCCTCATCTTCAAAAGGCACACTGCAAGCGCATCCCCCATAACAAGTTGGGTTGTAGTGCTGGATGTGGGTGCCAGATTATTTGGACAAGCCTCTTCATCCACCGTAGCCCTTATCACATAATCCGAATGGAGGGCCAGGTAAGATTCCGCATTGGACACCATAGCTATAAGTTTGTTGCCCATCCTCCTGATAAGCGGAACAAGTACCTTTATCTCCGGTGTGTTTCCGCTCTTTGAAATGCACAGCACCACATCATCCTGCTGCACAATACCCAAATCCCCATGTATCGCATCTGCCGCATGCATGAAAATTGACGGGGTTCCTGTAGAATTGAGCGTAGCAACTATCTTGTTCCCGATAATTGCACTTTTACCTATTCCGGTTATTATAAGACGCCCTTTTGAACCATATATAAGATTAAGGATTTCAACGAACTCGTCATTTACATACGGTTTAAGTTTTTCAACAGCCTTTGCCTCCTTGTCAATGACACTTATAGCCAAATCCTTCAAATTCATTTGCATTTTTTCCATAAAAAATTTTGCAGAAAATAAACTAATCGGTAACTTAGAGCCACAAAGGTAAAGAAAAAAGAGACTTCACCCTATTATTTTTATCAATTGTATGAAGGCAACATCGGAAATCTTACACGGGAAACTTAAGGAATTTTTCGGTTTTGATTCCTTTAAAGGAGACCAGGAAGCCATTATAAGTCACCTTATAGAAGGGAACAACACATTTGTCCTCATGCCTACAGGCGGAGGCAAATCGTTATGCTATCAACTCCCTGCACTTGTGATGCCCGGAACGGCCATTGTAATCTCCCCTCTAATTGCATTGATGAAAAATCAGGTTGATGCAATCAGAGGTTTCGTTGCCAATAGGGACGGCATAGCCCATTTCCTTAATTCATCACTCAACAAGACACAGCTCCAGGAGGTGAAGGATGACCTTTTGAGCGGTATCACAAAACTGCTGTATGTTGCTCCTGAATCACTTACAAAAGAGGAGAACATCCAGTTGCTGCGCCAATGCAAGATATCGTTCTACGCAGTGGATGAGGCCCATTGCATCTCTGAATGGGGACATGACTTCCGTCCGGAGTACCGCAAGATACAGCCTATAGTGAATGAGATAGGTGCTGCACCTATCATTGCACTCACAGCAACTGCAACCCCAAAAGTGCAGTCAGACATTCAGAAGAATCTTGGAATGTCAGATGCAAAAGTATTCAAATCCTCATTCAACAGAGCCAACCTCTACTATGAGATGAGGCCTAAAGTAAATACTGAAAAGGAGATAATAAAATTCATAAAGGGTAATCCAGGCAAATCCGGCATCATTTATTGCCTTAGCCGCAAAAAGGTGGAGGAGCTTGCAGAGTTGCTCAATGTAAACGGGATAAAGGCCCGCCCTTACCATGCTGGGCTGGATGCGGCAACCAGATCTGCCAACCAGGACCTCTTCCTTATGGAGGAGATAGATGTGATTGTAGCTACAATCGCATTTGGAATGGGTATAGACAAGCCTGATGTAAGGTTTGTAATCCACTACAACATTCCAAAAAGCCTTGAGGGATATTACCAGGAAACCGGCAGGGCCGGCCGTGACGGGGGCGAAGGGCAGTGCATCACCTTCTATAGCTATAAGGATATACAGAAGCTGGAAAAATTCATGCAGAGCAAGCCTCTGGCAGAGCAGGAGATTGGCAAACAGCTGATAAATGACACCATTGCCTATGCAGAATCCAACCAGTGCAGAAGGAAAACACTTCTCAACTATTTTGGAGAACAATATACACAGGACAATTGCGGCAACTGCGACAACTGCCTCTACCCTAAGAAGCAGTTTGAGGGTAAAGAGTACATTGCCACTGTACTTGAACTTGTAAACGGCATAAAGGAGAACTTCAAGGCAGACCACCTTGCCAACATCCTTGGCGGAGTAAACAACTCCATAATAAAATCGTACAACCACAACGAACTGGAATGGTTTGGAATAGACAAGGAGAAGGACAGCCGTTTCTGGCTGGCCGTAATCCGCCAGGCCCTTGTATTGCAGTTCCTGTACAAGGATGTGGAGAAGTACGGTCTCATTTCCGCTACGGAGAAAGGCAACAGTTTCCTGGAGGAACCTTACTCGGTAATGCTTACAGAAGACCGCGAATTTGCATGTACAGATGACGATGATGATGTGGTTACAATAGGCAACGCCAAGAACCAGAGAGGCGGAGGTGGGGACCCTGTTCTCCTTGCAATGCTCAAGGATGTAAGGCACTCCCTCTCAAAGAGACTCAAACTCCCTTCTTTTGTAATTTTTGGGGACCCTTCCCTTGAAGACATGTCAATCATGTACCCTACCACCCTTGAGGAGCTCAAGAACTGCCAGGGTGTAGGAGAAGGCAAAGCAAGGAAATATGGAAAGGAATTCGTCTCCCTCATTGCCAAATATGTGGAGGAGAATGAAATTGACCGCCCGACAGACCTTGTGGTAAAGACAGTGGCCAACAAGTCACTGAATAAGGTATACATCATCCAAAGCGTTGATAAGAAGATTCCTCTCGATGAAATTGCAGACGCAAAGAAGATGGAACTGGATCAGGTTTATGATGAACTTGAGGCCATAGTGAATGCCGGCACCAAAATAAACATAGACTACTACATCCGCATGATCATTGATGATGACAAAGTGGACGATATATATGAATATTTCAAGGAGGAGGCAACATCAGATTCTGTAAATGAAGCTATGAAGGCCCTGGGACCTGATTACACAGAAGAAGAGGTAAGGCTTATAAGAATTAAGTTCCTCTCTGAATTGGGCAATTGATTTTAAATCATCTGAACATGAAAAAGATATTATCGGCAGTCATATTGTTTCTGGCTGTCACATCTTTATTGGATGCAAAAGAGATATCCGGAAGGGTACACCACAACAAGAAAGGTATTGCAAATGTAGTTGTGTCTGATGGTAAAAATTTCACCCTCACTGACAAGGATGGCAATTTTACAATCAACACCCACAAAGATGCAAGGCATGTATTCATTGTAACCCCGTCGGGATACGTAACATCATGCGATTCCGGCACACCACATTTTTACAGGGGTGTGGATGAGAAGGATTTCAACTTTGAACTGTTCAGATGGGGAATCCCAGGCGGACGCTACACCCTATTTGCCGTTGCAGACCCGCAGCCACGCGGAGAAGCTGCCTTTGAAAGGCTTGAGAAAGAGGCGTTCAGCGAACTTAAAGAATACGGGAACAGAATCATGGCCACTGCAGATTGGAACAATTATTTTTACACCAAGAATGGGACGCCTGTATTGTCGTTGTTCCTGGGTGACATCTTATGGGACAATCTTGACCAATATCCAAGGATGAAACAGATGATAAAGGATATTGGACATCCGGTGTATCCTGTAATAGGCAATCACGACCATGATTACAAAGTTGCGGACGACATTGCCAGCGCACATATATATGAGCAGTTCTTCGGCCCTTCAAATTATGCATTCAACGCCGGTAACGACTATTTTATTGTCCTGGACAACATCCTCTACGAGGGGAACAAGAAATATAAGGAAGGGGTAAGCAAAGAGCAGATCAAGTGGGTAAAGGAGTATCTGAAATATGTACCTGAGGGATCACACATCTACCTGGCAATGCATGCCCAGATACACTATTACAGAGGAAATTACAATATGGTAAACTCTGATGCCCTTCTGGACGCTTTCAATGGTTATGAGGTGACTGTACTCACCGGACACTCACACATACAGGGGAATTTCCAGTTGAGGGAGAATATTAGGGAATACAATATTGCATCAATTGGTGGAGCATGGTGGCTGTGGGACTGCAAGACAAGCAGGGACGGTACCCCGCTGGGCTATCAGGTATTTGAATACGATGGCAATAAAAGGGTAAATTATTACAAATCAATTGGCCATGACAAAGTATTCCAGGCAAAAGTTTACAATCCGGGGACAGTTTACGGATATCCCGATGATTTAATATTGAAAATATGGAATTGGGACTCCAGATGGCAGGTAAGGGCACGCCAGTGCTTCAAGAATGGCAATAAGTATGTTTGGGAAGATGTAGAGGTAGTGCAGACCAGTATGGCAGATCCGGATTATTCCAACTATTTGCAAAAAGAGTATATTTTCAATAAAGGGAAGGAAGGAAAGGGTACCAAACCTGTTGACAATGTTTATTTCTTCTTTAAAGTAAAACCTGCGCCAGATGCAACAGCAGTGGAATTCAAAGTAATTGATCCTTACGGGACATCCATTGAGCCTTATGTTCCTCTAAAATTGAAATACTAGAACATCAGCCACTGTATCTCCCTGTCCCGGCCCCAGTAGGTCAACTGCTTTTTGGCATAGTGGCGGGAGTTGCGTTTTATGAGTTCTACAGCAGTTTCAAGAGAGTGCTTTCCATCAAAATAATCGAATATCTCCCTGTAACCTACCGTTTTGAGTGCAGGGAGGTTTTTATATTGGACAAGTCCCTCAACTTCTTTGAGGAGCCCCTGCTCCATCATAAGGTCCACCCTACGGTTTATTCTGCCGTAGAGTTCATCCCTGTCCCTGTTTATTCCTATCTTTTTTATGGCAAACGGGCGTACTTTCTTGGGAGCGCTTTTCCAGTCCGAGAATTTACGCCCGGTCTGCAGGGTGACTTCCAAAGCCCTCACAACCCTCTGCGGATTGGCAATATCTATAGTATCATATGAGGCCCTGTCCAGAACCCTCAATTCATTTCTCAGGCTCTCTATCCCTTCATCCGCCAACCTCTCCATAAGGGCATTGCGTAATGTCATGTCAGCCGGTGGAAAATCGTCCAGCCCGTTGCATAGGGCATCTATGTACATGCCGCTTCCTCCAACCATTACCAGGCGGTCATGGGTCTTGAACAGTTCTTCAAGCAGTGCCATGGCCTCAAGTTCATAGAGCCCTGCCGTGTAATATTGGGTAACGCTATGGGTGTGTATAAAATAATGCCGCACCCTCTCCAGCTGTTCTGCTGTAGGGGATGCGGTACCTATATCCATCTCCATATAGATTTGTCGGGAGTCACAGTTTATTATTGGAGATCCGTATTCCAATGCAAGGTCAATGGAATAATCAGTTTTGCCAACTCCTGTGGGTCCGAGTATTATAGTGAGCTCCTTCTGCATCCGGTATCTTACTCTTCTCCATCGGGAAGCTCCTCATCCATGAAAAAAGAATCCTCTTCCCTCTCCATTGCAGGCTCCGAATACTGGTCCAAATCATCATATTTATCCGCAAACTGTTCGGGATTTCTCCCTTTTTCTGCAACAAGTCTAGGATATGATGCCCTTGGTGAAACCGGAACCTCTCCCATGAGGGTAAGGTTTATAACCCTGTCCTTTCTTATATCAAAGACATAGGAGAGAGTAACCTCACCTTTGGCAACAGTCTTCTCTACAGTTATCATGTCCATTGAGCCGTCCCCCATATCAAAGAGGCCATACTCGCTGCGGGATCTGCCATTCCCGTCCAAACCTCTGAATGCCACCATCTGGTCTGGAGAGAAATCGAAGTCATTCTGCAAATAATCATGCAGTTTATAGAGGGAAGTCTCACCTTTTATCTCATATTCCCTCATAAAGACTTTGCTGCCCGGAATTGATGCTTTATACTTGTAAATCATATGTGCGAATTCCTTAGTATCTTTAAGTTCAAAGTTACGATATTTTTTTTGAATAATATTGGCGGCTATCATCAATTTTTTTTCTAACTTTACATTTTAGTATGGATACTAATAAAACTCAGGTTTCAGATTGTTTCAAGAGCATTTCAGAGCTCTCAACAGGCCTTTTCAAGGACAATGGGAGCAAGTTTCTTGCTTTTGCTTATCCGGTAACCACAGAAGAGGAGATAAAGTCAATCATACAGGAGCTCAAGAAGGAGTATTATGATGCCCGTCACCACTGCTATGCGTACCGTCTGGGGCACACCGGTGCCATCTGGAGGATGAATGATGACGGCGAACCGTCATCTACAGCAGGAAGACCCATTTACGGACAGATCCTCTCTGCTGGGCTCAGTGACATTCTCGTAGTTGTAGTAAGATATTTTGGCGGAATAAAGCTTGGTGTACCGGGGCTTATAAGGGCATACAAGACATCTACAGCCGACGCCATTGCAAACGCCACCATCATAGAGAAAATTGCAACGGAACCATACAGGATTATTTTTGATTATCTGCAGATGAATGCGGTAATGAAGAGGCTCAAGGATCTGGGACTTACCCCCACAGACCAGCAGTTCGACCTTAACTGCTCCCTGAAGGCTGATGTACGGCTTGCCCTCGTTGACGGGTTCCTGGAAAGCTTTGACAAGCTGGAAGGGTGCAGGATAGAGAAAATTGAACCTCAGGAACAACAGGAAGAAAATATTTAAACGTTAAGAGATATGCCTAAAAGTCTAATTTCCATCCACGATTTCACTAAGGAAGAGATGCTGCATGTTCTGGATGTGGCACAGGAGTTTGAAAAGAACAAGGTTCAGCCTATCCTGCGTGACAAAGTCATTGCCACACTGTTCTTTGAACCGTCAACAAGGACACGCCTTAGTTTTGAGACTGCATCAAACAGACTGGGAGCCAGAGTAATCGGATTCTCGGATGCAGGAAATACAAGTGTGAGCAAGGGTGAAACCCTTAAGGACACCATAAAGATGGTATCAAATTATGTAGACCTCATTGTCATGAGGCACCCACTGGAAGGAGCTGCCAGATATGCATCAGAGGTTGCCTCTGTTCCGGTAATAAATGCAGGTGACGGTGCAAACCAGCACCCTTCACAGACAATGCTTGACCTGTTTACCATAAAACAGACTCAGGGAAGACTTACAGACCTGAGTATAAACATGGTGGGAGACCTCAAGTACGGACGTACCGTACACTCACTGCTGCAGGCAATGTCACATTTCAACCCCAATTTCACCTTCACTGCTCCCGATGAACTCAAGATGCCTCAGGAATACAAGGATTTCCTCGATTCAAAAGGGATTCCATATCACGAAACCAGAGACCTTGAAAGCAGCATAAACAACTGCGACATCCTATATATGACACGCGTACAGCAGGAGAGGTTTACCGACCCTATGGAGTACGAGAAGGTAAAGAACACATACAACCTCACAGCCTCCATGCTTGGCGGTGCAAAGGAGAACATGAAGATTCTCCATCCGCTACCAAGGGTGACTGAGATTGCACAGGATGTTGACGAAACCAAACATGCATATTATTTCAAACAGGCAGAAAACGGTGTGTATGCCAGAATGGCAATCATTGCATATCTGCTGGGCTATAAATAATTATCGGGAATAAAAAAAAGACAATATGGAAAAAGGTGGAAAAGAATTGAAAGTAAGCGCCATTAAGAATGGCACTGTTCTGGATCATATACCTGCAAACCAGCTGTTTAAGGTAATCAGTATCCTCGGGCTCAAGGATTGTCCCAACCAGATTACATTTGGAATGAACCTCGACAGCAAACTCCTTGGCAAAAAAGCCATCATCAAAGTTGCTGACAGATTCTTTGAAGAGGCGGAGATCAACAAGGTTGCCCTTGTAGCTCCAGATGCCAAAATCAATATAATCAAGGATTTTGAGGTAGTTGAAAAGAAGGTTCTCCGTGTTCCCAACGAAATTGCGGGCATTGTAAAATGTGCAAACCCAAAATGCATCACAAACCATCAGCCTATAACAACAAGATTCACCACTACATACGAAGGAGGAATCCTCAAGTTGCATTGCCGTTACTGTGAAAAGAATACCGGATCTGACAATTTAAAAATTATAACAGAAAATTAGTATTTCATTAAAGATTATAAGTAAAAGTTATTATCTTTGATTTTATAATCTAAAACTGTTAAAAACTAATAAAATATCGGATATGAAAGCATATAACTTCAACGCCGGCCCTTGCGTATTGCCTAAACAGGCCATTGAATCTGCAATTGAGGCCATCAGAGATTTTGACAACACAGGTATAGGTATTCTTGAGATTTCTCACCGTACACCGGGTTGGGAAAGAATCATGGCTGAGACAGAGCAGCTTTGGAGAGAGTTGCTTAACATTCCTGAAGATTATGCAGTAATGTTCCTTGGCGGTGGCGCTTCAACCCAGTTCTTTGAGGTTCCTGCAAACTTAATGAAAACAAAGGCTGCATACCTTCAGACAGGTGTTTGGGCTAAAAAAGCTGCAAAAGAGGCAAAATTCTACGGAGAAGTGGAGATAGTGGCTTCATCTGAGGACAAGACATACTCATATATTCCAAAAGGATATACAATCCCTACAGATGTAGACTACTTCCACATCACTACCAACAATACAATCTACGGAACAGAGATCCATGAGGACATTGACTCTCCTGTAACTTTGGTTGCTGATATGTCATCAGACATCATGAGCCGTCCTGTTGATGTTAAGAAATACGGTATGATCTACGGTGGAGCTCAGAAAAATGTAGGTCCTGCAGGTGTAACTTTTGTAATCGTACGCAGGGATCTTCTTGGCAATACTGGCCGTCCTATCCAGACAATGGTTGACTACCGCACACACTATACAGATGAGGCAAAGAACAGATCTATGTTCAACACCCCTCCAGTATTCCCTATCTTTGTAATGCACGAGACCCTGAAATGGGTTAAAGAGCAGGGTGGTCTTGAGGCTATGTACAAGATGAACAAAGAGAAAGCTGAGCTTCTTTACAATGAGATTGACAGAAACCCATTGTTCGTAGGAACTGCAGCAAAAGAGGACCGTTCATTGATGAATGTATGTTTTGTGATGGCTCCAGGCAAAGAGGAGCTTCAGGACGAGTTCTTCAAATTTGCAAAAGAGCGCGGTATGGTAGGTATCAAGGGACACCGTTCAGTTGGCGGTTTCAGGGCTTCTATCTACAATGCATGTCCAAAAGAGGCTGTAGAGGCACTTGTTGCTTGTATGCAGGAGTTTGAGCAGCTTCATAAATAATTGACCGCTTTAACATGGGAGTGTCTGCAATATGCCGGCACCCCATGTATTTTTTATAAAAACACTTAAAAAGAAAAACATATTATGAAAGTATTGGTAGCAACCGAAAAGCCATTCTCAAAAGTGGCAGTTGACGGTATCAGAAAAATAGTTGAGGATGCAGGCTATGAATTTGCAGCCCTTGAGAAATATACCTCTCCTGAGGAGCTCCTTGCAGCCGTTGCAGATGTTGATGCACTGATTGTACGTTCAGACAAGGTTACTGCAGAAGTGGTTGAAGCTGCAAAGAACCTTAAGATTGTTGTCAGGGCAGGTGCCGGTTTTGACAACTTGGATCTTGCCGCTTGTACAGCAAAAGGTATTGTCGCAATGAACACCCCTGGCCAGAACTCAAATGCAGTTGCAGAACTTGCCCTATGCTTCATGATTTACATGAGCAGGAACCAGCTTACCCCTGGAACAGGTTCTGAGCTTAAAGGCAAGACCCTGGGTATCCAGGCATACGGAAATGTTGGCCGTCTTGTAGCAGACCATGCAAGAGGTTTTGGTATGAACATCATGGCATTCGACCCGTTCGTTCCGGCAGAAGCTATGGAGAAAGAGGGTGTAATTGTTGCAAAAACCCTTGAGGACCTGTATGAGAATTCTCACTTTGTATCGTTGCATATCCCTGCAACCGAGCAGACAAAGAACTCTATCGGATACAACCTCCTTTCAAGAATGCCTAAGGGAGGATGTCTTGTAAATACTGCCAGAAAAGAGGTTATCAACGAAGAAGAGCTAATCAAAGTATTGAGAGAGAGGGAAGATCTCAAATACATCACAGATGTTGCAACAGCAAACCACGCTGCAATAGCTGAGGAGTTTGGCAAACGTGTGTTTGGCACACCTAAAAAGATGGGTGCAGAAACTGCAGAGGCTAACGTAAATGCAGGTCTTGCAGCAGCAAACCAGATTGTAGATTTCTTCACTACAGGCAACAAGAGATTCCAGGTAAACAAATAGAAACATTTAAAAACTGAATAAACTATGGTAAAAGTAAAACCATTTGCAGCTGTCCGCCCTCCTAAAGCAATTGCAGCAGAGGTAGCTTCACGCCCATACGACGTACTTAACTCTGTAGAAGCAAAAGCTGAGGCAGGTGAAAAATCGCTTCTACATATCATCAAACCTGAGATTGATTTTGATCCTATTGCAGACGAACACGGTCAGGCAGCATATGACAAAGCTGTAGAGAACTTCAAGCTGTGGCAGGAGAAAGGATGGCTTGTTCAGGATTCAAAAGAGAACTACTATGTATATGCCCAGACAATGGAAGGCAGAACACAGTACGGTCTTGTAGTGTGTGCAAATGTAGAGGACTACATGACAGGAAAGATCAAGAAACATGAGCTTACCCGCAAGGACAAAGAGGAAGACAGAATGATTCACGTAAGGAATCAGAATGCCAACCTTGAACCTGTATTCTTTGCTTATCCCGACAATGCCCAAATAAACGAAATCGTAGAGAGAACCATCAGGACAAAAGAGATAGAGTACGATTACATTGCTCCTGTTGACGGTTTCGGGCACAAATTCTGGGTAATTGACAACGAGGAGGATATTGCAGCAATCACCAATATCTTTGCTACAATCCCTGCTTTCTACGTTGCCGACGGTCACCACAGAACTGCTGCTGCGGCCCTTGTAGGTGAGGAGAAGAAACGCAACAACCCTAACCATACAGGTGATGAGGAGTACAACTACTTTATGGCAGTAGTATTCCCAGAGAGCCACCTCAAGATCATTGACTACAACCGTGTGGTTAAAGACCTTAACGGTATGACAGCAGAGCAGTTCATTGAGAAATTGGGCGATGATTTTGTTGTTGAGAAAAAAGGTACAGAAATCTATACACCATCGGGACTGCACAACTTCTCAATGTACATTGCAGGTGAGTGGTATTCACTGCAGGCTAAAGAGGGTACATACGACGATTCAGATCCAATTGGAGTTTTGGATGTAACTGTATGCTCAAATCTTGTATTTGACAAGCTTCTCGATATCAAAGACCTCAGAACATCCAAGAGAATTGACTTTGTAGGTGGTATCCGTGGCCTTGGTGAGCTCAAGAAAAGGGTTGACTCAGGGGAAATGGTTGCAGCATTCGCATTGTACCCTGTTTCAATGAAACAGTTGATTGACATTGCAGATACAGGCAATATCATGCCTCCAAAAACCACCTGGTTTGAGCCTAAGCTCCAGAGTGGTCTTGCAATCCACAAATTGGAAAGATAACCTTTCATATACAAACAGAAAAAGGTGGCCTTACGGTCACCTTTTTCTGTTTGTCTTCTTCCATTAGAAATATAACAGATATTCCAACGATAGTTTGTCTGAGTTATATATTGGAGTCTTGAACAGAGCTGAAAGATCCATGCTGTTATTGAAATAGTGCTCATAATTGATTCTGAGCATATTTGTAAATGAAGTGGTCTTGAATACCAAATTCGCTCCAACAGTAATCCTGTTTACCCCAAGACCTCTGTCGGTAATGTCATATCCCATTCCATCCCATCTGAGAACAGGCTCAATTCTGCTTATAGAAGGATCATTTACCTTAATCTTGTACATACCTTGTATATAGGCAGCATTCAATGCACCAGGATTTCTATCATTTAACTCTTTAGTCATGTATTCAGCTTCAATCTTGAAGTCACTGCCGGCATATCTCACATCAGCACCCCAATATGTATCGGTAAAACCGTCTGCATTTTTCAGATTATAGAACTTGGCTGAAGTTCTGAAACCCTTCTTTGTAGAACCGAACTCCAGTCTTCCACCTACAGCTACAGACTTGTTCCAAGTAGGATTATTGATACCGGTACCGTTATAAACGCCCAACTCGGCATTAATGGGGAATCCCTGGTTCTTGAGAGCATATTTCATTGAAAGTCCAATATCGCGGCTTGAAATAAAATACTTACCTATAAACGGTCTGTTGACATAGTCTACAGAATTAGGTGATACTGCCCATGAATTGAAAAGTGAAAGACCCTGTTGGCCCAATGTAAATGACAATCTTTTGGAAGGCTTCAAAACAGCATAAAGATCAAGCACACTCAACTTGTTCTCAGCTGAAAAATCTACCATAAATTTATAAGACAACATCTTTGAGAGGTCTCCCTGAACACCCAAACGGGCATTCTTTACAGAAAATCTTGAATAACCCTCCTCGGTATCCATCTCATAACGGGTCTTAAAAATAAGAATAGGTTTAATGACATTAAGACTCTCCTGCTTTCCATCAAGAATTGAGTATTTAACAACTCCCTTGTTTGTAATCTTATATAAAACATTCTCTTGAGCCTGTAAACAAAAAGAGGCAGCCAGAAGAAATGTACATGCCAGAAATGAAAAAATAGTTCTCTTCATAACAATAAAATTAGATTCTCACAAAGATAAACAAAATAAAGCAAGAAAAGTTCAAATTGTACAAAGTGACGTTGTCTCTTTGTACAAACGACTGATTATCAACGGCACAAAAAAAAGACCTCCAATCATCTCTGATTGAAGGTCCTCAAAGTTGGCGGCTACCTACTCTCCCACTTGGTATAGCAGTACCATCGGCGCTAACGGGCTTAACTTCTCT
>SUYX01000040.1 GCA_015060225.1 Bacteroidales bacterium | reverse complement strand
ATGTCGATACGTGGATCTTCTTCTACCTTGAATTTTTGTGCCACAAAATAAAGCACAACAGCCAGCAAGAGACCTAAAATGCTCAAACTGGCTACGGTAAAGATAATAGTAGTACTCATTTATATATTGTTTTTAGCTATTGTAAACACAAACTTGTCTGCTATCTTCTCCCTAAACATGTAAATTACAAGGTAATATACTGCAACTGCAAGAATTGAGGACAGGCCGGCCTGCAGTTCTGTCAGGTTAAAGCAGTGCAAAGTTAGTAAAAAAATCAATAGGATGGCCAAAGGAATTACATATGAAATCCAAACTGCTTTAAATCCCATAGACTTTTTCATAACTACCTCCACTTCATCACCCACGGAGTATTCACCCTTGTTGTAATACGCCACATCAATAATCTTGTCCTTTGTATCACCGGCACTGCAGAACCCTTTTGCATGGCACGCAGCGCACATGGACTTGTTTATTATTTCCACCTTAATGTTCCCCTCTGTAATCTCAATTACAGTCCCTTTATGGGAAACTGATTTTTTATCTGCCATATTATTTTATCTTGCTTGTTAAAGGGCCCTTTAAATTAGAATATTCAACAAGCCTCCCCTGTACCCTACCTACAATAATGGGCGACTCAAAAAGGAGCGGAACCTTATTCTCATCATCAGTAACCCAAATGAACATATCATCATCTCCTGTAAACACACTCCCGGCAACCAGCCTTACAGCAAACTTGAGTGTATTGAATGTACCAAGCCCTCTTACCTTCTTCTCCTCCTTCCCGACAAGTATAAAGTAAAAATTGTACACATCGTCATCTATAACAAAGGAGATCGGCTGCTCCACACCAACCGAGACTCTGTCAAAATCCATAGTCCTCACTTTGTAGAAAAGGGCAGGGATATCAAAAGTATTACCTGTCCCTACAAGAATGGTATCTACAGGAATCCTGTCATACTTCTGGACAGTTGCATGTACCAGATTGGTATCTTTTTCAAAATGGAAGGTATTCTTTATACGGTATTTTCCCTCCTGGGTTTTCCTGTAAAAGTAATGCGGTTTTATGGGATCATCAAAAAACTTGCTCTCAAAATGTTCCCTCACCTTAAAAATTATATCGTAGAATTTATATGTTCTGCCTGTAATCACACTGTGGAACAGGCCAAGAGTGTCTATATAAGACAAAGAGGTTACCGCTTCTCCCACATCTGTATTTATGGCGCCCCATTTATAGTTCACCACATATGTAAGGCTTTCTCCAGGCACATAAGGCAAATCACTCCGTTGCGCGGAAAGAATCTGGGGAACTGAGCAAAACAGCACCATCACCAAAAAGGACCTTACTGCAAACACTTTCATACCGAATAACCTTTTAACTGAAGTCATCATTGGCAAACTCATTCATTTTTGAACCGTATTCAGTCACCTCTGCATGAGCAGGCATATCCATAGCAGGATCTGAAACATCCACAAAGCGCACCTCCGAATTGCGGAACTTCATCTGCACATCGCACACCGAGCCGTTACGGTGCTTGGCAATAATAATCTCCGTAAGTCCGGCCTGTGACGGATCCTCAACCATGCCATAGTAATCCGGCCTATGGATGAACATTACAATATCCGCATCCTGTTCTATAGCTCCAGATTCCCTCAAATCGCTCAACTGCGGTCTTTTGGCACCGCCCCTTGTCTCTACGGCACGGCTCAGCTGGCTCAATGCGATAATAGGAATATTCAATTCCTTGGCAATTGCCTTAAGTGACCTGGAGATGGATGAAACCTCCTGCTCGCGCATACCCTTCAACTCCGGAGGCCCTGTCATAAGCTGCAGATAGTCAATTACAATAAGCTTCACACCTGCATTTGCTACAAGTCTTCTTGCTTTTGAGCGGAACTCATAAATGGACAATGAAGGTGTATCGTCAATATACAATGGAGCCTGAGACAACTGGTTCAGTTTGCTGTCCAGCTGGGCCCATTCATACTCTTCCAGTTTTTTACCTCCCCTTATCTTTTCAGCCGATAGCCCTGTCTCACTCACCATAAGACGTTTTACCAGCTGCACAGACGACATCTCAAGTGAGAAAACCGCTACGGGCACTTTATGTTCAACTGCCATATTCCTTGCCATAGTAAGGACAAAAGCTGTCTTACCCATAGCCGGACGTGCAGCAATGATGATAAGGTCAGAAGCCTGCCATCCATATGTCACCCTATCTATACCGGTATAGCCGCTTGGCACACCGCTCAACCCGTCGGTCCTCTCCTGCACTGCCCTCAAATCATCAATAGCCTCATTAAGGATATCCTTTACAGACTGGGTCTCCTTCTTCATATTCTTCTCCGCAAGATTGAAGAGTTTCTGCTGGGTGGAATCAAGAAGGTCGTCAACCGTTATGGTATCATCATATGACTTTTTCTGCACCTCATATGAAATGGAGATCATCTCCCTCTGTATATATTTCTGCAACAACACCTTGGTATGAAAATCGAGGTGTGCGGCAGCACCAATCCTCATGCTCAGCTGGCTCAAATAATATGGTCCGCCCGCTACTTCAAGGTCATCAGTCTTGGCCAGTTCCTGGGCCACTGTATATATATCAATGGGAGCATGCTTTGATGCCAAAGAAGAAATTGCCTGATAAATCTTTCTGTTGGCCTCCTTATAGAAACACTCCGGATTAAGAAGATCCAGCACATCTGCCACAGAATTGGGTTCAAGGAGCAGTGCTCCCAGCACTGCCTCTTCAATATCAAGAGCCTGAGGCGGTTTCTTGCCGCTCTCCAGCCCTATAATCTCTAAATTCTTTATCTGGTTAGAACCTTGCTGGCCCCTTTTTCCATAGGTCTTTGCCATAATGTTACCTGTACTCTACATATCAGGCAGTAAATTTAAGATTTTTTTGTCGTTTGACAATAAAAAACATCCTCTTTACCCTTGATGTTCCACGGGCAAAGAGGATGCATATTGTTTTTCTATGAGTTTACTCGTTGTCGAATTCAGGGCTTATAAGAATTCTTCCGCAGTACTCACATACAATGATTTTCTTGCTAAGGGCAATATCCAACTGCCTTTGAGGCGGAATTTTGTTGAAACATCCTCCACAGGCATCCCTCTTTACAGACACCACTGCAAGCTTGTTCCTCAAATTTGAACGCACCTTCTTGTAAGCATTTACCATTCTTGGCTCTATCTGCTCCTGCAGCTCAGCAGACTGTTTGAGCAATTCCTCCTCCTCTTTCTGAGTCTCCTCAATTATTGTCTCAAGCTCTTTCCTCTTGTTCTCCAAATCTATGCTTCTACCACCAAGGACCTCCTGAGCTTCTGCCAAAGCCGCCTTTTTCTCCACAAGGGCCTTACCTGTATCGTTAATCCTCTTTTGTGACAGCTCAATCTCAAGAGTCTGGAACTCAATCTCCTTTGAAAGAGAATCATACTCCCTGTTGTTCTTTACATTATTGCGCTGCTGCTCATATTTCTCAATAAGGGATTTACTGCTCTCCATATCCTGCTTTTTCTGCGCAACAAACTGCTCTCCCTCCTTTATTTCCTTCTCCAGATTGGAGATTCTGGTATTAAGTCCCTCAATCTCATCCTCAAGATCCTGCACCTCAAGAGGAAGTTCTCCTCTCAAAAGGTAAATCTGGTCAATTTTGGAATCTGTCTGCTGTAATTTGTACAATAGACGCAGCTTTGTCTCCATGCTTACATCAGATCCCAAATCCTTGGCAATCTGTAACGAAGTAAAAGTCTCACCCTCAACTATAGGGGCGACAACTGTGCTGTTTTTCTTACTTGTAGCCATATCTTAGCTTTAATAGTAGTATATAGGATTATTACTTTTTTTACTTATTGAAACTGCAAAGTTAGGAAAATTTTCGGAAACTATATTTGCAAACAGGCCAACTATTCCATATTCGCTGAAATAATGCCCTATATCCATAACCATAAACCCCTTCTCGGTATAAAAATCGTGGTATGTAATATCACCTGTAATGTAAACTTGCGCCCCCTGTTGCATAGCATCTGCAATAAACTGTTTGCCGCTCCCTCCACAAACTGCAATCCTTGACACTTTTCCCTGCAGAGGTTCAGAACACCTTATTGTATCAATCCCGAAAACCTCCTTCACCTTTGCCGCCAGCTCTTCAACAAAGCACTCCTGCGGCAAGTTGCCTACAATTCCAAAATTGTCGGGAGTAAGGGGAATACACTCCTCCATACCGAGTTTCTGCGCCATAAGGGAACTCACCCCACCTGCCGCCTTGTCCATATTGGTATGCGCCGAATAGATGACAATACCATGATTTATAGCTTTATAAATCACCCTACCCAGCCAATTTTGGGGAGATATCTTCTTTATTCCGGAAAATATTAACGGGTGATGGGTAATAATCATATCCGCTCCACACGATACAGCTTCATCCATTACCTCTTCCGTACAGTCCAAGGCCACCAGCACCCTGGATATCTCCTTCTGCGGATCTCCTACTGAAAAACCGCAATTGTCCCACTTCTCCTGCAAAGAGAGGGGAGCCATCTCCTCAAAAGGCCGTACCAGTTCAAATGCCTTCATTCTCTTCATCTTTAACTCTGTTATCCAATTCTCCGCCAATAGCAAGCAACTTCTCCTTTATGGCAGTAAGCCTGCTTATCACCTCTACCCTTTTGTCCTCACCTGTTATGTTGTCTTTCATCCTCTTGGCAGCCCCTTCCAGGGTCATGCCCCTCTCCTTTACCAGGTAATATATAACCTTGAAATTGGCCATATCCCTTGCCGTAAACAGACGGTTACCTTTCTTGTTCCTTGCGGGTTTTATGAACTCAGGAAACTTTCCTGCCCAAAAACGGACCAGCGAAGCATTCACATCCAATTCCTGTGAAACCTCCCCTATAGTGTAGTACAATTTCTCTATCTGCTTCTCCTTATATGGCATAACATAAAAATTAACTGCTAATCCAAAGACTGCCCTGTATTTGCTACAATCACAGCCATATCCCTGTACATCTGCGGCGTGAGAGCTGCAAAAAAATAATCCATGGGATTCATCATCTCCCCCTTGTACCACACCTCATAGTGGAGATGGGGAGCAAATGATATTCCCGACATCCCTACACGCCCTATCACCTCACCCTGCTTAACCTTCTGTCCCTTGCGCACATTCATCTTTCCCATATTCTTGTACATGGTAACATATCCGTTCCCGTGATCTATGGCAACATTTATCCCATCTTTCTTTCCATTCCTCACTGCACTGGCCACCTCTCCATCAGCTGCAGCCAGAATGGGAGTATCAGCAGCCGCCAGAATATCCATACCTGTATGCAAAGCAACAGTCTTGTAGAACGGATGCATCTTCTTCCCCACAGAAGCCCCTGTCTGTCTTATTGTAAAATCTTTTACCGGAACTATTGACGGTATTGATGTTACCCCTGCACCGAGTTCTCCCAAGGCCACATTTATACCCATAATTGTAGAATCTACCCTCTCTATACCCCTCTCAAGCACCTCAAGTCTCATTTTGGCATCTGACACCATAGATTCCATTCTGGTGGTATCCATCCCCTCAAACAAATCATATCCGTCAGTTGAAGAATACACCGGCGGCTCCGCATTGAAAATGCTCCTGTATATCTCCCTGTCCCTTTGCTGTAAATTCTTGATTGTATTGTCCAGAACACCCAACTTCTCCTGAAGCATCCCATACTCCTGCTCCATAAGTTCAGTCTCCCTGGCAAGCTCCCTCTCCTGTTCGGTGCTTACGAGCAATGAAAAGATTACATAATACAGGAGAGCAAGGAGGATACTAAGGACAAAATATTTCAGAAATCTCTTCGCCCACCCCTTGAATCCCCTCTTGTCTTCTACAAAATTGAGCTGCTCCTTATTAAATTTATATTTCATTATGACGCTTTACCATAGCCATATATTCCTCACCCTTCACCTCCTGATTGTAATAATTGAGCGGATTCACACGCCTCTCCCTATAGATGACCTCATAATGCAGATGCACACCCTTTGATTTTCCTGTATTTCCCATCGTTGCAATCTGGTCACCCCTTTTGACAACATCCCCCACCTTTACAAGCATCTGCTGCAGATGTGCATATCTTGACTTGTATCCAAACCCATGGTCAATTACAATCTCCCTTCCATAGCCGAAGAAATTCCTCTTTACTTCAACAACCGTACCATTCCCCGAAGCATATATAGGTTCCCCCCTGTCTCCCGACAAATCTATACCCTGATGCATCCTTTTTGTTCCGTAAAAAGGATCGCTCCTATAACCGAAAAGGCTTGAGAGCCTCACATTTTCAAGAGCTACAGGAGGTATTGCCGGCACACACTGCGCCATTTCATCTGCCCTCCTTGCCAAAATTGAAACCTCATCATACGAACGGGACTGGACAAAAGCCTTCTTGTAGATAACATCCATCCTTTTTACTGCATCAACCAATGCAGAGGAAGATGACACTGATTCCAAGTGAGAATATCTGTTTACACCTCCGAATCCGGCATCCCTCACATCCTGGGAAAGCTCCTCCATACCAAAAATGGGACGATAAATGTTGTTGTCCCTCATCTGCAGATCTGCCAGAGCCTGATTGTTCTGCTCAAATTGTCTCTGTAGAAGTTCAAATTTCGAATTCATCTCCACATATCTGTACTTAAGGTATGCAGTCTTAGGGGTATCCAGCCCAAAAAACTGGGTATAGAGAAGATAGTAGCCGGCAAAGGCTGCAACACTCATGAAGAACACCAGAAGACCCTTTGAGAAACGGTTCCTCAATGGAGTCCTGTGTACCTCATATGCCAATGTCTGGGCATTGAATTGATATCTTTTCTTCCTGGCCATCAGATAAAAACCCTATTTTAACGGGTGCAAATATAAAAAATAAAATTAAAAAGATTATTTTTGCATCTAATTTAATTGTACGAGTATGACATCAAATGAGATAAGAGAGCGTTTTCTGGAATTTTTCCGCGCCAAGGGGCACACCATAGTTCCTTCAGCACCTATGGTTGTAAAAAATGACCCTACACTAATGTTTACAAATGCCGGAATGAACCAGTTCAAGGACTGGTTCCTTGGTAACAGCGAAGTAAAATACCACCGCGTGGCAGACTCGCAGAAATGTTTGCGTGTAAGTGGTAAGCATAATGACCTTGAGGAGGTTGGACACGACACCTACCACCATACAATGTTTGAGATGCTTGGAAACTGGAGCTTTGGAGACTATTTCAAGACCGAGGCCATTGATTGGGCTTGGGAGCTTCTGACTGAGGTCTACAAACTTGACAAGGAGAGGCTGTATGCAACCGTATTCGAAGGGTATGAGAAAGACGGGGTGGCAATGGACCAGGAGGCAAAAGATGCATGGCTGAAACATCTTCCTGAGGATAGGATCATTTTGGGCAACAAAAAGGACAATTTCTGGGAGATGGGAGAAACAGGCCCATGCGGACCTTGCAGCGAAATACACATAGACCTTAGAAGTGATGAAGAGAGGGCCAAGGTTCCCGGAGTTGAACTTGTAAACAAAAGCCACCATCTTGTAATTGAGATATGGAACCTTGTATTCATGCAGTACAACAGGAAAGCCAACGGTTCATTGGAGCCGCTCCCTGCAAAACATGTTGATACAGGCATGGGGCTTGAGAGATTGTGCATGGCACTTCAGGGCAAGAAGAGCAACTACGATACAGATGTCTTCCAGAACATGATTTCAGAAATTTCACGCATTACTGGCGTAGAATATAATCCCGACGGAGATACAGGTGTGGCAATGAGGGTTATTGCAGACCATATAAGGGCAATCAGTTTCTCAATTGCAGACGGGCAGCTCCCTTCAAACGTAAAAGCCGGATATGTCATCAGACGTATTTTGAGAAGGGCCGTAAGGTATGCCTACACATTCCTCAAAATGGATGAACCCCTTTTGTGCAGGCTTGTCCCTACCCTTGTAGCCCAGATGGGTGAAGCATTCCCTGAACTGAAAGCCCAGCAGACAATTATAGAGAAAGTCATCAAGGAGGAAGAAGAGGCATTCCTCAGGACTCTGGACAAAGGAATCAGGCTCATAGAGGGAATCATAAAGAACAATGCAGATACCAGAATGGTTTCAGGCAAGGATGCATTTGTATTATATGACACATTCGGTTTCCCGATAGACCTTACAGAACTCATAGCCAAAGAGCACGGATATACTGTGGATCTCAAGGGCTTTGAAGCTGAACTCCAGCAACAGAAAGAGAGAAGCAGAAATGCAACATCTGTAGAAGAGGGAGACTGGATGGAGGTACACCCTTACACTGCAACTGAATTTACCGGATACGACAGCACTGTGGAAGAGGGTGTCAAACTCCTCAAATACAGGAAGGTGAAATCCAAGAACAAGGAGAGTGTCCAGCTGGTGTTTGACAGGAGCCCATTCTATGCAGAAAGCGGCGGACAGGTAGGTGACTGCGGATGGATAGAGTTCCCTCAAGGAGAGAAAATTGAAATAATCAATACAATCAAGGAGAACGGTCTTCCTGTACACATTGCTGCCGCTGTACCGTCAGACCCTTCGGCTGAATTCACAGCCAGGATTGATGTGGAGCGCAGACAGTCCGTTACCAACAACCACACGGCAACCCACTTGCTGCACAAGGCTCTCAGAGAACTTTTGGGTACACATATTGAGCAGAAAGGATCTTCTGTTACCGCTACAGGTTTCAGGTTTGACTTCTCCCACTTTGAGAAGATTGACCACGCTACATTAAGGAGTGTGGAGAAACTTGTAAACAAGTACATAAGGGAGAACAGGCCAAGGATTGAGTTCAGGGAACTGCCTATTGATGAAGCCAAGGCAAAGGGGGCTATGGCACTGTTTGGAGAAAAATACGGTGACACCGTACGTGTCATCCAATATGGAGACTCTATAGAGTTGTGCGGAGGCACACACGTTGAGGCTACTGGAAACATCGGATTTTTCAAGATAATTTCAGAGGGAGCCGTTGCTGCAGGTATACGCAGAATTGAGGCCACTACCGGTGCACATGCCGAGGAGTTGCTCTACACTGTTGAGGACCTTGTATCACAGGTAAGATCATACTTCAACAACACTCCAAATCTTACAGGTTCTATCAAAAAGCTGATTGCCGACAATGATGCCCTTAAAAAGGATGCAGAGGCATTCATGAAAGAGAGGGCAATAACACTCAAAGATGCCCTTATAAAGAATGCCGTTGAGAAGAACGGATACCATCTCCTTGCACTGAAAGGCACATTTATTGCTGATGTTGTGAAGAATGTCGCTTTCCTTGCAAAACAGGAGTGTACAAATACCGTAATGGTGGCAGCTACCGAACACGAAGGCAAGCCTACACTTACCCTCATGTACACAGATGATCTTGTTGCAAAAGGTGCAAATGCCGGCAAAGACATAAGGGAGGCCGCCAAACTTATAAATGGTGGCGGTGGCGGACAACCGGGCCTTGCAACAGCCGGCGGAAAAAACCCTGAAGGTCTTGCAGAGGCATTCGACAAACTGATTGAGATAGCCACAAAATAGTTTACGCTTTGAAGAAACTGGATCTCTTTGTACTTAAATCCTTTTTGGGGCCCTTCATAATGACACTGCTCATTGTGTTGTTTGTCCTTGTCATGCAGTTCCTCTGGCTTTATATAGATGAACTGGTTGGCAAAGGATTGGGCTTGGGAGTGATATTTGAGTTTCTGGCCTGGGGTAGTGCCACGTTGTTCCCGTTGGCACTTCCTTTGGCTACGTTGCTCGCTTCCATAATGACAATGGGTAGTTTTGGTGAGAACAATGAACTTCTGGCCATGAAAGCGGCAGGAATTCCGTTGCTCAGAATCCTCTCTCCCCTTATGATCCTTTCATTCTTGATAAGCGTTGGTGCATTCTTTGCATCAAACAACCTCATCCCTGTTGCCTACGAGAAAATATACACTCTCAGAGATGATATCGGGAAGACAAAAGAGGAGATAAAGATTCCTACAGGGATATTCTACAATGGTATAGACGGGTACACCCTAAGAATAGTTGACAGGGACGAGAACAATGTCATGCATAATGTAATGGTGTATGACCATAGCAAAGGGATGGGAAATGTAAGTCTTACCGTTGCAGATTCGGGCATAATAAAGATGAGCAGCGACAAGACCAGCCTTACATTCACCCTCTTCAACGGAACAAATTATGAAGAGTCAAATACCCGTACCAGAAAAGACAGTACATATACCCTGCAGAAAGTCAATTTCTCCATGCAGGAGGTGGTAATTCCACTCCAGAATTATGCATATCAGAAATCTGAATCGTCAAAATTCGGCAATGAGGTAATGACCAAAGGTCTCGCACAACTCCGTATAGACAGGGACTCACTTGAAATCAAACACAGCAAAACCCTGGACAATCTTACAAGAAGGGCAACCCACAATGAACATCTCAACCACACCGGACAGATGATTACAGTAGCCACCAAACCCGAGACATACAAGGGGATGATGGATATAGATTCCCTGCTGCAATGGACAGATCCCGAAAAAGAGGCTGAAGCCCTTTCCAAAGCTATTGGACAGATTGATCTTCAGATCTCAAATGTTGAGTATTTCCCAACAGAACTCAACCAGGTTGCATACCCTCTTAGAAGAACCATACAGGAAAGCTTCAGGAAATTCACCCTGTCCATTGCCTGTTTCATCTTCTTCTTCATTGGTGCACCTCTTGGGGCAATAATTAGGAAAGGAGGTCTTGGGACTCCCGTTATTGTATCCATGTTCTTCTTTGTAATTTACTGGGTAGTTGATATAAGCGGCAAGAAGCTTGCAAATGACGGGGCAATAACTCCATTCCTTGGAGCTTTCATCTCCACTTTTGTTCTCTTCCCTATGGGTGTATTCCTTACATGGAAATCCACCAAGGACTCTGCATTGTTCAACGCAGATGCTTATATCTCTTTCATCAAGAAGTTTTTTAACAAAACAAAATGGAAAGCTGCATTCAAATTTGGATGTATGAAGCTGTTCCGCAGATAACATAATTCATATGGGCAATTTATCTCCAAGGATAGTATATATGGGAACTCCGGAATTTGCCGTAGCTCCATTGGAAAAACTTGTACAGGACAATTATAATATAGTGGGTGTTGTCACTGTTCCCGACAAACCCAGCGGAAGGGGACTGAAACTCAACCAGAGCGCAGTGAAGCAGTATGCTATGGAACACCTTGTTCCCGAAGGGGTAAAGCTCATGCAGCCTGTATCCCTGAAGGATGAACAGTTCCTGGAAGAACTGCGTTCACTTGATGCAGACATGTTCATAGTTGTGGCATTCAGAATGTTGCCGGAAGTGGTATGGGGAATGCCACCTATGGGGACCTTCAATCTGCACGGTTCGCTTCTCCCCCTATACAGAGGTGCTGCCCCAATAAATTGGGCAATAATAAAGGGAGAGAAGAAAAGTGGTGTAACAACATTCCTCATAGACAAGGAGATTGACACAGGCAATATCCTCATGCAACGTGAGTGTCCTATTGGGGAGAGGGAGAATATAGGCTCTTTGTACGACCGTCTTATGGGAATAGGGGCAGAACTTGTAGTGGAAACTGTGGAAGGGCTCAAAGCTGGAGTACTTGTTCCAAAGCCTCAGGAAGGAAAGATTACCGGCGCGCCCAAACTCAACAAGGAACTCGGAAGAATAAAATGGGGCATGAAAGATCCTGACCAGCCCGGCTCAAGTTGCGCCCAACTTATAGACAGGCTTGTAAGGGGCCTCTCACCTTATCCTGCAGCAACAGCTGCAATGGGAGACGGAGAGAAGACGTTTGAATTCAAAGTATTTGAGTGCTCATTGGTAAAAGCAGAAGCATCACCATGCGATAAGCCATCAGGCACAATATCCAGTGACAACCGCTCCTACATCCATATCCATTGCGCAGACGGCTCAGTCCTGTCTCTGGATGAAATCCAAATGGCAGGAAAGAAGAGGATGAAGACAAAGGACTTTCTCCTAGGATTCAGGGATATTGAAAAATACAGGTTCTTCTGATCCTATTTAGGTGCTATCCTATATAGGGCAACAGCCACTATTGCAAACAGCATATTGGGGAGCCACAAGGCAACAGCAGGAGGCAAAGTGCCCGTATGTACAAACATCTGGCTGAATCTGAGGAAAAGGATGTACGAGAAGCTCAGCGCTATGCCTATTCCTATATTCAGACCTATTCCGCCCCTTCTCTTCTGGGATGACAATGAAACTCCTATTACGGTAAGGATAAAAGCTGAAAAAGGGAGGGCAAATCTTGTATGTTTCTCTATAAGGGCATATTTCACCATCTGGTCTCCCCTCATTTCCTGTGTCTGGATAAGCTCATTCAAAGCGGGATAGCTTAATGTTTCAACAGTCTTCTTCCTCCTGTAGAAATCATCAACGGTAATTACAAGAACTGTATCCATATTTCTCCCTGTAGTAATTACCTCACTATTACCCACATACTTCCTCAAGTGCCAGTTCCTCAATTTCCAATGCCCGCCTGTTGAATCCCATTGGGCAGACTCGGCACTCAATTTTGAGACAAGTTTATGGCCATCAACACTCTCAAGGGTAAACTTGTATCCCGTATTGTTCCATGTACTGAAGGACTCCATATACATGAATGTACCTGGAGATATCTGGTAATGGAGATTGCGTCCAGTATTTTCGTATTTCTTCTTTATGTATTTCTGCTCAAAGTCTATACGCCCCTTGTTGGCCGAGGGTATTACAAAGAGATTCAGCAGAAGGCTGAATACAGCAATTGCACAAGCTGAAATCATATATGGATACATCATCCTCTTGAAACTTATGCCTCCAGCCAATATTGCAATGATCTCTGAGTTTGCAGCCAGTTTGGATGTAAAGAATATCACCGCTATGAATACGAACATGGGACTGAACATATTCATATAGTAAGGGACAAAGTTTGCATAATAATTGAAGACAATCTCGTTGAGCGGAGCATTCTTGTCAACAAAATCGTCAATCTTCTCACTTATGTCAAAGATGATTACAATACCTATTATAAGGAGGATTGCAAAGATGTAAGTACCTATGAACTTCCTTATAATGTACCTGTCTATTGTTGTTATGTTAAAGTTATACTTCATCAGATCTTTGTCTCAAGTTTCTTTACGGCGGCATTCTTCCATTGTGTAAAATCGCCTGCCTTGATATGGATTCTTGCCTGACGCACCACATCCAGATAAAATGCAAGGTTATGTTCACTGGCTATCTGGGCAGCAAGCATCTCTCCTGAAATGAACAGATGCCTCAAATAGGCCTTGGTGTATATCTTGTCTACAAAAGATGTGCCCTGCTCATCGAGCGGTGAGAAATCATCGGCCCACTTGCGGTTCCTTATATTTATCATTCCTTCCCATGTAAACAGCATTCCATTGCGTCCGTTACGGGTAGGCATCACACAATCAAACATGTCAACTCCCCTTGCTATCCCCTCCAGTATGTTTGCAGGTGTCCCTACACCCATCAGATACCTTGGCTTGTCCTTTGGCAATACCGGCTCTACAACTTCCAGCATCTGGTACATCATTTCCGTAGGCTCTCCCACTGAAAGTCCTCCAATCGCATATCCGTCCCTGTCAAGTGAAACGGCATGTTCAGCCGCCATCCTGCGCAAATCAGGATATACACATCCCTGCACTATCGGGAAGAAAAACTGGTTATACCCATAAAGCGGCTCTGTAGTGTCAAATCTCTTTATGCACCTCTCCAGCCATCTTTGTGTGAGTTTTAGAGAATTGAGAGCATATGCGTGGGTTGCATTGCCAGGGGTACACTCGTCAAGTGCCATGATTATATCTGCACCTATCATCCTCTGGGTATCCACATTGTTCTCCGGAGTAAATGTGTGTTTTGAGCCGTCTATATGGGAACGGAATGTACACCCTTCCTCTGTGAGTTTCCTGTTTTCTGCAAGTGAGAAAACCTGGAATCCGCCACTGTCTGTAAGCATGGGCTTGTCCCATGAGATGAATTTATGCAACCCCCCGGCCCTGTTTATTATATCCAGGCCTGGACGCAGATACAGATGATAAGTGTTGCCCAGAATGATTTGTGCATTGATATCGTCCCTCAAATCTCTGTGATATACACCTTTTACAGACCCAACCGTACCTACAGGCATAAAAATGGGTGTTTCTATTACACCATGGTCTGTATAAAGCAACCCACATCTTGCCTGCGACTGGGCATCTTGCGCTATTCTTTCAAAATTCATATTTATATCTGCTGCTATAAACTACAAAAATAGTAATTTTTTTATCTTTGTAAGAAGATATTAACTGTGGCAGTATATGAAAAGGATCAGATTGGATATTGGAGCACTCACCGCATCACCGGAAGATGGGGGGAGTTTTATGTTTTTTCTTTATAGGGAGGGGATGGACAAATGTCTCCCTGTAAGGTTGTCTCCTCCCGACATGCATGCAGTCCTCTCCAATTTCAACAAACAGGAAGGTATGGGTTCCACCATACACACTCTTCTATGCAGTACCCTGCAACAGTTCAGGATTGAACTTCTGGAAGCAGTTGTGGTAAAAGAGGATGAGGAATCACCTTTTGCCTGCGAACTGCTGATGTTTGACGGGGAAAAGGAGGTAAAGCAACGCTCCAACTTCATTGACGGCATAATATTGGCCAAGCAGTTTGCATGTCCCATTTATATAGATGAACAGCTGATGGAGAAATACGCATCCACCATAGATCTTGTTTCTGAAAAGATTGTAAAAAAGGAGATTCATCTCCAGAAACTTAAGGAAGAACTGGACAATGCTATTGCATGCGAAGATTATGAGAGGGCAGCCCAAATAAAGAAAGCCATAGAAAATTTGAATAAAGAGGAATAAAATTTACAATATGAGAAAAATATTACCGGCAGCTTTTATTTTAGTTCTTCTTGCATCCACATATGCCGGAGCACAGGAAAGTATTCTTGCAAACCCATATAAAGATATCCTTCTTGAAAAGAGTATCAGCTTCTCCATTGGTCACATCCTTAAAGGGCTCCTGGGTATGGCAGCAATAGTTTTTGTATGCTGGTGTTTCAGTTCCAATAAAAAGGGTATTGACTGGGGGACAGTTGGGAAAGCCCTCTTCCTCCAGCTTGCAATTGCTGTATCTGTTCTTGCATTCCCGGCTGTCCAGACCGTTTTTGAGGTGTTGGGACAGGGGTTTGTAGCTGTTTTGGGATGGACAAAAGCAGGATCAAATTTCCTGTTCGGAGGATTGATGGATACTTCAAAATTCGGATTCGTATTTGTGTTCCAGATATTGCCTACAATTGTATTTTTCTCAGCTCTAATGAGCCTGTTCTTCTACCTGGGCATCATGCAGAAGGTGGTTTATGGAATGGGGTGGGTCTTTACAAAATTCATGCGATTGTCGGGAGCAGAATCCCTGAGCTGTGCCGGAAACATTTTTCTTGGCCAGACTGAGGCTCCTCTTATGGTAAAGGAGTATATACCAAAAATGACAAGAAGTGAACTTATGCTTATCATGACATGCGGTATGGCTACAATGGCCGGAGGTGTTATGGCCGCCTACATTGCAATGCTTGGCGGAGGGGACAGGGTTATGGAGATTGAATTTGCAAAACATCTGCTCTCTGCTTCTGTTATGGCAGCACCTGGAGCCATTGCCCTCTCAAAAATTATGGTTCCTCAGACAGAAGCCATTGACAACACCCTTGAGGTGACAAAGGAGAGGCTGGGCAAGAATGTTCTGGATGCCATATCAAACGGTACTACAGAGGGATTGAAGCTTGCAGCCAACGTTGCAGCTATGCTGTTGGTATTTTATGCCCTGATTGCCGGAGCAAATGAGATTCTTGGGCTTGTAGGACTCTCGCTTGAAAGAATTCTTGCCATTGTCTTTTATCCTATTATATGGCTTATTGGAGTTCCTGGTGAAGATATAGGACTTGTTGGACAGCTCCTGGGAGAGAAATTGATTCTCACAGAGTTCGTAGGGTACCAGAGCCTTTCTGACATGATAAGGGAAGGGGCTTTCGTCTCTTCAAAATCTGTTGTTATGGCAACTTATGTACTATGTGGGTTTGCAAATTTTGCCTCTGTGGGAATATTGATAGGCGGTGTTGGAGGTATGGCCCCAAACAAGAAACATATACTCTCCGAATACGGATTCAAATCTTTCATTGCATCTGCCCTTGTTGCACTAATGTCAGCTGCAATGGTAGGGATGTTCATATAAAGAATAAGGAGGATTGCTCCTCCTTATCTTATTTTTTAATACTCTCCTTTTTCCACTTTCTTGCGGCATGCAGCAAGCATGTCATCTATCATTTCATCTATACCCCATTTAGGATTCCAGCCCCATTCTTGTCGTGCACAAGTGTCGTCAAGACAATCAGGCCAAGATGCAGAGATCTGTGCCTTTACAGGATCTACATTGTAATCCCATGTAAATGAAGGGACACGTTTCTTTATAGCTGTAAACAATTCCTCAGGGGTAAAACTCATGGAGGTTACATTGAAACTGTTCCTATGCACAAGCTTTGAAGGGTCAGCCTCCATCAGCTGGGTTGTAGCTTGAAGTGCATCAGGCATATACAGCATATCCATATATGTGTCTTTTGGCACCTCACAGGTATATCTGCCATGTTTTGCCACCTCATAAAATACCTCCACGGCATAATCAGTTGTCCCTCCACCCGGGAGTGCTCCATTGGAGATAATTCCAGGGAATCTTACACTTCTTGCATCTACACCAAACCTGGTATGGTAATAATCACTCAAAAGCTCACCAGTAACTTTACACACGCCATATATGGTATTTGGCCTCATTACAGTATCCTGTGGTGTCTTGTAGTGAGGTGTATTCTCTCCAAATGCTCCAATTGAACTCGGGGTAAATACTGCACAGTTAAAATCCTTTGCAAGATTAAGGGAATTGAGAAGGGCTCCCATATTCAGGCTCCAGGCAAGTTGCGGATTCTTTTCTCCTGTTGCAGAAAGGAGTGCAACCAGATTGTATATTGAATCTATCTTTTCGCTTTTAAGAAGTTTGGCATAAGACTCTATGTCAAGGGCATTCAGCATCACAGCACGGGATGTACGTCCCAATTTCTCAACGACTTCCGGCTTGAGATCCGCTGCAATTACATTGTCTGAACCATACAGGTTCTGAAGGTGAGGAACCAGCTCCGTACCTATCTGGCCACCTGCACCGAGCACCAATATTCTTTTCATTTCTGATATAAAGGGTTACTATGTTTTTTTCCTATACAAATGTAATAAAATTAGTATTATGATTCTTTTTTTTTAAGAGTTTATTGGTAAAAACTTTATTTTTGTATTATGTCAGTATGCTCGGTTGAAATATATGGGTTTATAAAAGAGTGGGCTGCGATGAATGGATTTGCAGATTTCGGGTGTGCTGCAGCCGGGAAAATATCACATCAGCTACAAGGCCATTACCTGGCAGCATTGCAACGGGGAAACTTTGCATCAATGGATTACCTTAAAAGGAATCTTGAAAAACGGTTCAACCCTTCACTTCTGGTTCCTGGAGCACGCTCTGTACTGGTTTTTCTGGCCCCTTACTCTCTTCCATCCAACCTGGCTCCCGTATCCGGCATAGCCCAATATGCCCTTGGTGAAGATTACCACACAGTTATAAAAGGGAAACTTTTCAACTTGATGGAAATATTAAAGGAGAAGGTTCCGGAATTTGAAGGGAGGGCATTTACAGATTCTGCCCCCATTTTGGAGAGAGAATGGGGTGTAAGGGCTTGTTTGGGCTGGATAGGCAAAAACAATTTTCTAATAAGCAGAAGTTGCGGAATAAAGAATCTTATTGGGATAATCATCTGCAATCTTGAACTTCCACAGACATCTGAAGCAGAACCGCAGAAACGAAGTCAGAACACAGGGGATTGCGGAAACTGTACCAGATGCTTGGATAATTGCCCAACGGGAGCACTTGAAAGGCCATTTGCAACCAACGCCAGATTATGCATATCATACCATTCCATTGAAAACAGGAATCTTGCGGAGAGTATCAGAAATGGAGATATTCCTGCATTTACGGATAAATTCTTCGGATGTGACAATTGCCTTGATGCCTGCCCTTGGAACAGTGCAAATAAGGAGGGGTGGATGGAATTCAGAAGCAACTATGAATTGTTGTCGGGAAGAGGAAAAGATTGGTGGATGATGCTTGAAGAGGCAGATTTTAAAAAATTATTCAAGAACTCACCCATACTCAGAGGTGGACTCAATAATATAAAGGCCGCCTTGGAGTGGGGGAAAAAGGATTAGAGATGGAAAGTTTCAGATTCAGGACAGAGGTGGACATAAAGCCGCAAGCGGCAAAATTGGATTACAGCAGCAAAATTATGATGTTGGGCTCCTGTTTTACAACCGAAATAGGCAAACTGCTGCAGGATTACAGATTTGATGTTTCAGTAAACCCTTTTGGAACATTGTATAATCCTGCCTCAATACACTCCTCACTTGCAAGAATGGTGGAGAACAGGCCTTTTACTCCCAATGAGGTTATACATACCAATGCTACAGATGCTTGTGCTGCAAAAAAGTATGCCAGTTTTTATCATCACAGCTCCTTTGCACGCTTAAGTGAGAAAGATTTTCTGAATAATGCCAATGCGTGTCTTCAAAAAGCTCACCAACTGCTTAAGGAGACAGATTTCCTTATTATAACCCTTGGTACAGCATGGGTATTTGTAAACAACGGAGACGGGAAGATTGTCTCAAACTGCCATAAAAGGTTGGCAAGGGAGTTTACCAGGAAACTGCTCACTCCGGATGAAACAGCAGAGATTCTATCATCTGTAGCAAAGATGTTCCCAAACAAACATATTATATTTACAGTAAGTCCAATCAGACATTTCAAAGATGGTGCACATGGGAACCAGATAAGTAAATCAACTCTTTTAATGGGTATTGAAAAAGTCATTGGCGAAAATATGCACTGCAGTTATTTCCCATCATACGAGATAATGATGGATGAATTGAGAGACTACAGGTTTTACGCAGAAGACATGTTGCATCCATCTCCATTGGCGGTCAAATATATATTTGAAAAGTTCAAACTATCGCATATTTCGGAGAGATCGTTTAAACAAATGGAAGAGAATATGCGTTTAACAAGAGCAGAGAATCACATACAGAAGTGATACACTGAGTTGTTAAACCAAAATTCAAAGCCATGAAAAAATATGAATGCAAAGCCTGTGGATGGATATATGATGAATCCATTGGCGATCCCGACGGAGGCATTCCTCCAGGAACTCCATTTGACAAATTAGGTTCAACCTGGGTATGTCCAGGATGCGGACTGGGAGTAGAATATTTTGAGGAAGTCAAATAAAAATAAAGCAATCCTGCATCATTATAGTGTTAATATGATGCAGGATTGCTTTTTATTCACAGTGACGTCGTCTCTTTGTACAAACAACTGATTATCAACGGTACAAAAAAAAAGACCTCCAATCATCTCTGATTGAAGGTCCTCAAAGTTGGCGGCTACCTACTCTCCCACTTGGTATAGCAGTACCATCGGCGCTAACGGGCTTAACTTCTCTGTTCGGGATGGGAAGAGG
>SUYX01000039.1 GCA_015060225.1 Bacteroidales bacterium | reverse complement strand
GAACACAATAACCCTTTTTATCCTCTTTTTTTTGCCATCAGACGGCTTGTTTTGCTGTTTTACGCAATTCTCAGAGGGTTGAGAAGCGGTAAAATCCTCTGTAACTCTCTCTGTGTCAATGCTATCTATGTTGTTTTGGCTATATGCTCCGTTTGCTGATTCTGGAAAAAACTCCTCAAGAGTGTCTAAAATAGGTGAATCCTCAAACTGTAAACCATCCGATTGTATGGTAGTATTAGATATACCATTATATTGTACACCATTATACGGTAAACCATTATACGGTATATTGGTGTACTGATTATTTTTTCCGTTCGCAGAATTTCCATTTTTTGAAGAAGGGAGGGGAGAGCCGGAAAAAAATTCCCCTTGCGGATCTTTATAAGGTTTCCCTTTTCCCATCAGAAGCCAATCGGAATTTATATGGGGAAATTTGGCAAGGAGCCGGGTTATGAATTCATAACTCGGTTTGTTTCTTCCCGACAAAATATGGGAGAGTCCGGAACGCTGTACACCAATGGTGTCTGCAAGGCGTGCCGGAGTGATGTTTTCAAGCTCCAAAAATTGCTGTAAACGGTTATTCATAAATGTAAAACTTAACAGGTACAAATGTAAGCAAAATATTTTACAAAATGCAACTTTGATAAAAAGTTTACTTTTGTGCCTCTTGGTTACAAAAATAACTTACAATACCATCCAACATACTTTTCAGTGATTTGCCAATAAATTAAAGCCATGGAATAAGTGACATATTGTAAAACACTGGGTTATAGATAAGTAAGGGTTATAAAACGGGCAAAAAGCACTCAAAACCGCCATTTTTCGAGGAAAACGACAAAATTTCGTTTGACCATAACTTTAATAAAATCTCATAACAAACTGATTTAAAGGAGTATAAAAGTTAGATGCAATTGTTTTTAAAAATAGTGTTCCCGCACTTTTTACAAAAATGACATCCCCAGATTTTAAACACCCTGTAGTTTACAGATATGTATTTACGGGGTTTAAAGATGTAATTTACAAAAGTAAACAAAAATGTAAATTTCAATTATTTTTTCTTTGAGGTACATTTATATACCTTTGCACAAAATAATCGATTGTGGAGCCTAAAATTAAGATTCAGGATTTTTCCTATAATTTGCCTCAGGAGAGGATTGCCAGATATCCTTTGGAGAAAAGGGATTCTTCAAAGCTTCTTATATATAATAATGGTATGATAAACCAGAGTGTTTTTACGGCACTCCCCTCTTATCTGCCATCGGGATCACTGATGGTATTCAATAATACTAAAGTTGTCCCTGCAAGGCTGTTTTTCCGTAAAGATACCGGTGCTGTAATAGAGATTTTTTGTCTGGAACCTGTAAATCCGGCAGATTATGCCGTTTCTTTTGCCTGTTGTGAGTGCTGCAGTTGGAATGTTGTGATAGGAAATGCAAGAAAATGGAAATCTGGAGAGGTAAAACTTATATGTGATGACACTTCGAGTGATGCTTCCAGGCTCAATTTGAGGGCAGAACTGGTTTCCAAAGGGGACAATAACGGCTCTATTGTTAAGTTTTTATGGGATTCCGGCCACTCTTTTTCAGAAGTGCTTGACATTTGTGGCCGTATCCCTATACCTCCATACCTCAACAGGGATACAGAGGAACTTGATTATGAGAGATATCAGACCTTATATGCCAGAATAAAAGGCTCTGTTGCAGCACCTACAGCGGGGCTCCATTTTACTGATAATGTGTTGCAGGAGGTTGATAATAAGGGGATTGTGAGGGAAAATGTGTGTCTGCATGTAGGTGCAGGAACATTTGTCCCTGTAAAGAGTGAATTTATCTCGGACCATAAGATGCATACGGAACCTTTTGAGGTTTCCCTTGAATTTCTGGAGAAATTGTGTTCCTTGAAGCAAGGACAGAAGGTGATTGCAGTAGGAACCACATCTACAAGGACTTTGGAGTCTTTGTATTTTGTTGGTGTACAGTGTATTGAGAATGGTAAACCTGGCGCCGTAGAGCAATGGGAGCCATACAGGAAAGAGTACCCATATACCATGAAGGAGTCTATAGGGGCAATTGTAGGCTACCTTAAAGCAAATAAAATTGAGAAACTCGTGGCCAGAACGGGTATTATTATAGTCCCTTCATATAAATTCAGGGTTGTAGATGTACTTGTAACCAACTTCCATCAGCCGCAAAGTACACTTCTTCTCCTTATTTCTGCCTTTATAGGTGGCGAAAAGTGGAAAGATGTTTACAAATATGCAATGGATAACGGGTTCCGTTTTCTGAGTTATGGAGACAGTTCACTTCTTTTCCGTGGATGACGGCTCTTCAATCTTAAGGTAATTGAGTACCTGCATACCCCATCCTGTCATAAATGGACCACTTCCAATTAGTTGTGGCTCAATGTTGTATATCTGTTGTTTGAATATATCCATACATAATTTGTTGCCGTTGGATATCTTATGCAGCAGAAGCAGGTTGTCTGCCATTATTGAATTTGAAGATAGGGTGTTGTAGTCTATTACAGGTGCCCTTTTTACCGGTGATTTGTACTCATTTTTGGCAGTCTTGCTGAACATTCCGTTTACAGGCTGGTAATGGTTGAAAAATATGTATCCGGCATATTCTTTTGCCAAGTTCCAATATAGTTCATCCTTTGTTACAATATAATATCTGAGCAGGCAATTAAGGAATAAGGAGTAATCATAAAGGTCTGAATTGGAGTATTCTACATACGATGATGTAATGTATTTGTATAACTTGGTTCTTCCGTTCCTGCATCTGCACATTATCTTCTCCATAATCCACCGTGCCATTCTCAGATACTCCTCTTTTTGCCCCTTTTGTGACACTTGTGCCATAAAACAGAATGCTATAGCTGTTCTACAATTGTAACCTGTCATTACTCTTTTGTCGTATATTACCTCTTTATGGCGTGTCATCCTTATTCTTTTCAGTATTTCAAGTTCCTGATAAATTATACTCCAGTAATCTTTGGTATTTGATATGATCTGATACCTTTCCTTATCCTGGGTAATGTCCATTCCCAAAGCGGAAGCAACATTTTTCCATCTGCTTGGAAATACCTTCTCCAATTCTTTAAGTGAATATTTGTAATATGTGGATTCTGAGGTATTTCTGCTAAGAGTAATATATGTTATATATCCCTTTTCCCTATACTTCATTTCACATTCCAGAAATCCTATTATCCTCTCGGCAGCCTCCTTGTATATCCTCTTCTTGAAATATTTGTAAGCGGCCGACAGAACGAGGATGGCATTTGCATTTTCATATATGTTTTTTTCGTAAGATGGATTTTTGAATGTGTAGTCTCCTGCCTGACGGAATATTCCTCCATCTATAGGATCGAACATAGGGGAGTAATACACATGTGTAAGGGTTTCATCTATATATTTGAGATATTGTTCCATCTTGAATTCCCACGCATATTCCAATATGAAGTGCAGATTCCTGGGACTGAGTGTATATGGGCTCCTCTGCATTTTGTTCTCTTTGTCCAAAAATCTTGTAGACCAGCTTCTTATGTAAGAATGCAACAACTTTGAAGATATGTTTTTCTTTGGCTCTTTTGTTTTTACTATCCCTGATGATTCCAATCTTTTTGTAAGATATGAGCTTGCCAGCTCAAGCTTTTCCCTTTGATGGGCAAATGATTTGAGAAGGTTGCTTGATATATGCTTGAAGTCCTCCACATCAAGGCTTGAAAATGATATTACCGGTTTTGCCCCAGGAAGTGAAAATATGTTTATGTGCTCGGAAATCTTTTTCTCATTTATCAGGAGAAGGTCCATACCAATGAGGTATGCCTCTGGAACATCTTCTGTATCAAGGATTATCGGGATAAAGTCATTGTTGAGTATCTCAATTGTCCCTGGGGTATTGAACAGCGCGTATGCTGCATTTCTCTTCTCAATATTGGATATGTTGCCAATGTGTATGAATATCATTTTGTTCTCCTCTACAGCCCGTCTGAACGGCTCTGCAGAGAATGGATTCCATTTTATTCCACATTTGAGGAGTTCTTTTACGTAAGGTGAAGCTGTTTTATACATGTCTGTTTAACAATTATTTATTATCTTTGTAGAGATGAAAAAACTGAGTTTATATAAATCACTGGCTTTTTACATCTGTGTGGCATTTGCTGTTGCGGCTGCTTTTGCCGTTTTCCCTTATTACAAGCCAAATGACAGGAACTCTTCTGAGTTCTCTGCATATAGAGTTTCTGACGATATAAGGGTCATTAGCAAGTCCCCACACTCTATACAACACCCAAAAGAGAGAAAAGTTCTGGGAAATTTTCTCTTTTACAGGCTCATACAGATGGGTGGAAACACTCAAATGCTTGAGTATGATACTATTCCAAGTAAAATTGGCGGTAAATTTTCTTATACAAACATTTATTCAGTATTTGAACCGGAAAAGAATCTTCTTCCCGACAATGGGGATTCTTTGGCAAGTTATGTTTTGCTAATAGCACATTATGATTCCAGATACAGGCAGATAGTGGGGAAGGATACTGTGTTTTCATACGGAGCGGCAGATGACGGATATGGGGTAGGGACAATTCTGGAGCTTGTAAATCAGGCCATGAAATATCGTAGAGAGTGGAAACAGGGGATAAAAGTGCTGTTTACGGATGCTGAGGAGCATAATTTGGACGGCATGCGGAGTGCATTTGCGCAAAATCAGGAGGTGTTTGAAGATGTGAATTTTGTTATAAATGTGGAGGCAAGAGGGGTGAAGGGGCCTGCATTGCTGTTTGAGACTTCTCCCGGCAATGAGAAGATAATGCAGCTGTATGCCCATGCAAAGAATCCGTCGGGATTATCATTGACAAGTGCGGTGTACCGTTATTTGCCGAATGATACTGATTTTTCTGTGGTTAAGGACTCAATCCCAGGGATTAATCTTGCCGTTATAGACAATCTCCATTATTATCATACAGACAAGGACAATTTCTCAAATATCTCACTCAGGTCTGTACAGCATTATGGAGACCAGCTGGAACCTCTCCTTGCGGAATATCTTACAAATGAAGAGTATTCTGGCTCAAATGCATTGAAGGGGGAGAAGGATATTGTATTTTTTGCCTTGCCGTTGCTTGGATTGTTTGCTTTTTCAAAAGCCGGATATTTTATACTTAATCTGTGTTTTTATGCGCTGTTTGCTTTTGTCCTGTTCTTGTATGTCAAATACAAGATGATTCCATTCAGGGAGATTTTTAGGGCAGTTGTGCATCTCATTTTATTTATGGTTGCGGCATTTGTGGCAACAACTGCTGCAGTTTGGGTTGCAGCAGATATGCAGGAGCTTGAATACAGTTTCATTGAACTGAAATATCTTCATTATGACAATCTTATTGCCTTGTGTTCAATATTTGTTTTTGCACTGTTGATAATTCTTTTTACAAGATTTCAGGAGAAAAAATACAAGCCTTATGCATGGAGCCTCCTGCTTGCCGTAGAAATTGTTGCCGGTCTCCTTTCTCTGGTGCTACTTGTGGCTTTTGGTGAGAATTTCTTCATATTCATTCCTTTTGCATTTGCGTCTGCAGCACTTTTCTTTAGTGTTGCAAAGAATTTCAAGTGGCTCTATCTTGTCTCTTGCAGTGTAGTTGCATTTGTTTCAGCCCATTTTTTGTATCTCCTCTATGTTGCCCTAACTGTGGGGGCTCTTGGCGGCATCATGCTCCTTTTGGTGCTGTATATTGCATTGCTTGTAGCGCAGTACCTGTGCATTAAGAGAGATATACTATAATTGCTTTTTGTTTTTTTTTGGTTTAACTTTGCAATTCACTATACCTAAACTATACTAAATATGAATTTTGCCAAATTTGATAATATAAGGCCGTATAATGATTCTGAGGTTCATCCGGCATTGGAGAGAATCGTTGCCAATCCCAATTTTTCCGGAGTTTCCCAGTATATTTTTCCTGGTCAGGATGAGAATCTGTTCAAGACGCTTCTTCTCTCCTGTTATACAAAAGATGATTTTCAGGAGAAGGTGATGTCCCAGATAGTGGACCGTGTTCTTAAAGGTACTGCCAAAGAGGTGACTTTTAAGGGATTGGAGCATTTTAAGGGTGGCAAAAGACATCTGATAGTTTCAAATCACAGGGATATCGTTCTGGATCCTGCAATTATTCAGCTTATTCTTTACAAACATGGTGTTGCCACTACGGAGATTGCTGTGGGAGACAATCTTATAACTTCTTCATTTATTGAGGATATCACAAGATCAAACAAAATGATTAAGGTTATAAGGAGTTCCAACCCGAGGGAAGTTTATACCACTTCAAAAGTGCTTTCTGAGTATATCAGGCACAATGTTGCCAATCAGATAAGTTCGGTTTGGATTGCACAGAGGAATGGAAGGACAAAAGATGGTCTTGATGTCACTGAGCAGGGATTGCTCAAAATGTTTGATATGAGCGGCAGCGGTGATTTCATAAAGGATTTTACAGAGCTGTCTATCCTCCCTACATCAATTTCATACGAGTATGAGCCATGTGATATTTATAAGGCAATTGAGCTTTATGTATCCCGAAGGCAAAAGTATGTGAAGGCAGAAGGGGAAGACCTCAAGAGTATCCTTACCGGTATTATGCAGTTTAAGGGGAACATACACATCTCATTCAATGAGCCTCTTACAGCTGAAGAGATACACTCTGCAGCCGGATTGGACAAGAATGAAAGGTTCAAGGCGCTTGGTCTTGCAATGGACCGCAAGATCATATCTGCATACAAGCTCTGGAAGAACAACTATATTGCCTATGATATTCTCAATTCCTCAAATGAATACGCATCAATGTATTCAGCACAGGAGAAGGAGGCTTTCATCACATATATGGAGAACAAACTGGTGGATGCAGATGCAGACAAGGCAGAATTGGAGCATATTTTCCTTTCAATCTATGCAAATCCTGTTGTAAGTGATAGGGGACTCAAGTAAGTAATTTCCCCATTCTCCTGCCATCATTTCAGTTGGGGAACATTTAGGGACGGATTTGTCCCTGGGGGAGGCGAACTGGGAGTGGTCTGTCGGGAAGCAAATGAGGCCGGATAAACCGGCCCCATGTTTGTATAACTTGTTCAGTTTTGTCTTATTTTCTGTAGTCGTAAAAACCTACGCCGGTTTTTCTACCAAGCAATTTTGCTCTAACCATCTTTCTAAGAAGTGGGTGAGGCCTGTATTTGCTGTCACCGAACTCGTTGTAAAGAACCTCCATGATTGCAAGACATACGTCCAAACCAATTAGGTCTGCAAGAGCCAATGGACCCATAGGGTGGTTTGCGCCAAGTTTCATAGCCTCGTCAATCTCCTCTTTTGTGGCAACGCCGTCAGCCAAAATGCCGATACCCTCGTTAACCATAGGGATAAGGATTCTGTTAACAACAAAACCGGGAGCCTCATTTACAGTTACAGGAGTTTTGCCAATCTGTTTTGAAAGTTCAACGATTGAAGCGTGTACCTCGTCTGAAGTAAGCTGGCCTTTGATAACCTCTACAAGCTTCATCATTGGTACAGGGTTGAAGAAGTGCATTCCGATAACTCTTTCAGGACGGTTTGTGTAAGAAGCAACCTGTGTAATTGATAAAGAAGATGTGTTGGTAGCCAAGATAGCCTCAGGTTTGCAGATCTGGTCCAAAGTTTTGAAAATCTCCTCTTTAATTGCCATATCCTCAGCAACAACCTCTACAACAAGATCTACATCTGCAAGATCCTCATATACTTTTGTGTCTTTGATTCTTGCCAATGTTGCATCTCTGTCAGCTGCCTCCATTTTACCTTTCTCTACCATTTTGGCCAAGCTCTTCTCAATTGAAGCGTGAGCTTTTGCCAAAGAAGCGTCTGAGCGGCCTTTGATGATTACATCGTGACCTGCTACCGCAAATGTCTGGGCAATACCGTTACCCATTGTTCCGTTACCTACTACTGCTACTTTCATAGTTCTTTAAAATTTAAATTATATAGTTTTTAGTGTGTCCCTTGAATAGGAGGGGCTTGTTATCTGTTCTTGAATTGAGGGGCCTCTTTTTTGAGGAATGCTGCCATTCCCTCTTTCTGGTCTTCACTTGCAAAGCATAAACCGAAGAGGTTTGCCTCTATTGCAATGGCTGAATCCATATCTGTCTGGATACCTGTATTTATGGCCTCTTTGCTGTATCTTACTGCGATAGGGGCCTTTGAAGCAATCTTGTTTGCCATCTTCAGGGCCTCCTCCATAAGAGTTTCAGGCTCTGCAAGTTTGTTTACAAGTCCAATTCTGTATGCTTCAGCGGCATCAATGATGTCAGCTGTGTAGATAAGCTCTTTGGCAATACCCATCCCTACAATTCTTGGAAGTCTCTGTGTCCCGGAGAATCCTGGAGTGATACCCAAGCCTACCTCTGGCTGGCCGAATTTTGCCTTTACTGATGCTATTCTTATATCGCATGCCATTGCAAGCTCGCAACCTCCGCCCAATGCAAATCCGTTTACAGCTGCAATTACAGGAACAGGAAGCTGTTCAATTTTTCTGAACACGGCAGCACCCTGCTCTCCAAATGCCTTGCCTTCAGCTGCACTCATTGTACTCATTTGAGAAATGTCTGCACCTGCAACAAATGCGCGTCCTTCACCGGTGATGATAACGGCCTTTACATCTGCATCTTTACCAATTTCTGAAAATGCAGCATCCAATTCGCCAAGAACAGTTGAATTCAAGGCGTTCATTGCCTGTGGATTGTTGATTTTTACAATGCACACGGCATCCTGTTTCTCTACAATTAGTTTTGTGTATTCCATAGTGTATATGATAGTTTACGAATTCTTTACTGTAATATCCATTTTGGGAACAGGCGCATACAGGCCGTTTTTAGGGAACTCTTTGTATATCTGCTCGTTTATGTCAAAAAAGAGATCCCAATAGTCATCAACCTTTACCCAGCATCTGAAAGAAAGGGTCACATATCCTGTTCCAAATTCTGTGAGATATACATGAGGCTCGGCAGGATCGTTTACAACGGCCTTGTGGGCCTTGATTATTGCAAGTCCTGTACTTTTGGCCAGCTCAAGGTCTGTGCCGTAAGGTACTGACATATCCCAGTTGCAGCGTCTGATTCCTGTTGTGGAATAGTTGTTTATGGTTCCGTTTGACAGTGCTCCGTTTGGAAGAATGATCTTCTTGTTGTCGGGAGTATTGATGTGGGTTGCAGTAATTTCAATAGAAGTTACTGTTCCACTATATCCCTGAGCTTCAATGTAGTCACCAACTTTAAACGGTTTGAATACAAGAATCATTATTCCTCCCGAGAAATTTTGCAGAGTGCCGCTCAATGCCATACCTATTGCCACACCGGAGCCGGCGAGCAGGGCCACAAAGGATGTCGTATCCACTCCAAGCACGCTGATTGTTGTGACAATGAGGAGTATTGATAGTGATATGCTTGTGAAGCTGAGCAGGAATGAGGTGAGTGATGCATCAAGATTCCTCCTCTGGCATATCTTCCCGATGAGCCTTTTTATTTTTCTGATGAGCCATGCCCCAACAATGTATATGACTATTGCAGCAAGTATTTTCAATCCAAAATTGATTCCATAATCCAGAGTTGATGAAATTAACTGGTCTACAGGTGTTTGGATGATAGTTTTAATTGTCTGGTCCAGTACTGCAGCGGGTTCCTTGAGTGAATCCGCCGGTATAGTCTGGGTTTGTAATAGGCTGGCAATAAGATTTTTCATAGTTTTTCCCTATTTAATTATAATTTTGACAAACACAAATGTACTAACAATACTTCAATTATTTAAATTTAAATTTCAATTTTTTCTTAAAATATAGTAAGATTCTTGTTTGAAATCACGCATAATTTTCTTAATTTTGCCTTGCTATTAGTACATGCTGTACTGAAATGCGGTTTTTTGGACAAAATTTTAATTTAAAAATTATAATGAACAAAAGAATTTCTTTGCAGGATGCCGTTTCTAAGGTTAAGGATGGCATGACAGTTATGGTTGGCGGTTTTTTGGCTGCCGGTAGTCCAATTGCAATTCTTGATGAATTGGCTAAAAGTGGTGTGAAGGATCTTACCCTGATTTGTAACGATACCGCTTATGCTGATGTTGCCCATGGAAAGCTTATCACCAACAAGCAAGTTAAAAAAGTTATTGTTTCGCACATTGGTACAAATCCAAATACCAGCGAGCAGATGAACTCAGGTGAACTTGAGATTGAGTTCAGTCCACAGGGTACCCTTGCAGAGAGAGTAAGGGCAGCAGGTGCCGGATTGGGCGGTGTCCTTACCACTACAGGTATGGGTACAGTTGTTGCAGAAGGAAAACAGACTGTTGTTGTTGACGGCAAAGAGTATCTTTTGGAGAAACCTTTGAAAGCTGATATAGCACTTTTGGGTGCTACATTGTCTGATGAGGACGGTAATCTTGTATATGTAGGTACAACACAGAACTTCAATCCTCTTATGGCTACAGCGGCAGACCTTGTGATTGTAGAAGCTGAGAAGGTTGTAAAGACAGGCGAGATTGCTCCTGAGCAGGTTCACACCCCTGCAATTTTCGTTGACTATATTTACTCAAAATAAACATTTAAAATTTTTGACTATGACTAAAAAAGCTTTGATTAGAGTTAGAATGAGCTGTCATGATGCTCATTATGGTGGAAATCTTGTAGATGGTGCAAGAATGTTGAATCTCTTCGGAGATGTAGCAACTGAGCTTCTTATCATCAATGACGGTGATGAGGGTCTGTTTAAAGCTTATGACAGCGTAGAGTTCATGGCTCCAGTATATGCCGGTGATTATATTGAGGCTACAGGTGAGATTGTATCAACAGGCAACTCTTCAAGAAAGATGGTTTTTGAGGCAAAGAAAGTTATCGTACCTCGTCCTGATATCTCGGATTCGGCTGCAGACGTGCTCGAGGAGCCAATCCTTGTATGTAAAGCAAGCGGTACATGCGTAGTTCCTGTTAAATGCCAAAGAAAGAAATAAAAAACAACAAGATATGTCTAAACTTATTATTACAGCCGCAATTTGCGGTGCTGAGGTAACCAAAGAGCAGAACCCTGCAGTTCCTTATACAGTAGAGGAGATTGTAAGGGAGGCCAAATCAGCAGTTGAGGCAGGTGCAGCTATTGTTCACCTTCATGTAAGGGAGGATGACGGTACTCCAACCCAGAGTAAAGCACGTTTCAAAGAGTGCATTGATGCAATCTACAAGGAGTGTCCTGATGTTATCCTTATCCCTTCAACCGGTGGTGCAGTAGGTATGTCTGCAGAGGAGCGTCTCCAGCCTACTGAACTGTTCCCGGAGATGGCTACACTTGATTGCGGAACCTGCAACTTTGGTGATGATGTGTTTGAGAATACAATGCCAATTATGAGGGCATTCGGCAAGAGAATGCTTGAGAACAATATCAAACCTGAGTATGAGTGCTTTGAGATGGGTCACCTTGACACTATCCTCAATATGGCCAAGAAAGGTCAGGTTCCTGGCGCTCCTATGCAGTTCAACTTTGTGCTTGGCGTACCTGGCTGTACTCCTGCAACTGTACAGAACCTTTGCTGGTTGGTAAATTCAATTCCTGCAGGTTCAACATGGACTGCTACAGGTATCGGCAGACACCAGTTCAATCTGGCTGCTGCCGCAATAGCAATGGGCGGTAATGTACGAGTTGGTTTCGAGGACAGTATATATATAGAGAAAGGTGTCCTTGCAAAATCAAACGGCGAAATGGTTGCCAAAGTAGTACGTATGGCCAAAGAGTTGGGCAGAGAGGTTGCAACCTCTGCTGAGGCTCGCGAGATTTTGGGTTTGAAACCAAGAAATAAATAATTTTAAATACAAACAAAATGAAAAAAGGTAATAAATACGGCGTTCACCGCGTGATTGAACCAGTTGGTGTTCTTCCACAGCCAGCCAACAAAATTGACAACAACATGGACGAGATCTATGATAATGAGATCTTGATTGACGTTCAGACACTTAATATTGACTCAGCTTCTTTCACTGATATCCACAACTATGCAAAACAGCAGGCAGGTGAGGGTGCTACTGAGGCTCAGATACTTGAGGAGGTTAAGAAAGAGATTTTCCTTAACGTAGAGTTGCAGGGCAAACACCGTAACCGCCGTACCGGTTCTGGTGGTATGTTGCTTGGTAAAGTTGAGAAAATTGGTGATGCTCTTAAAGGTAAAATTGACCTTAAAGAGGGTGACCGTATTGCAACTTTGGTTTCTTTGTCACTTACTCCACTTAGAATTGATGAAATTCTTGAGATCCGTGCAGATGTAGACCAGGTTGACATTAAAGGTAAAGCTATTCTGTTTGAGAGCGGTATCTATGCAAAAATTCCTGCTGACCTTCCTGAGAAACTTGCATTGTCTGCCCTTGACGTTGCAGGTGCTCCAGCACAGACTGCAAAACTTTGCCAGTATGGCCAGAACGTAGTTATTCTTGGTGCTGGTGGAAAATCAGGTATGCTTTGCTGCTACGAGGCTAAGAAACGTGTAGGTGTAACAGGTAAAGTTATTGGTTTGACCAACTCACAGAGAAGTACTCAGCGTATCAAGGATCTTGGATTCTGTGACATTGTAGAGAGCATTGGCGGTATGACTCCAGTTCAGGTTAATGAGCTTGTTTCAAAACTTACTGACGGTAAGATGGCTGACGTTACTATTAACTGTGTAAACGTTCCTGATCAGGAGATGACAGCTGTTCTTTGTACAAAAGATGACGGTGTTGTTTACTTCTTCTCTATGGCTACAAGCTTTACTAAGGCTGCTCTAGGTGCAGAGGGTATTGGCTCAGATGTTAATATGATTATCGGTAACGGTTATACTAAAGGGCACGCAGAGTTTACTCTACAGGAGTTGAGAGAGTGTGAGGCTTTGAGAAAAATCTTTACTGAACTTTACGCTTAATTTTAAAACTATTCAACAAACAGATATGGCATCAAGAAGATTTGAGTTGTTTCCAAATGTTACTGATGAGCAGTGGAACGATTGGAAATGGCAGGTAAAAAATAGAATTGAGACTCTTGAGGATTTGAAGAAATATGTTTCTCTTACTCCAGAGGAGGAGGAGGGTGTTAAGAAGACTCTTCAGACTTTGAGAATGGCAATCACCCCTTACTATGTAAGTTTGATTGACCCTAACAATCCTGAGTGTCCTGTAAGAAAACAGGCTGTTCCTACAGGTAAAGAGACTTACCAGTCTCCTGCAGACCTTTTGGATCCTCTACATGAGGATGAGGATTCTCCAGTTCCAGGTTTGACCCACAGGTATCCTGATCGCGTTCTTCTTCTTATCACCGACATGTGCTCTATGTACTGCCGTCACTGTACAAGAAGACGTTTTGCAGGCCAGAAAGATGGTGAGAGCGCAATTGAGAGAATTGACAGGGCAATTGAGTATATTGCAAAGACTCCGCAGGTTAGAGACGTGCTTCTTTCAGGTGGTGACGCTCTTATGGTAAGCGACGAGAGACTTGAGTACATCATTTCACGTTTGAGGCAGATTCCTCACGTTGAGATAGTACGTATTGGTTCAAGAACTCCAGTTGTTTGTCCTCAGCGTATTACTGATGACCTTGTAAACATGCTTAAGAAGTATCATCCAGTATGGTTGAATACTCACTTCAACCATCCACAGGAGGTTACAAAAGAGGCTGCAGAGGCTTGTGCCAAACTTGCTAACGCAGGTATTCCTCTCGGTAACCAGACAGTTCTTCTAAGAGGTGTGAACGATTGTGTGAACACTATGAAGAAACTTATGCATGAGTTGGTTAAGATGAGGGTTAGACCTTACTACATCTACCAGTGTGACCTTTCAATGGGTATTGAGCACTTCCGTACTCCAGTATCTAAAGGTATTGAGATTATTGAGGGCTTGAGAGGCCATACTTCAGGTTATGCAGTTCCTACATTCGTAGTTGATGCACCTGGTGGTGGCGGTAAGACTCCAGTTATGCCTCAGTATGTTATCTCACAGGCTCCTGGTAAAGTTGTTCTAAGGAACTTTGAGGGTGTTATCACCACTTATACTGAGCCTACAGATTATAAGAACGAGTGCAATTGCCAGTATTGCCAGGCTAACAAGAGCAAGTCTATTGAGGGTGTTTCTTCATTGCTTGAGGGTAGAGGAATGGCTATTGAGCCTTCTGTTCTCAGCAGAAAGGAGAGATCTAAGAAATAGTATAAATACTTCTGTCTATGCCTTTTATTAACGAGATCCTCAAGTATGACAGTTTGTCCATTGTGGGCTTGGAGAAGAATGTAGGCAAGACAGAGTGTTTGAATTATATCCTGTACAGGTTACCGCTACACCGGAAAAAAGTGGCGGTAACCTCTATAGGTATAGATGGAGAGAACAAGGATCAGGTGACTTCTACCAAGAAGCCTGAGATTTTTTTGAGGGAAGGGATGTATTTTTCAACAGCTGAGACACATTACAGGGAGAGAAGACTTGTAAGTGAGCTTGTTGATATTACAAATGAAAGAAGTTCTTTGGGAAGAATTGTTACTGCAAAGGTATCTGTAGGGGGGAAGGCATTGATTTCCGGTCCTTCGTCGGGAGTATCTTTGAGAAGATGGGTAGCAGGGGTTCAGAAATTTGGGATTGACCTTACAATTATTGACGGTGCAATATCCAGGTTGAGTTCTGCATCTCCGGCTATCAGCAAGGCTATGGTGCTTTCTACCGGGGCTGCCTTCTCATCCAATATAAATACTTTGGTACAGAAGACCAAGTTTGTGGTTGAGATGATTGGTCTGCCAAAGTTGGACGATGTTACCAGAGATGCTTTGTGCGATATTGAGAGTGGTGTGTGGGGAGTTGATTTTGAGGATAATATAATTGATTTCAAACTCACTTCCGCATTGGCGTTGAGTTCGTTGAAAAGCGACATCACTGTAGGAATGAGGCTGATATTTACTGTGGGTGCCCTTACTGACAAACTGCTGAATATGGTTGCAGATTCAAAGAATGTAAGGAATGTTACCCTTGTGGTGAAGGATTTTACAAAGATTTTTGTAACGGAACAGTGTTATAGAGTCTTTTGTGCAAGAGGTGGAAAAATTAAGGTTTTGCAGAAAAGCAAACTTATAGCTGTTTGTGTAAATCCTACCGCTCCAAACGGTTATGTTTTGGATAGCGACATTTTGTGTGAAAAATTACAGGATGCTTTAGGGCTTCCGGTTTATGATATAGTTAAAAACAATTATGACATTTAAGTCTGCACTGGAAATAGATTGTGGCTTGAGATTCATGTATGATATGTTGGATATCATATCACCTTGCGGCAGGAAGATGCTGTTGGAGAGTGAGATGATGACAACCAAGAGGGAGATTGATTTCCACTATCGCAGGCTGAATGAAATTTATGACAAGGATTGTACTAGGATTGCGCATAAGTTGATGTGTCTTAAAGATATACATACAACTCTTGCAAGATTGGAAAACGGTACAGTACTTGACGATATAGAGCTCTTTGAAGTAAAGTATCTTGCAATAATCTCTTCTGAGGTGCGTACATTGTTGCAGGAACAGAAGATTGTTGCAGTGGGATTGCCTGTGTTGGAAAAAGTTGTGGAGATTCTTGATCCCGACAGGACCAATATTCCAACTTTCTATGTATATGATTCATATTCAGATGAGTTGAGACAAGTAAGAAAACAGATTAAGGCAATTCAGGGCAATGGAGAAGAGCTTCCCGACGAAAAGAGGGCTGAATTGGCAGTGCTGCTCCAGAAAAATGCAGATTTGGAGTATGAGATAAGGGAGAGATTGTCGGGAGAATTGAAGGAATTTGCAGGAAATTTGGGTGTTGCATTGAGAAATCTCTCATTTTTGGATATTCTTATTGCAAAGGCTGCCCAAATGAAGAAGTTTGGCTTGTGTTTTCCTGTTGTTGTGGAGGAAGGGGAGACATTCTATAATGGAATGTTCAATCCGCAGGTTAAGGATACCCTTTTGGGACTTGGAAAGGAATACATGCCTGTTGATATAAGTTTTGAGAGGGAACCGGTTACCATAATTGGTGCAAATATGGGCGGTAAGACAGTGGTTCTCAAATGCTTGGCCCTTAATCAGCTTCTTGCACAGTTCGGATTTGGAGTTGCTGCGCATGATTGTTGCGTGAGTTTGGTTGATGAGGTGTTGATGTGCATTGGTGATGAACAGAGTATTGTAAAAGGCATATCATCTTTTGCTGCTGAGATTCTGGCCATTGATGCTGTGATAAAAAAGATTAGGGATGGCAGATGTATTCTTGCTCTGGTAGATGAACCTGCAAGGACAACGAATCCTGTTGAAGGTACAGCTCTTGTAGAGGGACTTTTGGAGGTAATATCTGATGTGAAAGGTGGATTTGTACTTACAACGCACTATAATATTGCCAATAGCGCTGTCAAAAGATACAGGGTTAAAGGTTTGAGGGAAGGCAAGATGGATTATACACTTGAGGTTACCCATAGCGGTGATGTGCCTCACGAGGCTGTTGCCATTGCAGAGAGCCTTGGTATAGATCCGGAATGGATTGAATGTACTAAACGAAACTTGAATAACTAACATACAATTTTATGCAAAGTAAATTAGGATTGGATTTTAAAAAGGTTGAACGCGCCAAATTGTTGGCTAAGGAGATTGCCAATGAGGTTCAGGCCTTTGTTGAGTCTAAGACAACTGTAGCTGTTGAGCGTACATTGTGCAGACTTATGGGAATTGACGGAGTAGATGAAAATCAGGTTCCGCTTCCAAATGTAGTTGTAGATGATCTTAAATCTAAAGGTGTCCTTGGTGAGGGCGTGCTTTTCTACATTGCAAATGCTATGGTGAGCACAGGACTTACTCCTCAGGAGGTTGCTGAGAAAGTAGCTGCAGGCACTTTGGATTTGACAAAAATAGAGGTTGCTGACAAGGCTGCTATTGAGGCTGTCCTTCAGCCAGTTGTTGATGCCAGCATTGCAAAGATCAGAGCAAGAAGAGAGAGAAGGGAGAATTACCTCAATACAATAGGTGAGGGTCCAAAACCTTACTTGTATGTAATTGTAGCTACAGGTAACATTTATGAGGATGTTGTGCAGGCTGAGGCTGCTGCAAGACAGGGTGCTGATATCATTGCAGTTATCCGTACAACTGGCCAGAGCTTGTTGGATTATGTACCTTACGGTGTTACAACTGAGGGATTTGGTGGTACATACGCTACTCAGGCAAACTTCAAGATCATGCGTGAGGCTATGGACAAAGTTGGTGAGGAGCTTGGCAGATATATCAGAGTATGTAACTACTGCTCAGGTTTGTGTATGCCTGAGATTGCAATCATGGGTGCTTTTGAGGGATTGGATGTTATGTTGAACGATGCCCTTTATGGTATCCTTTTCCGCGATATCAACATGCAGAGAACCCTTATCGACCAGTTCATGTCAAGGGTAATCAACGGTTTCGCAGGCGTTATCATCAATACCGGTGAGGACAACTACCTTACAACTGCTGATGCAGTGGAGGCTGCCCACACAGTTCTTGCTTCTGACCTTATCAACGAGCAGTTGGCTCTATTGGCAGGTCTGCCAGAGGAGCAGATGGGTCTTGGCCACGCATTTGAGATGGATCCAATGTTGGAGAACGGCTTCCTATTTGAGCTTGCACAAGCACAGATGGCAAGGGAAATCTTCCCTAAAGCTCCGCTTAAATATATGCCTCCTACAAAATTCATGACCGGTAACATTTTCAGGGGTCATCTTCAGGATGCATTGTTCAATATGATAGGTATTTGGACAAATCAGGGTCTTCAGTTGCTTGGTATGCCTACTGAGGCTATCCATACTCCATTCATGAGCGACCGTTTCTTGTCTATTGAGAATGCAAAATATATCTTCAACAACATGAAGAGCATCGGTGAAGAGATGGAGTTCAAAGAGGGCGGTATTATCAGAAACAGGGCTAAAGAGGTTCTTGACAGTGCAATTGCACTCCTTGAGCAGATGACTTCCGAGGGATTGTTCAATGCTTTGGAGAAAGGTATTTTCGGTGATGTGAAGAGAAGTAGAGTTGGTGGTAAAGGTTTGGACGGCGTTGTTGAGAAGGGTGCCAACTATATGAATCCATTTATTAACTTAATGAAAGGGAGAAAATAATTATGGCTGGTGGACTATATTCAATGTCGGCAAAGGATTTTGACCAGACACTAGATTTGGCAAAAGTAAAACCTTACGGTGATACAATGAACGATGGTAAAGTTCAGGTGAGCTTTACACTTCCTGTTCCTAATGGTGCTGAGGCTGAAGAGGCAGCCAAGCTCCTTATGAAGAAGATGGGATTTGAGAATCCTCTTGTAGCATTTGCTAAAGAGCTTACTCCAGGTTTTACATTCTTCAACTGTTACGGTAACCTTACCCATACAGTAGATTACTCAAACATTTATGTTCCTAAAGTAGAGAGCAATACTATGGATATGCATGAATGTGACGAGTACATTAAGGAGAATATTGGAAGGAAGCTTGTACTTGTAGGTGCAAGTACCGGTACAGATGCCCATACTGTTGGTATTGATGCCATCATGAACATGAAAGGCTATGCCGGCCACTACGGTCTTGAGAGATATGATATGGTAGAGGCTTATAACCTTGGAAGCCAGGTGCCTAATGAGGAGTTCCTTGCCAAGGCAATTGAGCTTAAGGCAGATGCTATCCTCATTTCACAGACTGTTACACAGAAGGATGTTCATATCCAGAATCTTACAGAGCTTATTGAGCTTATGGAGGCTGAGGGCTTGAGAGACAAGATGATTGTTGTCTGTGGTGGTCCTAGAATCAGCCATGAGCTTGCAAAAGAGCTTGGTTATGATGCAGGCTTTGGTGCAAACACTTATGCTGATGATGTAGCTTCATTTGTTGCACAGGAGTTTGTAAAGAGAAACAAATAAAACTAACTTATATACATTATGGACAAAAATCAAATTAGAGAATTTATTGCCAAAAGGGCAGCTCTAGAGATTAAAGACGGTGATGTAGTAAACTTGGGCATAGGTTTGCCTACACTTATCCCTAACTTTTTGCCGGAGGGTGTAAACGTTACATTGCAGTCTGAGAACGGTTTGCTCGGTATGGGGCCTGAGCCTGAGAAAGGTACAGAAGATCCTCATTGGGTAAATGCAGGCGGTGGTTTCATCACTTACCAGCCTGGTGCTGCGTCATTTGATTCTGCAACAAGTTTCGGTATCATAAGGGGAGGTCACGTTAATGTCACTTTCCTTGGTGCCCTTGAGGTAGATGAGAAGGGTGACTTGGCAAACTGGATGATTCCTGGAAAGAAAACTCCTGGAATGGGTGGTGCTATGGATTTGCTTGTTGGTGCAAAGAAAGTTATCCTTACTATGGAGCACACTGCTAAAGGAAACCACAAGATCCTTAAGAAATGCCGTCTTCCTCTAACTGCAGCAGGTCAGGTAAATATGATCATTACCGAGATGGGTGTGATGGAGATTACACCGGAGGGTATTGTTCTTACAGAGATCAACCCTGAGTTCACAGTAGAGCAGGTACAGGAGGCTACTGAGGCTAAACTAATCATTTCTGAAAACTTAAAACAGGTTAACTTAAATTAAATAACTAAAGTATGAATTTCGGACTTACTAAAACACAGCAATTGTTCCAGCAAATGATTAGAGAGTTTGCTGAGAAAGAGGTAAAACCTCTTGCTGCAGAGGTGGATGATACTGA
>SUYX01000038.1 GCA_015060225.1 Bacteroidales bacterium | reverse complement strand
GGGCTCTCCTCGCTTTCGTCTGTTGCCGCGAACGCACGAAGATGTTGCGGGTTAAAAAATAAATCGTAAATTTGGGTGATCTTTAAATTGCAGATTACGCCCCAGACACACAAATTGGAACACTACCCCAAATTTATTGATTTGCCCTTTTTGGTCCTCTTCTCAGAATATACATTACCTGGCCAGCCGGTGTTGGTATGCACTTGAACACCAGTATAGCAATCTATTGTGAACTCCGGTATATCTTCTTTTTTAATTTCTGATCCTTCTGGTAATTTTCCTGCCTTTTTCTCCACATTTGAAGCAATTTGTTGTGCCATATTGAAAGCCAGTTCATTCAATTGCTCAGGATTATATTTCTTGAAGTAATCTATATATATCCATGAAGTCTCAGGATTATACTCATAGACATAAAATGTTTCCTTTATATCTATTTCAGAATCTCCATATATAGGCAATACCTCCTTGGAACTGCTTATGTACTCCTTGTTCAGATTAAGTTTGGTGCCATGAAAAGTAAGAAGATTTATAATCTCCTTAAAATTTTTGTAAATCCCTTGTCTGTCTTTATACTGTTCCAATATAAAACCGTTGTACAGTTCTTCAATAACTGCCATTGTCTGCTTTTTCTCCTCCTCTGTTATATCTCCAAGAAATTTGCTGTTGAACTCCATCTCAAAATCCTTAACCATACTTGCGACAATACTATACATTTCTTTCTGCAGAGCATCAATTCCCTCAACATCCTGGAATGTACCATATTCATCTGTAATGAATACTACAGGAATATTGATTCTATCCATATATTTTTCCATTACATTAAAAACCATCTGGGTTACAGTATCTTTACCTTCTGATAAGGATTTAAGGTCTGGCATGTTTTCCTGTTTGTATTTGAGTTTGTAACTGTTGGCAGTGCTGTCAATTACCTCAATAGAAAACCTCCCGTTAATTTCATACAAAGTTGAAGTATCTCCATTCTCAATCAGCAGTTCATAAGATTTGGTATCGTAGAAATACTTTTCTCCCTTTTGCCAATACGCCACTACCTGTACAGTAGAATCCTTAAGATTGATTTGGGAAAATGCAGGCAGATATGCCAAAACCATTGCAATTATCAGTAAGAATCTTTTCATAAGCAGTCTTTTTGTAAAGATACCCATAAATCCTATAAAATACAAATCATTGGGGAACACCGGTGGGCAGTTTTGTTCCCGGAGTGGCATTTTTGTGGCGTTGGGGAACATTTGTGGGCAGTTTTGTTCCCCGGGTGGCAGTAAAGTTACCTTATAGCAGTGCAGCCGGCAATTTTCACTGCACAGTTGATACCATCCATAGCAGAGGAGACAATTCCCCCGGCGTATCCGGCACCCTCTCCGCAAGGGTAGATGCCTTGCAATGTTACATGTTGGAGAGTTTCCTTGTCCCTTGGAATTCTTACCGGTGATGATGTCCGCGATTCCACCGCCAGCAGCAGAGCCTTGTTGGTATAGTATCCGCGCATTTTCCTGTTGAATTCCGGAAATGCCTTTTGAAGTCGGGAAGCAACAAAAGGAGGGAGCAGTTCGTGAAGTGGGGCGGGGTAGGCTCCCGGTTTGTATGAAGTTTCCGGGAGATCTCTGGAAACTGTGCCTTGGCAGAAGTCCTCCATCCTTTGTGCAGGTGCCTTTATGCTGTTGCTGTATTCGAACAGTTTTCTTTCCACCGATTGTTGGAACCTGAGAACCTGCAGCGGACCATGATCTGCAAATTCCGGTACATCTTCCGGATTTACCTGTACCACAACCCCGGCATTTGCCCATTTAGAGTTGCGTGCTGAGTTGCTCATGCCGTTGAGAACCATCTCCCCCTCAGCGGTTGCAGCCGGTACAAGTATTCCTCCCGGGCACATGCAGAAAGAAAAGACTCCGCGTCCATCTACTTGTGTTACAAGGGAGTATTCTGCTGTTGGAAGATACGGTTGGTATTTTCCGTGGTACTGGATGTTGTTTATCAGTGATTGAGGATGTTCCACGCGCACTCCAAGTGCAAAGCCTTTTGGCTCTATTGTCCACCCTTTTGCGTGGAAGAGTTCGTAGATGTCCCTCGCTGAGTGGCCGGTAGCAAGAATGATGTTCTTTGCTTCAAAAGTTTTTCTTCCCGACAAATTTTTCTCTTCTCCACAAACAGAGGTGTCTCCGTGGACGGAAGTGCTGATTTGTGTGTTTTCTCCACAAACAGAGGTGTCTCCGTGGACGGAAGTGCTGATTTGTGTGTTTTGTCCACAAACAGAGGTATCTCCGTGGATGGAGGTGCTGATTTGTGCGTTTTGTCCACAAACAGAGGTGTCTCCGTGGATGGAGGTGCTGATTTGTGTGTTTTGTCCACAAACAGAGGTGTCTCCGTGGATGGAGGTGCTGATTTGTGTGTTTTGTCCACAAACATAGGTGTTTCCGTGGACGGAAGTGCTGATTTGTGTGTTTTGTCCACAAACAGAGGTGTCTCCGTGGACGGAAGTGCTGATTTGTGTGTTTTGTCCACAAACAGAGGTGTCTCCGTGGACGGAAGTGCTGATTTGTGTGTTTTGTCCACAAACAGAAGTGTCTCCGTGGACGGAAGTGCTGATTTGTGTGTTTTGTCCACAAACAGATGTGTCTCCGTGGACGGAAGTGCTGTCGGGAGTATTGGAATTTTCCACAATTGCCTGCCATCCGGAGGGCGTTTGGGCAAAATCCACTACACGGGTGTTGAAATGCACCTCACCGCCGTGTTCCAGAATGCAGTTACGCATGTTCTCAATTACCCTTGGGAGTTTGTCACTTCCTATGTGGGCGTGGGATTCTATGAGTATGGCCGGGTCTGCTCCAAAATGGACGAACATATGGAGGATCTCCCGTATGTCCCCTTTTTTTGTGGATCGGGTGTAGAGTTTGCCGTCGGAGAAGGTGCCGGCTCCACCCTCGCCAAAGCAGTAGTTTGAGTTAGGGTTTACCACCTGCTCTTTTGAGAGTTTGGCCATGTCAAATTTGCGCTGGTGGACATCTTTTCCCCTCTCCAGGATTATGGGTTTGAGGCCAAGCTGTACAAGTTTGAGTGCGGCAAACAGGCCGGCAGGACCGCAACCCACCACAATTACCGGTTCGGCATTGCGGACATCCTTGAAATCCTGCAGTTTGTAGGGTTCTATAGGTTCCATTCCCCTCAGTGCGACATTTACCCTGTATCTGAACTTGATGTCCCCGCCTCTGGCATCGAGCGAACGTTTTCTTACCTCGTGCGAAATTACTGCACCCGGTCTTGCCCTAAGCGCTTTCTCGCATGCTGCAACTATATCCTTTTCGGTTGGATTGAATTTTGCCGGAAATACAACTTCTACCTCTTTCATAGTTCAATTTAATTTGGTTGCTCCCGTTCCCCGGATTTGCAGATAGTACGGGAGCAAGGAGCCATTTTATATGCCCGGTTCCCCGGATTTGCAGATAGTACGGGAGCAAGGAGCCATTTTATATGCCCGGTTCCCGGATTTGCAGATAGTACGGGAGCAAGGAGCCATTTTATATGCCCGGTTCCCGGATTTGCAGATGGTACGGGAGCAAGGGTGCCATTTCTATACCCGATCCCCGGATTTGCAGATAGTACGGGAGCAAGGAGCCATTTTATATGCCCGGTTCCCGGATTTGCAGGGCAAGCCGGGAGTGGGGATGCCAATTTTTATTTCATGTCGGCCGCACGGGATATTGGTGCCGCATCTATAGGGCAGGTCATCCCAAGGCGGAACTTGCATAATCCGCTCATTGCAATCATGGCCGCATTGTCTGTAGTGAACTTGAACTCGGGTATAAATGTTTCCCAACCCCTTTTTACCCCCTCGTTATAAATCCTTTCTCTAAGGCCTGAATTTGCTGATACTCCACCACCTATGGTAATCTGTTTTATGCCGGTCTCCTTTACGGCCTTTATCAGCTTGTCCATAAGTATGTCAATGAGATGCTTCTGGAATGATGCGCATATATCTGCTTTGTTCTCTTCTATAAAGTTTCCGTTCTCCTTCAGCTGGTCACGCAGGAAGTAGAGCAGCGATGTCTTTATGCCGCTGAAGCTGTAGTCAAGCCCCTGGATATGCGGTTTGGAGAACTTGAAACGGTTTTCATCTCCCTCTTTTGCCAGCTTGTCTACAATTGGTCCTCCAGGATATCCAAGCCCCATCATTTTGGAGCATTTGTCAAATGCCTCGCCCACTGCATCATCTATTGTGTGTCCAATAACTTCAAAATTCAGATAGTCAGTAACTTTAACTATTTGGGTATGTCCTCCGGAAACAAGTAGCGACAGGAACGGGAATTTTGGTGACCTGTTCTCTTTCCCTTCCTGTTTTATGAAGTGGGAGAGTATATGTCCCTGGAGATGGTTCACCTCTACAAGGGGTTTACCGGTTGAGATAGAAAGCCCTTTGGCAAAGGATGTGCCTACAAGCAATGATCCCAAAAGGCCCGGGCCTCTAGTAAATGCTATTGCATCAATCTCTTTCATAGTTACTCCCGCCTGTTTGAGGGCCTGGTCAACTACAGGCAATATATTCTGCTGGTGAGCCCTTGAAGCAAGTTCAGGGATTACACCACCGTAAGTTCTGTGAACTTCTTGGCTTGCCATTATGTTTGACAACAGATACTCATCCCTGATTACAGCAGCTGAAGTATCATCGCAAGAAGACTCTATACCTAAAATCAAATAGCTCATAAAGTTTTTTATATAATTGCAAATCTACTCAGTTTTTTTGATTAAATTTGCTAATTGGAGACACTAAAAACGGTTTTTTATCAAAAAGTTTTTCAAAATATCGCTGGCAATTCTGGTAACACTTGTAATCATTCAAGTGGCGTCCCTCATCATTCTCCAGTTCCCGGGGGTGCAAACTTTTGTTGTACAAAAAGTTACAGATGCTGTTTCAGATAAGATAGATGGGAATGTGAAAATTGGTAAAGTATATTTTGTCTTTTTCAATAAACTTATTCTTAATGATATCTCCATTGTCTCCAGACAAAGTACCCCGTTGCTGGATTCACTTAAAAAGAATTTTGGATATTCTGACACTTTGCTTTTATGTAACAAGCTCTCTGTTTCATTTGATGTCCAGGATTTTCTCAACTCAAAATTGAAGATCAACAGGGTATATCTGAATGGGGGAGAGTTCAATCTGCAGATTGAAGAGTACAGGCGTACAAATCTCAACCGCATATTCCGTATAAATAAAGATGCTCCCAAGGATACAGCCAAAGGCTCATTGAACCTTCTTGCCAATACATTAAGGATGAGCAATTTCAGGTTTACAATGAAGAATCATGCCAGGTATGTTTACAGGGGCGATTCAATCATCAACTTTGCTGATTTGGACATTAAGGGGATAGATATCAACATATCTGATATCCATCTCAAATCGGATACCCTGTATGCCAATATAAACAGGATACACGGAAAGGACAAGAGCGGTTTTACTTTGGTTAACCTTACCGGAAAGGCCAGGGTGAGCGGTACAGAAGTGCTGGTGAATGACCTGTATATGGCAGATAAATATTCTCAACTGAATTCCAAGTATTTCTACATGAAGTATTCCTCTCCAAAGGATTTTTCGGATTTCATAAACAAAGTGGACCTGGGACTCAATCTTAATGGGGCATATCTGAATTTCAGGACTATCGGGAAGATGGCACCTGCATTGGAGAAGAGTACAATGGCATTTAATCTCAACGGACTGATAGAGGGTAAGGTGAAGGATTTGAAGAGCCGCAACCTCCTTGTAACATCCGTTTCCGGCCATACTTTTGCAGATATGGATATAAGGTTGGATGGTCTTCCCGACATTACCCGTACCATGGCAGTTGTGGATATAAACAGGAGTTCAACAGATTTCAGGGATGTTTCCAAAATTATTGCCTCGGTAAACGGTACACCTGTAAACAAATTCATAAAAGGGCTTTCCCCAGGAACCAATTACTCGTTCAAAGGATCCCTTACCGGGCTTCTGGATGATTTTGTAATTAAAGGGGATATTGACTCGCCGCTTGGGAATGTTTTTCTGGATGTGCTGTTCAGAAATGAGAGGAATTTGGGTGCGAGTTTCAATGGAGAAGTTATTGCAAGCAATCTTGATGCAGGTGCCATCCTTTGCAATGATATTCTTGGTAAGGCTGATTTTGCAATAAAGTCTGATGTGCTTTTTAAAAAGGGAGGAGGCGTTGAAGTGCAGTCTGGGGAAGTTTATATCAATAACCTTGATTTCAACGGATATAGCTACAGTTACATTAGGGCTAAAGGCTCCTATGCAGACAACTGTTTTGACGGGAGGATTTCTGCCGGGGATCCAAACCTTGATTTTGTATACAAAGGAATTTTCACTTTCTCAAAGGATATACTGAAGAGCAGATATGACTTTACTGCAGATGTTTACAACCTGAATCTTGCTGCATTGAATCTGGACAAGAACAGTGTTGTTTCGCAGTTGAAGTTCTCTGCTGCTGCAAAACTCGAGAAAGGTGATGGTGATATTACTGACGGTTCAATAGATATAAAGAATCTCAGGTACAGGGGGGAAAAAGGACGTTACAATTTTGGTAACATATCAATCAGATCACATAATACGAGTGATATTTATACAACATCTTTCAGAGCTCCTTTTGCAGATGCGGAGTATTCCGGTCCTGAACCGGTCAATCTCTTTGTGAAGAAGGTTATGGGGATGTCCCTTTTCTCAAAGTTGGACAACTATTTCGTTTGTGATACAGCAACAGTTTACAGGAGAGGCCAGTACAATTTGGATGTGCATACTTTCAATACTATGGACATTTGTCAGATAATTGATGAAGACCTGTATATTGAGAACAATTCCCAACTGGGAATTACCATTGACAGCGACAATATTCTCCATGGAGAATTGAGGTCGGGAAGATTTGCCATAGGCAAGGATTATATAAAGGATTTCACTTTGAGTCTGGACGCTTCTGATTCTTCAGCTACTCATGCAAACCTGTTCTCTCAGAATATCCGTTTTGCCGGGATGAGGATGGACAGCGTTTTTGTTGAACTTGCCGCAGATTCAAATATTGTTGATGCCGGATTCAATTTCAAGAACGATTCTACAGAAAACAACAGTGCTACACTTCTTGGTAAGGTGAAATTCAACCCTGAGAGAGATTTTGAATTTGGTATTCTCCAGGGTTCACAAATAAATCTTGAAGGAGAACAATGGAAATTTACCCCTGCCAAAATAACCATTGCAGACGGTGATATTGTCATTGACAGGTTCAATCTGTACAACAAAAACCAGAGCCTGGCTATTGATGGAAACATCTCCAGGACAGACTATGATTCCCTGGATTTCAGGTTGAGCAATTTTAATGTGGGCATAATAAATATGTTCCTCAACAGGTCCTTTAATGTACAGGGATATTTCTCAGGCTCAGGACAGATTTCTGACCTGTACAGGGAACCAAAAGTGTTCTTTGATATTGATGGAAATGATGTCTCGGTTTATGACAATGAGGTTGGCAAGCTTAAAATGATGAGCAGATGGAATGACAGGGACAAGGAGTTTACCCTGTATCTTAAATCGAGCTTGAAGGACCGGAGGACTTTCCTTGCCACAGGAACATATAAACCTGAGGGGACATACCTGAACCTCAATGCTTCATTGCAGGACCTCTCGGTAAGCTATTTTGAACCGTTCTTGTCTGATATCATCTCCAGAACACGCGGAAGTGTATCGGGAAATCTGAATCTATCAGGACCGCTTGACAAGCTTGCCCTTACAGGTGAGGATTGCCGTTTCAACAATATGGGTTTTATCCTCAATTTTACACAGGTCCCTTATACGGTAGATGGCAGTTTTGATTTGAATGAGAAGGGGATAAAATTCAAAAATCTCCAGTTTACAGACAAATTTGGTTCTAAAGGTATCATCAACGGCCGTTTCATTTATGATTATTTCAGAAACCTTGCTCTTGATGCAAAAGTTGATTTTACCAATCTTCAGTGTCTCGATACTGAAGAGGATGACAATGAATATTTTTATGGAAGCGCATTTGCAACAGGATCTTTGACACTCAAGGGACCACTTCACAACATTACCTTGGACATAGATGCGGTTTCAAATAAGAAAACCTCCATACATATTCCGCTTTCCAGCTCTGCAACAGCATCACAGACAGATCTGCTGACATTTGTAGAACCGGTAAAGGATACATTGGTTGACCCATATGATACCCTCTCAATAAACAGGAGTGTTGCTGTAAAGAAAAAGTCCAACCTTAAAGTTGGTATGGATGTTCAGGTTACTCCCGATGCTGAGGTTATGATTGAAATAGACAAATCTGTGGGGGATGTAATAAAGGCAAGGGGAAACGGTGTAATTGATTTGAGCATTGATCCTTCTAAAGAGCAATTTGACATTTTGGGAGATTATCATGTGACAGACGGCAGCTATCATTTTGTACTTGCAGGACTTGCAACAAGGGATTTCATTTTGGAACCTGGTGGAACAATAAACTTTAACGGTGACATTACAGATACAAACCTCGATCTTAATGCCCAGTATTCCACAAAAACAAGTATCAATGCCCTTATTGCCGATACCAGCAGCATCTCTACCCGCAGAACAGTAAACTGCATTATTGGAATGCAGGGTAAAATGATGAACCCTAACCTTACATTCCAGATAGATGTCCCAGACCTTGATCCTACAACCAAAATAAGGGTTGAGAGCGCACTCAATACCCAAGGAAAAATGCAGAGGCAGTTTATGGCCCTTCTGGTAACCGGAGGATTTATTCCCGACGAGCAGAGCGGTATTGCAAACAACTCGTCAATCCTTTATTCTAATGCATCGGAGATGTTGAGCAACCAGATAAACAACATTTTCCACCAGCTTGGAATACCTCTCGACCTCGGTTTGAACTATCAGCCGGGAGAGCGGGGTACGGATATATTTGATGTGGCTGTATCTACCCAGCTGTTCAATAACAGAGTACTGATAAATGGCAATATAGGCAATGACCCTTATGCCCAGGACAACAGAAATGTTGTGGGAAACCTTGATGTGGAGATAAAGTTGGATAATCCAGGTACCGTACGTCTCGATCTCTTCTCACATGCAGAGGACAAGTACTCCACATACAATGACAACAATAACAGCCAGAGGAGCGGTATTGGTATTGTTTACCAGAAGGAATTCAATTCATTCAAGAACCTTCTTAAAGGCAAGTCTAAAGCGCAGAAAGCTTATGAGAAACAGGAGAGGATAAAGAGAAGACAGATGAAAAAAGCCCGTAAGAAGTGATTCTTATGGGCTTTAGTCTTAATCATATTCTATTATTAGTGGCAACCTCCGCAACCGCAAGAAGAGCAGTCTGAACCGCAGCTGTCGCCGCATGAGTGCTGTACCTTCTCGTTGAAAAGGCCGTTTGTAAGCTCTGTCTCAGTTGCCTCCCTTATAGCCTCAACTTTACCTGTAAAGTGAAGTGCAGCACCTGCAAGAGGGTGGTTGAAGTTCATTACAACTGTCTCATCCTTAACCTCGTCAATTGCTCCGTTAAGTCTGTTGCCCTCTGAATCCATCATTGGAAGAACATTGCCAACTGAAAGGAGACCCTCCTCAATTTTGCCCTCAACCTCAAAAAGCTTTTTAGGAAGCTCTACAATAGCATCAGGGTTAACTTTGCCGTAACCCTCATCCTCTGTAAGGGTGAACTCAAAAGTGTCACCAACTTTCTTTCCTGCAATATACTCCTCAAATTTTGGAAGAAGGTAGCCTGTTCCAAAGATGAACATCATAGGTTTTTCAGCTGCTACAGTCTCAATAACATCGCCATCAACTTCCAAAGTATATGATAACGAAACTACTTTGTTAACATTAATTTCCATTTTTTTCTATAATTAAATTCTTACTAGATTATTGTCTGCAAAATTGCCTTAAATTTTCCATTATCACAAATTTCAACCCTTTTTATTTACTGGTTTGCCAAAACGGTTGATCTTGTAGCCGATTGCCGCCACAATTATTGATACAACCGGAGAAAGGATGTTGAAGAAACAGTAGGGAAGATATGTAAGTGTTGCCACACCAAGTACACTGCTCTGCATTGCCGCACAGGAGTTCCATGGTATAAGTACTGATGTTACTGTTGCAGAATCCTCCAGAGAGCGGCTCAGCAACTGCGGCTCATATCCTTCTTTTTTGTAAATGTCTGCAAACATTTTGCCCGGGATTATGATTGACATGTACTGGTCAGACATTGTAAGGTTGCTGACAATACATGTGCCTATTGTTGTTCCAACCAACGATGTACGCCCCTTGATTACCTGGATGAGTTTCTCTGTTATTGTATCAAGGAATCCGCCTGCCTCCATAATTCCGCCAAATGCACATACGCACATGATCAGCCATACTGTATTGAGCATACCGGCCATGCCGCTTGTACTTGCCAGTTCTGTAAGCATGTCACTTTCTGCAGTTATCTCTACAGGCATTGAAAGCATCTTTAGCGGTGCGTATATGAATGTTTCAATAGAGTTTGCAGCATAAGGGGTAATCTGTCCAATTATCTGCGGCTGTACAAACACTGCAATGATTGAACTTATAATTGCAGAGATGAACAGTGTAAGGAATGCAGGAACCTTCTTGTAGATCATAAATATTGTTGCTGCAGGTATCAGAAGCAGCCAAAGTGAGATGTTGAATGTATTCTCAATTGTGGCGCACTCTGCTGCTACATCAAGGTGGTCAGATGAAGGTATCATAAATCCTGCAACTGTAAAGATGATTGCGCAAATGAAAACAGTAGGGAGATTTGTAATGAGCATATATTTCACATGCTTGTACAGATCTACACCTGAGATGCTTGCTGCAAGATTTGTGGTATCTGAAAGAGGGGAAATCTTGTCACCGAAGTATGCTCCCGATATTATTGCACCTGCAAGCCATCCGGTACTGAATCCCATTATTTCACCAGCACTCAGCATGGCAATGCCAATGGTTCCTATAGTTGTCCAGGAACTGCCCAGTACCAGAGATATGAGGGCAGTAAAAACAAATATTACCAGCAGGAATATTGCGGGATTTATCATTTTCAGTCCATAATAGATTAATGTTGGCACTACTCCCGACAACATCCAGGTAGAGGTGAGTGCACCAATTGAAAGGAGTATGAAGAAAACACCGGCAGATTTGCTGAAGTTGTCTGCAATTCCCTCCTCCAGTTTCTCCCATGAGATTTTATGTCTTGCCATTGCTATGAATGCTGCAACAAGAGCTGCACCAAGAAGGGCAATCTGGGATGGACCTGATGTAAGTTCATCACCGAAAAGGATTGAGCCTATAACAATAAGTGTTACAAGCACTACAATTGGCACACACGCCAATCCTAATGTCATTTTTTTCATTATAAAATTCCGGTAAAATCTACATTTTCAAAAGCAAGTGAAGGTATGAGCCATCTTGAGCAGGTTCTTGCATCATTCCCAACCATTGCCAAATTGTTCCACAAAGATACTATATTGCCGCTTATGTTCATTTCCCGTACCGGAAATAATATCTCGCCATTTTCAAAATAGAATCCCTCTATTCCATAAGAGAAGTCTCCTGTGAGGCCGTTGCAGTTTCCTCCGTTGAATCCGGTTACAAGAATTCCCTTGCCAAGGAGCTTCATCATATCATTGTGGTTCAGGTTTCTAAGTTCGTCGGGAAACTCATCCAGTACAAAATGGGGTACCGATGCACTCTCTACGGTAGGGGATACCCCCATCTTGTTTGCGGAGTAGGTATTTATGAAATATGTTTCAACCTTGCCGTTGCGGATAATATCCATAGGTTTTGTTGCAATTCCGTCACCGTCAAAGTAGCGGCTGCCGCTCATCCCTTTCCAGTGAGGTTTGTCTGCAAGGGTGAACTTTTCAGAGAATACCTTTTTACCAAGCTTGTTGAGGAGGAACGAGTTGCGCTGCTGAATGTTGCTTCCGTTCAGGGCCTGGAAGATTGGGGATACAATTCTGCTGGAACAGGTGTTATCAAGGACCATATTGAATGTGCCGCTTCCCATCTCTTTAGGATTGAGCTTTTCAAGTGCCCTTTCAAGAGCCTTTTCTCCGCACCCCTTGTATATGAAATCTTTGTAATGCAGTGAGGACTCGTACCACCATCCCTCGCTCCTGGCTTTGCCGCGCCCTTTTACAGAGCACTCTGCACTTACTGTAAAGTTGCTCTGTAGGGAATCCCCTTCAAATCCCTGAGAATCTATCATATACTGGTAATCAAGCATATCTCCGTATTCTGTGTTTACAGAGACAATCTTCTTGTTCTTTCCATATATCTCCTCCATCACTTCAAACGCTATCTCCTTCTTGCGGGCAGGGTCCATCTCAAGGATATAGTTGTCATACTGCTCCAGGTTATCCTCTTTTCCAAACCAGCACAGCTCCTTTGGAGGGAGTGTCCTGGCATTGTCGGGAGTAAGGTACCCGTTTGTCTGGAGTGCCTCCTTTATGAATTTCTGCAGTTCATCCTTATTTAGACGGTTAGTGGAGTAGGCTCCGTATCTGCCGTTGGAGATTATCTGTATGTAGAGGTTGCGGTCGTTGGCGTTCTGGAGATTCTCCAGATTGCCGTCAAGGGCAGAGAAGGAGTTCTGGATGCCAAAGTTCATCGTTACCCTGCATGCCTGGGCCCCCTGCTGCATAACCATTTCAAGTGCAGCCTGTGCCGATTCAACCTCAAATCTATTGTCTATCTTGTCTGTTCTCATCTTTTCTCAATTGCTGCCTCCAACAATAAGTTTCTTTACAAGAATGCTCGGCATTCCGCATGATACCGGAACATATTGCCCTTTGCCGCATGTCCAGGTGGCATTTTCCATACGTCCGTTATTTGCTACATCTATAATGTCTTCCAGAGCCTTAGGACCGTTGCCTATTATATTCACATCCTTTATAGGTTGAGTCAGTTTCCCTTTCTCAATCAAGTATCCGCTCTTTACATAGAATGTGAAGTCTCCGGCACCAATCTGTACCTGACCGTTGCTGAAGTTGTCTACATATATCCCTTTTTTTACTTGTGCGATGAGCTCCTCTTCAGATATATTTCCGTTTTCCATATAGGTTGCCCTCATGCGCGGAATAGGCATAAATCTGAATGATTCCCTCCTGCCGTTTCCGGTAGGGGATACCCCATAATATTTTGCGCTTATTCTGTCGTGCAGATAAGAGTTGAGTATTCCGTCCTTTACAAGGTATGTCTTTTGTCCTGGGATTCCCTCATCATCACAGTTGCAGCTTCCGCGGTTTGCGGCTATGGTTCCGTCATCCACAATGTTTATGTTCCCGTTGCAGATCTGTTTTCCCATCATTTCAGAGAAGATGGAGGTTCCCTTCCTGTTGAAATCTGCTTCAAATGCATGACCTACAGCCTCGTGGAGCAGGATTCCGCTTCCACCTGCACCCATAACCACCGGCATGGCGCCCCCTTTTGGCTGGGAGGCTTCAAAAAGGAATGCTGTCTTTGATACGAGCTCTGTTGCAATCTCCTCCATAAGTTCTTCTGTAAGCATCTCAAATCCCATCCTGTAGCTGCGGGATACCCCTCCGGTTTCTGAACGCCCCTTGCCGTCTTCCATTACACAGTTGGCAACCACATTTATCATTGGCCTCTCGTCTGTGAACGCCTCTCCAAGAGAGTTATAGAAGAGTACCAGAGTATTTGAATCTGCAATCTTCCCGATAACTTTCACTGTCCTGCTCTCTTTGGAGAAAATTTTCTCATTTAGCCTTTGCAGGTAGGGGATCTTGTACTCAATCCCTGTCTCTTCCCAGTTCTTCCCTATGGGGTAAAGATTCCCTTTCTCAAGTATTTTAATATTGTCGGGAATATGGTATGATGCAGTCTGTTCCTGGGCAATCTGTGCAGCTGTGAGGGCTGCCTTGCGCATAAGGGGCATGGCGGTGATTTCAGAGTATGCGTATCCGGTCTTTTCCCCTTTTACAACCCTTATTCCTACACCGTAGTCTACATGTGTGCCGGCTGCATTAACCTCCCCGTCCCTGAGTGTGAGCTCGTTTATCACCGAGTGCTCAAAGAAGAGGTCTGCATATTCTCCCCCTTTTGAAAGGGCAATTGAAATGAGCTCCTTCAGATTCTCCTGAGTTACTCCAAAGAAGCTCATGTATTTGTTCAAATCATGCATATTGCTGTATGTGATTATTTTCTCTTGAGCAGCAGATTGTCTACAAGTTCACCCTCTTTTGCTGTGTAAGTGTATTTTATCTTCTTGCTGCCGTTGTGTTTCATCTCTCCAACCTTAACCCACTCATTCTCTCCTTCATTGCTTATTTGCAGATTGTCTCCTGCAGCCCATTTGTAAACTTCGTAAGTTCCTTCTGGAAGAGCAACTCCCTCTTTTTTGCCGTTGAAAACATATTTCACCTTTGCCCCATTTTTGGAAGCTTTAAGGTAACTCTCTCCAAAATAGAACTTGCTGTTGTCTGCCATTGTCTGGAAACCTTTGGCAGCAGCAGGCTCGCTTATGTTTATTCTGTAAGGGGCTCCTGCCTGAAGATAATCTCCGAGGGCAATGAGGCTGCAGTCTGCAAACTTCTGCAGGTTCTCAATGCTTACCCATTCACCCTCCTTGTTCTGGCTGTAGTATGTATAAGGTGTTTCAAATGTTACTGCAAGTGTTTTGTCACCTGCATTGTTCCAGAACCATCCCTCGCAATATCTGCTTCCCATTTTTGAGAAACAGAGGTCTTTCTTGGCAAAATAAGGGTTGTCCTGCATTGTGAGGTTTGCAAGTACCATTATGTTCCTGTAGAGTTTGTCTGAAGAAGTCTCTGCTGTGTGTACCCAATAGGTTGCCTGGTGCATGCTTTGTGAGTGCATGTTAAGGAACACATCCACATTTCCTTTGGCAAGAAGCGACTGCAGGAATGCCCTCATGTTCTTCACCTCTTTGGTGGTTACCTCCTCAGGATCGTCCCAGTTCACCTCCATGTTCACTCCGTTGGCATTTGAGCGGCTGTTTCCCTCTACAACTCCGTCGGGATTAGTGAAAGGGAGAATATAATAAATGGCGTTCTCCCTGAGAGAGTGTGCGTATGGGGTATCTGCAACCAGCTGGTCTATCATCCTCTCAAGGTGCCAGGTACCGGGAGTTTCGCTGGTATGTACGCGGCCATGGATATACACCACTTTCTTTCCCTCTTTGCCGTTCTTGTTGGTAATGGTAAGCAGAGGCATGTTCCTCCCGTGTTCGCTCTCTCCAATTGAGCTCAAATCTACCCAATTGTGCTGTACCCACTCCTGAATCTTTCCAAGAAGTCTGCTATATGTATAAGGTATATAGTATGCAATATAAACTGTATCCTGGGTATATTTCTTTATTATGGTCTTCTCATCAGGGGACTCTGTCTCTGAGAACCTTGTCCAGTTCTCATTGTCATAGCTGTAATATGGGCGGCGGGCATCCGAGTTCTTTACATTAAGTATTATTTCCTTGTCTTTTACCCCATCCATACGGAAATAATACCATCTTGCACTTGGGGCAAGGGTTGGGCGTGCAGGATTAGCAGGATCAAACCTGCTGTAGAAATCATAGGTATAACTCTCAGTACCGTTCTTGTCCTCCTGCGATACCAGTTCAGCCTTCTCCATTGAACCGCTCTCAAAATCTGCAGAGAACCTGATTTGTGCTGTTGCGCTTGTAGCAATGAACAGCAGAATAATTGCTAACTTTTTCATTGTGACGTTGTCTTTTTGTACAAATGATTGGTTTTCAGTATCTGTTTTTAATTTATTTTTACACTATCCTTTAAGGCTGGCGGCGTAGGCGAAGAGGGCAAAATCGCCCATACAAGGGTCGCCTGGGAAGATTTCGCTCAAAAAGCGGGTGATTTCCATGGCGGTGGTGATGTCTGCGCTGTTGCGGGAGGTGATTCCAAGGTTGCGGGAACTGCGGTGAACATGTACATCAAGAGGGATAACAAGAGTGGCAGGGGAGGTGTTCTTCCAAAGCCCAAGATCTACGATGCCGTCATTGCGCACCATCCAGCGGCGCATCATGTGAATCTTCTTGTTGGCTGCCTTGGGATCGCTTTTCTGACCGTAAACCCTTACACGGATTTCGTCGGGAGTAAGGGGCTCCAGAGAGGAAGAGGTGGAGTAGAACTCCTTAAGTCTGCCGCAAATTGCTGCAAATTCGCTCCATTTAATTGTGCGGTGCAGGCTGGAATCCTCATTCCTGTAAGAACCGGCCATTACATATCTGTATGGTTCCCAGCCCATTTCGTCAAATGCCCTCTTGCAGTCACGCACTATCATATCTCTTCGCCCCCAGGCAAGATGGGCGGCAATTACTGCAGCAATTTCAACATCCTGCAAAGTGTATTTTCTTCCCGACAGTTCCTTGTTGCCTCCCAACCCTCCAATACCAGTTTCCCCAAGCATTATCCTTGCGAAATGCTTGGGGAAAATTACAGGATCCCCTCCAAAATATTCCTCTTTATTGTATTGCTCTGCAAGGGAGCGTATTACCTGCTTTGTTGCCTCCATATCTTGCAAAGATACTTAAATTTTCTATGTTTAAGGCATTAAATTATATAGTATTATCCTTTGTCATTATTATTCTATTCATTAAATTTGTAACAAAACCAATTTAAAAATTAGTATTATGAAAAAGAATTTGAAAAACTTGGCTTTGCTGTTTTCTGCAGCCCTCATCCTATCATCTTGTATAGGCTCTTTCCAATTGACAAATAAAGTTAAGGATTGGAATGACAATGTAGGTGGAAAGTTTGCAAATGAGGTTGTATTCCTTGCATTCCATGTTATCCCTGTTTATGAGGTATGTATGTTTGTAGATGCTGTTGTATTGAACTCTGTTGAGTTCTGGACTGGCAACAGATTGGTTGCTGATGCAGGTGAAAGACAGATGATTAAGAACAGCTTTGGCAAAGATGTAGAGATTAAGACCTTGAAAAACGGCTACCTTTTCTCTGACGGCAACTCATCAATAAAGGTGATTTATGATGCAGACCAGAAAACCTGGAAAGCGGAGATTGACAACCAGTCTACAGATCTTATAAAATTTGTTGACGACAACAACGCACAGTTGTTCATGGCTGACGGTGAGGTCCTTGATGTTACTCTTGATGAGCAGGGTGTTGAGATGGCACGCGCACATATTGCAAAATCAATCTCAATGGGCAAATAATCTTCTATTAACCTAAAAAGAAAAAGCAGCCGAAAGGCTGCTTTTCTTTTTTCCCTTACAAGGATTATTTCTTTTTGTAACGGCTGTAGAACTTATCAACTCTACCTGCAGTATCAACAAGTTTCATCTTACCAGTGTAGAATGGGTGAGATGTGTTTGAAATCTCCATTTTCATTACAGGGTAAGTTACACCGTCAATCTCAATTGTCTCTTTAGTGTTTACACATGAACGTGTAATAAATACGTGGTCGTTTGACATATCCTTGAAAGCTACCAATCTATAGCTATCGGGATGAATACCTTGTTTCATTTCTATTATTGTTTTAAAATTAATTTTCAGCGCGCAAATGTAGCAATTCATTTTGTTATAGCAAAATATTTTGCCGTTAATTTACTCTCTGTTTGCGAATTTTGCCAATAATTTCAGCAATTCAAGGTATAGCCATACCAAAGTTACAGTAAGGCCGAATGCCCCGTACCACTCCATGTATTTTGGAGCACCTGCTGCAGAAGCCTGGCGGATGAATTCATAATCCATAAGGAGACTGAATGCAGCTACCGCAACTATTACAAGGCTGATGCCAATGCTAAGAGGGCTGCTGTTGTGCAACATGCTCAAATTTACCCCAAACAGGGATACTATCCAGCTGCCGATATAGAATACCATTATGGAAATGAGAGCAATGCTCAACACCTTCATGAATGTGCCGTTAACTTTAATGAGTCCTGTTGCGTAAACACTGTACATTACAAGTGCAGTAACAAGTGTAAGGGCAACTGCATGAATTACAATGTTTGGTGCAGTAAGGGCAAACTGCTCGTTGAAGATTGCCGAGATTCCTCCCAATGCAAGACCTTCACCTGCTGCATAAATAGGGGAGAGGAACTGTGCTGTCTTTGGCTTGAATGAGATAATCATTGCCATAACAAATGCTCCTATAAGTCCGCCCCACATCCATCCTGCAATAGCCTGAGGATTTGCGGCAGTATAATACAGTTTCCATGTGTATGCAGCACCTGCCACTACCATAAACAGCAGCAGCAATGTCTTTACTGCAGTGCCGCCAACTGTCATAACACCAGTGTTGCCATAAGCAACATTCTCTTTTCTGAATACGTTTTCGTTCAATACCGGATTTGCCATAATTCCTTTAATTATTAATATTTGTCGGGAAGCATCATTTTATTCTGAACAACTGTTCATCCTCGTACAGCAATGCCTTTTTGGCTTTGCGTATCCATTTTTGCTCCTCTACCTTTATATGCTCTTTAATATCGTGCCAATCTCCATTTCCTGACACAAAGTCAATCAGCTCCTTGTCTCCCAGCAGCAGTTCAATTGCCGTTCTGTCATTCCCCGCCTCATATTTGCCCGGGCGGAACTCAAAGCCGGAACAAGTGTCATGCAGGAATCTCATTACGCGCAAATTGTGTGCCAGTGCATGGTACTGCATGTTTGGATTAGGGATGAACTGGAATCCGAAACAGCACTCATCCTTCCATTTGTGGAATGTAGGGATGAACCTGAGCCATCTTACCCACACGCCCTCATCTGCAATAGGGGAGTTTGCATCATTCCACCCCTGCAGTCCATGTTTTTTGCAGTATCCCGACAACTCTTCCATATACGGTGCCCCGAACATCTCAAATGGACGGGTGGTACCCCTTCCTTCACTCACATTTGTCCCCTCCCACAAGCATTGTCCGCTGTAGAAATGGGCTGTGAACAAGCCAGGGAAGTTTGGAGAAGGGGGGATGCTCCAAGGCATAAGGTCCTTGTTTACAGCAGATGCCTTGTATGAGATTATATGCAGAGGAAATTTAGCATTTATCTCATTGTAAAGCATATATGAAATCTCACCTATTGTCAGTCCATGACGGTGTACAATCCCCTCAATCCCAATGAAAGAACGGTAACCGGCCCTTAATGCAGTACCCTCCACCTGCCTTCCTGCAGGGTTGATGCGGTCTATGATATAAACAGGCAAATCAATCTCGTTTGCCTTAAGCACTTTAAAAAGATTAAATATGGTAGAAAGATAAGTATAATATCTGCACCCCACATCCTGCAGCTCTACAATAAGTGCATCTATCTCTGTAAGGTCCTTGAGACTTGCAGCCAGAGACTCCTCCTTGCTCCCGTAAAGGGAGATGAATTCCACCCCCTCAAGTAGTTTGCTGTATCCGTCTCCGGTATTGAGTTTCACCTGATCCTGCAACTCTCCAAACAGTCCATGCTCAGGCATGAACACTTTTGTAAGGTTCCCCATCTTGGCAACTGTCTCAAAAAGGTACTCCCCTGTACTCGGATGCCACGCTGTCTGGTTGCACAGCACTCCCAACTTGCCCCTTTTGAGAACAAGATCCGGCTGCTCAAAAAATGATGTTGTCCTGAATGAAAACATAAATAATTTATTATATATCAAGCATTGATTACATATCAATTTATTTAAGAAGATGATGAGCAATGATATGATTATTTCCTAAATATCTAATGAGAAAAATTGTTTCTCCTTTCTGCTCATGAATACTATAGAACACATACCAAGTTGTATTTTTATTCTTGCTAAATGAGGAATAAAATAAATCTT
>SUYX01000037.1 GCA_015060225.1 Bacteroidales bacterium | reverse complement strand
TGTACATCAATGGAGTTGCAACGAACATTGATGAATAAGTACCTACAAGGATACCTACGATAATTGCCACTGCAAAACCTCTGATAACCTCACCACCGAACAATGCAATTGCCAACATTACCACCAAAGTGGTTACTGAAGTATTGATTGTTCTCACCAAGGTGCTGTTCAAAGATGAGTTGATGTTCTCTGCCAAAGGACGTTTTGGATAAAGAGTCCTGTTCTCACGGATACGGTCGAAGATAACCACTGTATCATTGATTGAGTAACCGATAATGGTAAGCACCGCTGCAATAAATGTCTGGTCAACATCCAAACTGAAAGGAAGGATTCCTGAGAAGATTGAGAAGAAACCGATAACAATTATTGTATTGTGTGCAAGACCTATTACTGAACCGGCACCCCAAGTCCAATAACGGAAACGTGCAGCAATGTATAGGAAGATTGCAAGCAATGAAAGGATCACTGCAATAACTGCATCCCTCTTTATATCGTTTGCAATTGTAGGACCAACTTTGTCTGAAGAGATAATACCGTTAGGGTTATCCTGTGTAGATGTAAACTCTGCCAATGACATGTCTGCTGCAAAGAAACCTTTCAATGCGTTGTAAAGTTTCTCCTCAACCTCTGCATCAACTTCAGTAGAGTTGTCTGTAATCTTGTATTTTGTGGTAACCTTCATCTGGCTTGCACCTCCGAACTGTTTAACCTCAACGGCCTCACCAAACTCTGCATTGGCTGCCTGACGTATATCCTCGGCTGTTACCTCTTTGTCAAAACGCAAAACGAAAGTTCTACCACCAGTGAAATCTACACCGTATGTAAATCCTTTGGTAAACATGAAGCCCAAACATACAACACAAACTACCGCTGAAACTGTAAGGGTTGTCTTGCTTGCTTTAAGGAAGTTGATCTTGGTGTTCTGCAAGAAGTTCCTTGAAACACCGCTCTCAAAAGTGATGTTCTTGTTCCTTGCAAGGCGTGCCTCAAACACAAGTCTTGAGATAAATACTGAAGTAAGGAACGATGTAATAATACCAATTACCAATGTAGTTGCAAAACCCTGTACAGGACCTGAACCGAACAGGAACAGCACAACACCTGTAATGATTGTGGTAAGGTTACCGTCAATGATTGCAGAGTAAGCGTTTCCGTAACCGTCCTTGATTGCAGCCCTCAATGCTTTGCCGGCTCTAAGTTCCTCCCTTACACGCTCGTAGATGATAACGTTTGCATCCACAGCCATACCAAGGGTAAGAACAAGACCTGCGATACCAGGCAATGTAAGTACTGCGCCGAACGATACCAATGCACCGAACAGGAACAATACGTTGCAGATAAGTGCAACACACGCTGCAACACCTGCACCAGCATAGAATACAATCATATATACAAGAACAAGTACGAATGCTATTACGAATGAGATCATACCTGCCTGAATTGAAGCGCTACCCAAAGTAGGACCTACAACCTGCTCCTGAACTATAGTTGCAGGGGCTGGAAGTTTACCTGACTTAAGCACGTTTGCCAAGTCCTCAGCCTCTGTAATGGTAAAGTTACCTGTAATTGATGACTGGCCGCCTGCAATCTCAGTCTGAACTGTAGGATATGAATAAACCATACCGTCCAATACAATTGCAATTGATTTGCCAATATTGTCAGCGGTAAGTCTCTGCCATGTAGTGGCACCCTGTGCATTCATTGTCATGCTTACACCAGGGGTACCGCCAGTATTGCCGTATGAAACCTGCGCATCTGTAACAGCACCTCCGTCAAGTGGAGCCTTGCCGTCCCTTGAAGATGATTTGATTGCAACCAAATCAAAGATAACGCCTGAAGGGTCGTTCTGGTCTGCCTTAACTGTCCAAAGTGGGACAAGCTCTACCGGAAGAACTGCCTTAACCTGAGGCATTCTCAAATATGAGTTGATTTTTGCAGTATCCCTATAGTGTGCCCTACCGATTGTTGCACCAGGCATAAGCTGGCCGTTATAGACACTTGGGTTCAAAAGGAAGAACAAAGGATTCTGCTTTGCATATGCCTTGGCATCTGCAGAAAGTGAATCAGCTGCAAGAAGGGACTCAACTGCGTCAGCTGCCTTTGCAGTATCAGCAGCAGCCTCCTCTACTGAAAGAATCTCCGCAAGTACTGCGTTTGCCTCTGCCAAGAAAGGATATATCTCAGTATTCTCAAATGTAGGCCAGAACTCCAAAGATGCAGTTCCCTGAAGCAGTTTTCTTACACGCTCAGGCTCTTTTACACCTGGAAGCTCCACAAGGATTCTTCCGCTGTTTCCGAGTTTCTGGATGTTTGGCTGTGTTACGCCAAAACGGTCAATACGGTTTCTGAGAACGTTGAATGAGTTGGCAATTGCACTCTCAGACTCCTCACGGATTACTTTGATTACATCCTCGTTTGAAGTCTCAGGTTTGATCTTCTCACGCATCTCAAATGTACCGAATATACTTGAAAGTCTCTTGCCTGGAGCAACCTCATTCCAGCTCTCCTCAAATAGAGTGATGAAATCAGCCCTGCTCTCAAGCTCCTTTTTCTGAGCCAAAGCCAAAGCCTCAACAAACTCCGGTGACTGGTTGCCGTCTGCAAGGGCCACGATAAGGTCCTTAAGTTGCACCTGCAACATAACGTTCATACCACCTTTAAGGTCAAGACCAAGGTTAATCTCCTTCTCTTTTACCTCTTTGTAGGTAAATCCCAAAAATACTTTCTCTGAAGAGATTGAATCAATGTAGAATCTGTTTCTCTCTTTAGAAATTGAATCGAGATAGAAAGCTTTGTCTACCTCCTTTACATTGGCAAAAGCAGGACTCAACTGCTCTGCCGCAACTGCAGCAGCAGCATACTCAGCTGCTTTTTTCTCCTGATGGCTGGTAACCCAAGTAAATGATAATGAATACAAACAGGCTACCGCAATTAGAATTGCCACAAATTTAATGGCTCCTTTACTTTGCATAGTTTATATAGTTTTAAATTTATTAAATCTTGTTAAAAGTAGGGACTACTTCCAAAATTAACGTGCAAATGTAGTATTTTTTCCTAATATATAAAGTATTTCATACCTTTGTTATCAATTTTTAACAGATTTTCAATGAAAATACGCATTTGCCTATATATCATGCTGCTGGCTTTGGCTACCCATACAAACGGCTTTTCACAGGATTACGCCAAAGAACTTGAAATGGCCGCCAAGTTCCACAATGAGTACAATTTTGACAAGGCGATGGAGATATATTACTCCATTCTTGCTGCCAGACCTGATTCAACACTTAAAAGCGAGGCCGATTCCGCATTCAATGCAGATGTATATACCAGACTGGTAAAGAGTGAGAACGGCAAAAACCTTCTCCAATACGCATATAAACCTCACCCTATAACCAAAAAGGATCAGCAGGCATCTTCTTTCTATCTGAATTATCCGGGATTTGGAAAAAATACATGGATGACTCCCCCTGCACAATATATAATGGAGGGAAAAGAAGAGGTTAAGGAGGAGGAAGAGGGTGAGTGTATAGAGGAGAACCTCAATGTAATGAATCTCCCTACAGATGCCAGAGCAATGGTATTCAGTGCCATGGATAAAAGCGGCGCATGGAACATAATGTACTCCACACGTCTCAATGACACACTCTGGTCTGCACCACAAATAGCAAATGAAAACATCACCACAGCCGGTGATGAGATACTTCCACACCTCTCCTCTTGTGGCAAGAAGCTCTATTTTGCATCAAACGGCCACTCAGGAATGGGAGGATTCGACCTTTATGTAAGTGAATGGAACGAGGAGACCGGAGACTGGGGCATTGCCCAGAACCTTGGATTCCCATTCTCTTCCACTGCCAATGACTACATGTATTATGAAACCCCTTGCGGCAACTTCACCATCTTCTCCTCAGACAGGGAAGGGAAAGAATTCATGGTAACAACCTATGTAATCCAGCATGAACTCTCCCCATTGAAGATGGAGATAAGCCAGAAAGATGCACCAAAATATGCCATCATGGAACATAATCGTCCCGACAGCAAATCCGGTTCTGCAAATACATCAACTGATAATGGAGAGGGTAATCCACAATACAAAAAGGCTGCAGACCTGGCACATGGTATTGAGGGGAAACTGAAGAGGACAATAGCCGATCTGGATGACCTGAGGACAAAATACTCAACAACCGACAATCCACAGAAGAGGGGGGAGATGGAATTGGCAATGCACCATTATGAGAAAGAGATAATATCTCTCAACGCTCAATTGGGAGAAGTGATGAACCAGCTACAGACCATTGAGCTGGAGTTGCTTGCCAAAGGGATAACAGTACAGTATGTTCCTGATGACAACCTGGCAGAGCCTATAAGGGAAAGCAACAGTCCCGAATTTGCTTTTGCGAAGAATGCCCTGTGCACAGCTCCCGAGTTCACTTTTGAGCCACTTGAACCTGCACAGGACCTCTCATTCAAAATAGGATCCAAAGCATTCATTGCAAACCTCTCCGAGCTTCCCGACGGCCTTGTGTACCATATACAGCTTATGACTGTCCTCAAGAAGGCAAGCCTCAAGGCCCTGAAAGGATTCAGTCCGGTATTTGAAAGGAGAGTTGCATCGGGAAAATATACATACTCCGTAGGAGTGTTCCGCAAATACGCTGATGCCTTGAAACATTTGAACACAGTACGCAAAAACGGTTTCCCTACAGCTCTGATCACTGCCTACAACAATGGCAAGTCAATCCCTACAAAGAATGCAAGATTGCTGGAGAAAAAGGACAACTCGATATACAGGGTGACAATTGCCGGATATGATATCCTCCCTGCTGAGGCACTGGCTGTGGTAAGGGAGAATACCAGCAGGGATATTGCCAAAGCAAATATCGGTGGTATAATGAAGTATGTAATTGGGCCGTTCACAGAGAGGCAGCAGGCAGAAAAGCTCATGAATGCCCTTGTGGCAAAACAAATTAAAAATATAGAGATAGAAAAACTGGAAAATAGATAAATCATATGACCCTTCTTGTAATTACACTTATTGTTGCAGGCATATTGCTGCTTGGAGCAGAGCTTATAATAATTCCAGGATTTGGAGTGGCAGGGATCTTGGGTATAGCATCATTAGCCGCATCCTGCTGGGTGGCATTTGCCCATATAAGCACCACAGCCGGCATCATTGCCATTATTGCAAACATCATTCTTGTAATAGTATCAACCCTACTCATACTAAGGTCCAAAACCTGGAAAAAATTGAGCCTTAAGACCAACATAACTTCAAAAGTTGACAGCGCACCCGAAGAAAAAGGGGTAACCCCTGGAGAAAAGGGCATCACACTCTCACGCCTTGCACCCGGAGGAAAAATACAGATTGGCTCAGAAATCCTGGAAGGATTCACCAGAGATGCCATCATTGAGGCCGATACCAACATTATGGTAAGCGAAATTGAAGACAACAAGGTGTTTGTAAAGGAACTGTCTGAATAATTGTCGGGAATATCATTAACTAAATAACTTTATATATGGAAAGCACTATTGCAATGTTGATCTGGATAGGAATATCGTTGGTGGCACTGATGATTTTCCTATGGTTCTTCCCTGTAACCCTATGGTTCCAGGCGTTGATTTCGGGAGTAAAAATTTCCCTTGTACAGTTGGTTCTCATGCGCTGGAGAAAAGTACCTCCAGGAACCATTGTAATGGCCATGATTACCGGAACTAAAGCCGGCCTTAAACTGGAGGCCAATGAGCTTGAGGCCCATTATCTTGCAAAAGGCAATGTACCTAATGTGGTAAATGCCCTCATTTCTGCAGACAAGGCAAACATTGCCCTCAATTTCAATATGGCTGCTGCAATTGACCTTGCCGGAAGGGATGTGTTCCAAGCAGTTCAGATGAGCGTAAACCCTAAAGTTATCAACACCCCACCAGTAACCGCTGTTGCAAAGGACGGTATCCAGCTTATTGCCAAGGCCAGAGTTACAGTTAGGGCAAACATCAGGCAGTTGGTTGGTGGAGCAGGAGAAGAGACAGTTCTTGCCCGTGTAGGTGAGGGTATAGTATCTTCCATCGGTTCCGCTGAGAGCCACAAATCAGTACTTGAGAACCCTGATTCAATCTCAAAACTTGTACTTTCAAAAGGTCTGGATGCAGGAACAGCATTTGAGATTCTCTCAATTGATATCGCCGATATAGACATTGGAAAGAACATTGGAGCTGTGCTTCAGATAGACCAGGCAAATGCAGACAAGAACATCGCACAGGCACGAGCTGAGGAGCGCCGCGCAATGGCAGTAGCCCTTGAGCAGGAGATGAAGGCCAAGGCTCAGGAAGCCCGCGCCAAAGTAATTGAAGCTGAAACCGAAATTCCTCTTGCAATGGCAGAGGCATTCCGCAGCGGCAATCTGGGTGTAATGGACTACTACAAAATGAAAAACATCCAGGCAGACACCCAAATGCGCGAAGAGATAGCAAAATAACTCTGTCTATCTAAAAATATTGCCCGAGTTTGCAAAGTATTCCATCCGGATATCATCGCATAACCCGGGCATATTTATTATAGTACCATAAATAAAATTTGCAAATACAAAGATTTAACCTATATTTGCAGTCCCAAAACGTTTGTGCAAACAAATACCCATTGGGCGGAAAGGTGAGATGGGTGAGTGGCTGAAACCACCAGTTTGCTAAACTGACGTACGGGTAACCGTACCGGGGGTTCGAATCCCCCTCTCACCGCAACAACGGGGAAAAAGCTCTCAAGCAACGCTTGAGGGCTTTTTTTGTACCCGGACAGACCGTTGCAAGCTTGCTTGCATAAGGGATGGCCGGTGTACAAAAAAACACAGGGCGCCAGATGGCGCTCTGTGAATTTTTTCCAGTTGTTGCAAGGGCCCCTCCGGCGAGGAGAGTGGGGAATGGCGGAGCCTCAATCCCCCAACGGCAGCGGAGTGGGGAATGGCGGAGCCTCAATCCCCCAACGGCAGAGGAGTGGCAATGGCGGAGCCTCAATCCCCCAACGGCAGCGGAGAGGGGAATGGCGGAGCCTCAATCCCCCAGCGGCAGCGGAGTGGGGAATGGCGGAGCCTCAATCCCCCCGCAACAGCGGAGAGTGGGGAATGGCGGAGCCTCAATCCCCAAGCGGCAGCGGAGTGGGGAATGGCGGAGCCTCAATCCCACCACGGCAGCGGAGTGGGGAATGGCGGAGCCTTAATCCCCCTCCGGCAGCGGAGTGGCAATGCCGGAGCCTCAATCCCCCAGCGGCAGCGGAGTGGCAATGCCGGAGGCGACCAGGGCGGACATAATCCCTGTATCCCCTCTCCCAAGCCAATGAGAACAAGAATCTCAGTTCCCCATACATACAATGTACTCATCGGGGAGAATAGCCAGTACAATAAGAACACCAACTGCTTCTTTACCCCCTTGAGGGGCATTTTAATGTTCGTATCGTCTTGAATCGTAGCATTTCCTGACTCAGTAATACAGCAAACAAACAAGACCTGCAACCTTATCAAGAAGCTGCAGGGCCTGCCCGACTTAACCTAAGTTTAAATCTCATTTTTCCTTCTTTCGCACCTCGACATAACTTGTGCAAGCACAGTTCTGAGCTCGGTATGTCGTCAGGTAAAAACAATTACACTTATAGGGACAATGCTTCCAAAGCAAAGTTCATAGCCACCCAAAACTTTGTTACATTTAATATTTGTAAAATATTTTTACACTGTCTAAAATATTTACATGTATAGAGTATGATTATGTATATCAAAGCATTAAAAAACCGGACTGGGTATTATCCCAGCCCGGTCTCCCCTCTACCAACACTTGTTAACCTAAATTATTTAGTCCAGTCCCACCATACAGGAATTGAGAAGATATTAGGATCGTACAAACCTGTTATACCATATTGTCCATACATGTCAAGACAAAGTTTCTCGGTTTCCACAGTATTGAAGTCTGTTTCATAATAACACTGCATGAAACGTCTTACATAGAATCTGTCATCCTTGTCATCTGTAGAGAATGTTGAGTTTGTACCTGTCCTGTAAACAGGTGCATTCATCTCTGTATAAACAACTCCATAATCATTGATATTTCCTGCATAATAGTTGAATCTGCGCATATCATTCCAGTTCTGATAATCGTAACCCATGGCAATGAGCTTCTGCATCATAATATCAGACATAGTCAGCTCTGCAGCACTCTGTTTTACAGCTGCGCTCTGCATATACGCCTCAATATCCGACTGCTCCATAGGAGCGTAAGCCATAGATACATCAAAACCTTTCTCAGTTGTACCGCATCCTGTACCCATCCACTGGCTCAATTTCACATTCATCATCTCAAAATGTGCCCTAATACCTTTAATGTATGCATCATGTGCTCCACCTTTATCACCTTTTCTGAATAATACTTCGGCTTTAAGGAAGCACATTTCAGGATATGTCATAAGATATGTGTCTGAATCAGGTCTTGCATAGAATGTACCTGTTCCCTGCACATAACCCATATCACGTGTCCAGGCATCTGATTTTGAGTAGTAACAGCTCATATCTGTTGCAGAAAGTCCAAACGCATCAGCAACATTGTCTGCTGCATGATTCACATATTTGATATCCTCAACATATATAGGGTTTGCCTCCTCGCAATACATCATGCCGGTACGGTAGGTTACATCAACTGTATTATCATTAACCGCAATTTTTGCATCACGTTCAGGATCGGTATAACCGCCATAATATTTCTTGACAGCAGCCACAAAAGCATCTACAGATACATAATACAGCTCAATATCTGCCTTATTATAACTGAGTGTCACATCACTGCTTGCATATGTAAACAGGTTCCTTATATCAGGTGCACCTCCTGCAAGTCTGTTATCTTTCCATCCTTCATCAACACCTTGGATATTTACACCCTCGTCCCTTCTCCACTCGCAATCTGCAATCCAATACTCATCAGGTGTAAGGGTAACCCTTGTCATCATATGAGGCAGAAGTTTGTCTGCACGCGGATCTTCAATGCCTGAACCCTTAAAGTTGGTAAGAAGATTCACATACCATCTGTTAAGTCTCTCATTTGCACTGAATGCAGCATTTCTCCAAATGATGCTTGTACCATATGTATGTCCTGCCAAAACATTCTTGTCAGATCCTATATCAACATTGGCATGGGTCATCTTAACATTATCTGAAACAGACTGTAGCGACTTTTCAATTGCAGCCAAAATAGCATCTGGATCATATTGGTCTGTTTTTGAAAGGTTTCCCAGCCAACGGGCCTTCAATCCATAGCAAAGCTTCAACCATTTTGAGACATCTCCACCACACCAGCAGTCACCTTGGGAAAGAGGTGTTACTCCCGACGGTTGTGGCTCTGAGAACAATTCAATAGCTCTGTCCAAATCTGCAAGACATCCGTCATACACCACCTCTCCTTTATCTGGAGTTGGAGATACATCTGCACTAAGGGCATTGGTATATGGAATCTCACTGAACAAATCTGCCATAAGGATAAAACCCATTGACTTGATAGTAAGGGCAGCAGCCTCATAATGGGGAGACCCAATCTCCTGTGCCTTGTTCACAAGATCCGGAATATTACATGCCGCACCCACAAACCAGTGCTGGTACGGAGTAAGGTTAACATCCTGGTGAGGATCCCATTTTGCAAGTTTGGAAATATGATTGTTATAATCAAACTGTCCCAAATTGTTTGTAGTCTCTGTAATAATCTGTGTAATTGCATTTGTCCTCACACTTGCCACACCCCATGCATAAGCATAATAATACTGCAGCCATGGCAATCTGAGCTCAACGGTAGCACTCTCACTGTTTGGGCTGTTTGGGTTGGTATTTACATCCAGCCAGCTCTCACAAGAAGATACTCCCAAAATTAGAATTAGCGACAACGCTATTGATAATATCTTTTTCATTATAATGTTCCTTTAAATTATTAGAAAGTAAGATTTACACCAAAAGAGTACGATCTCTGTACAGGTACACCACAATAATCAATACCTACAGAACCGGAACCGCCGGCTGCACCTACTGCTGCCACCTCAGGGTCCATACCACCCTCATAATTTGTCCATGTGAACAGGTTATTCGCTGTAAAGGTAGCTGTAAGTCCTTTAACAAACTTCTGTCCTTTGATCAAGTTACCGAAGTTGTAAGTAAGGTTGATTGAACGCAATTTCAACCAGTTTACCTCCTGGATAAAGTTGTATGAATTCTGGGTATAATTGTTCCAATACTCCTGAATCATGTGCTCACCTGAACGGTTCAATCCTCCAATCATATAAGTCTCGCCCTTTCTGTAAGTCTGGCTGAACGGTTCGCCTGTAAGAGCATTTATACCCTCAACTGTTACTGCATCTCTCTGAAGGGTTCTCATAGACTGGCCTCTTGATGTCAAATAATACTGTGTACCATTGTAAATGTCTCCACCAACACGGAAATCCAACAGGAATGAGAATGAAAGATCTTTATAACGGAAAGTATTGGTAAGACCTCCAGTAAATTTTGGCTCACGGTTGGCAACCACATTGTCTTGTCCCGACAATTTATACAAGCCGGTTGCAGGATCTACAAGATAACGTCCGTTTACCATCTCCTTGCCGTTCTCATCTTTCTCCCTAACCCATTTCTCACCAATCAGGCCCAAGAATGCGCCACCGTTTGCAATTGATGCAGACATAACTCCACCAACTTGTGCATCGGTAACTTTCATGAAGTTGATACCGTCAATGAAATCACCAAGAGTACCTCTGTTGCCTGCCATGTTCAATGTAAGGTTCCATGCAAAATTCTTGGTTTCAATAGGAGTACCGGTAATCATCAGCTCCATACCTTTATTCTTTACAGAACCTGAGTTCATTGCAAACATTATGTAACCTGTAGATTGTGCCAGACGGGGAGCTGCAATCTGGTTATGAGTCTCCGACTGGTAATAGGTATAATCAATACCCAATCGTCCATTGAAGAACTTCAGCTCTGCACCTACCTCCCAAGCTCTCTGCTTCTCAGGTTTCAAGAATCTGTGGCCTGCCTCCCAATAGTTACCAATACCAATGAAGTTACCGTTAACTATCTGAGTAGCCCACATTGAAGTGTTTGTTGCATAAGGATCAGTATCTTTACCTACCTCTGCCCATGAAGCACGTACTTTACCGAATGTAAGGACATTGTTCTTAGGCAATACTTCTGTAAATACAAACGAACCTGAAACTGAAGGGTAGAAATATGATCGGTTATTCACAGGAAGTGTAGATGTCCAGTCATTACGTCCTGTAACTGTAAGATAAACCATATTCTTCCATGATGCCCTTACCTCACCATAAACACCTACAAGACGTTTCTGGCTGATTCTGTCGCTCATATAAAGGTTCTCCCTAAGGATATTCTCAAACGATATAGTTCCGGGAACATTGAAATTGTGTCCCCACATTGCTTTGGTCTGATACTCTGTATTCTCAGTTGCAGTACCTGCCAAAGCCGATACATCAAAATCACCCCATGTCTTGTGGAAGTTCAACATCAAGTTTGTATTCAAATAATTGTACTTGATTGTAGACTTGCTCAAACGTCCATTCTGATAAACTTTGCTCACGTTGCCTTCCGGTGCCATATAGGTATATGCATCATTCACATATGAGTCAACACCCATCCTGTAAGACAAATCCAGCCACTCTGTAAATTTGTAGCTTGCTGTTACAGCACCTGTAATACGCTCATTCTTGTCTGTCATCTTGTTCTTGTTGATGATCCAGTAAGGGTTCTCCATCTGGCTCTCAGGAAGAAGAGACGGGAACATGTAATATTTTGTACCGTCCTCATTCAAATAATGGGACATATCCTCACTGCGTGACCATCCATACATTGCATTCATTGTACCGTTACCGCCACCATTGTACAAACCGGCAGAAGTAAGGGTCTTGTCTGTATTTGCAACTGTATATGAAACATTTGCACCTAAAGTGAACTGGCCATATTTCTGCTCGCCGTTAAAACGGAAAGTAGTCTTGTCATACCCTGTTCCAGGTATAAGACCTTCCTGGTCATAGCGTGAAGCAGAAAAATAGAAATTGCCGTTCTTGTGTCCGCCAGCAACACTGAAACTGTTGTCCCATACCGAACTTCCCTGGAAGAAATCCTTTACGTTATCATATACCTTTCCATTGTTTACCTCTCCCCACGATTCTGTCTCACCCTCCAAAAGCAACAATCCGTTCATATTATATTTTCCACGGCCATACTTGCTCTGGATCTCCGGTAATGCAACTGCATGCGAGTACGAATATTTAGATGAGAAATTGACTTTTACAGTACCATCCTCAGTACCTCTTTTTGTTGTAATGAGTACAACACCGTCAGCAGCACGTGAGCCGTAAAGGGCTGCAGCAGCGGCACCTTTCAAAACAGACATGCTCTCAATATCCTCAGGGTTTATATCCATAACACGGTTAGAGAAAGTTGTTGCAGCAGTAGTTACGCCATCTGAACCTGAATTTCCGCCATTAGGTGAAGAGTTGTCGTAGATTATACCGTCAACAACAAACAAAGGCTGGTTGTCGCGGCTCTCATCTGCAGAGTTTCCACCACGGATAACAATAGCAGAACCGGCACCTGCAGCACCTGAGCCCTGTGTTACATTAACGCCGGCAATCTTACCTGCAAGGGAGTTGATAACGTTGGTCTGCTTGTTCTTCAACAGCTCCTCCGACTTCATCTCAGTAACAGAATAACCGAGAGCCTTCCTCTCCTTCTTAATACCCATTGCTGTAACAACCACATCATCAAGAAGCTCCGAGTCCTCCTCCATTACAACATCTACAACCGCTTTTCCATTTACAGGAACAACCGCATCCTTCATTCCCATCAAGGAGAACTCAAGTGAAGCATTTGATGGAACATCAAGCTCATATTTTCCATCTGCATCTGTAGCAGTACCGGTAGTAGTACCCTGTATAAGTACATACGCCCCTATCACAGGCTCACCATTTTTGTCAAGAACTGTTCCTGACACTCTCTTTACATCTTTGCTCTGTACAGCAGCAGCCATCCTCAAAGTTACAATACCTCCTGTTGATGTAGAATACTCTGCTTTTCCATCAAAAAGGACCTTTACAAACTCATCAAAAGATGAATTGTTAAGGTTCAAAGTTCTGGAATCATTGACATTCAAATTCTTTTCATCGTAGAAAAATCTTACGCCATAATCTTTTTCCACTTTATCCAGAATCTGTTTAACACTCATATTATTGGCTTTAAGTGTTATTTTCATTTTGCCTGTATCCTGTGCATAGGACTCCTCGCACAAGAGGGACAAGCTTAGAGTTAAAACTATAACTCCAATTGTTTTTAATAGGTTAAACTTCATAGATAATTTATTATTTATTATTTAGTGTGTTATGTCTATTTGCTCTCAATTATTATGGTCTTGCCACTATCCTTAATTGAATACTTTATAGGTGAAACATATGTCATATTATCCAGTATCTGCTGCAGTGAACCACCATACAATGCCCCGCTATAACTGCAATTGCCTACAAGGTCGTTGTCAATTATTATGTTTACATTGAATATCTTCTCCAGCCTTTCTGTAAATGTTGAGATATCTTCTCCCTTAGCCACCACATATTTGTCTGTCCACCTGTATGTCTCGGCAAACGGTTCAACCGTAGACATGCCGGTATTCTTCTCATAAATGTGCTGATAATGCGGCTGGAGCTTGAAGTTCTCTCTTGTATTCAGATCTTCTATCTCAATGGAACCGTCATAAAGTGTGGTAACGACATTTTTATTGTCGGGATAAGAAGAAATGTTGAATGTGGTGCCAAGAACACTCAATTTGAACATTGGCGATTCTATAGGATATACCACATTGAAATGCTTCTCATCTTTTACAACTTCAAAATATCCCTCTCCCTCCAAATAGACATCCCTCTCCCTGTCATTGAATAGCTTTGAGAATTTCAGGGTAGAACCGCTGTTCAATATCACCTTTGAGCCGTCGGGAAGATTAAAATGCAACACCTCACCGTACGGCGCCGTAATTTCTGTAAACTGTCCGCCTGCGGTTTCCCTCCAATTGCATTCCTGCACATATTTTCCCGACAAGAATATGGAAACAGCCGCAACCAGAACAGCTGCAACCTTTACTGACCATGACAATATGCGCTTTACTCTATTGCTGCGGCCTTTGTACTCAATTGCCATTATATCCATTGCCACACTCAAATTCTTGAGTCTGGCAAATTCCATGCGGTTCTCTTCACTGGATTCAATCCAGGCAAGAACCTCTTTCTGCTCCTCCAAAGAAGCCTTTTTCTCTATAAATCTTAAAACAGTTTCCCTTATCATCATAATTATTAGACGACAATACAATACAAAATCCCAAAAAAATGAAAAAAGGGCTAAAATAGCCCCGGAAAGAAAATGACAAGAAGATAATATTTGCCCATCTTTTCCTTAAGCATAGACATAGCCTTAAAGATATGATACTCCACCTGTCTCTGCGATATGCCGTACAGATCTGCTATCTCCTGATATTTTTTGTCCTTGAACTTGCTGAGTATAAAAATTTCCCTTGTTGTATCCGGCAATGTGGCAATGGATTCCCTCAATATTTTATGTATCTCATTATCGGTGATTATCTTTATGGAATCATCCTCCAATGCATACTTGCTGGCCAGAAGATAATTGGCATCCATAACATCCCGTATATGGTTCTCCTCAACCATTTTATGCTTGATATAGTCGAGACATTTGTTCCTGAGAATAGTATACAGAAGAGAACCTACATTGTTGTACTCAGAGAGATTTATCTTATGCTCAAGTATCTTGAGGAACACATCCTGAACCAGATCTTCTGCCACAACAGCCGAATGGACATAAGAATACGCAAACAAATGGAGCTTTTCACCCCATTCCTTTCTCAACTTGCCTATATTGTCCACCCTCTTCAAATTTGAATATATTTACCAATATCCTTTTTTCAGACTCCAAATATATCAATTTTATACATTTTTCACATATTTGGTTCAAAATTATTAACGGAATACTTAAAAAAAGGCCCTGCGACTTCATTTGGAAGGCAAGGCCTCATCAGCTTTGACACAAGAGCATCAATCGCATATCATGTGACTGTACAGGCATTGTGCAGACTCACATAAAATATTTGCAAACACTTTGTCTGTTTTGGCATTGCAACCGTTTGTCATAATTACAAAACCGAATTTCTCCTCCTTGTCCCAGAACATTGCAGTGTGGGCACCCAAAGCCAGACCGTCATGCCCGACAAGCCTATGCCCACCAAGCAGATCATTGGTGCGCAAAAGAGCCATACCGTAACGCTCTCCTTCATAATTTGTGGCGGTAATCTCGCTCTGCATAAGCTCACAACTCTCAGGACTCAGAATCCTGACTCCATCAAGCGTACCCATATTCATATGCATCATCATAACTTTGGCAAGTCCCCCCACAGAAATCTTCATTCCTCCAGTTGGAGAAAAGACAGGTGTAGAGTATCCCATCCTGTAATCAGCAAGTGTACTTTCTATTGAAGGGTACGCATCTGATTTCAAGTATGAAGAAGTTGTGGCATCATAAGTATAGATATTCACAAATTTTGCAGAATCCAGCTCATGTACATTATGGTTTGCATAAATTCCAAGTGGCTTGAGGATATGGTTATAGACATATTTGTCAAACCTCTCCCCACTCACTTTCTCTACAATGGCACCCAAGGTATTGTACCCCAGATTGCAATATTGGTATCTGCTGCCCGGCTCATAACTGTTCCATGCCTTTTCCCATGTACGCGAAGTCTCCCTGTTAAGGTTATCCAAAGTAAAATAGCCGTTTGCATCACTCATACTGGAGAGATGCGAAAGAAGCATCCTCACAGTTATAGGAGTATCAGGATACTTCGGATTCCTGATGACAAAACCCATTATATCGGACACATCAGCATCCAAGTCCAATTTACCACGTTCCACCAACTGCATGACAGACGTTGCCACAAAAGATTTTGAGATGGAGGCAATACGCAAAACATCACCCTTCTCCCATGGCTTTTTGGCATCAAGATCCTTATAGCCAAGAGTATTTTCGTACGACACTTTCCCATCTTCCACAACAGCTACCGCCAGGCCCACTGCACTATAACGTTTCATTATGGCATCAAGCTCTTCTGCTATACCCGCCGGAACCTCTTCAGGCACATCCTTTATATCCTCTGATGAAGAGCTGCACGATACTGCAAACACTGCAGCACATACAATAATTGTCTTAAAATAATTTTTCATGAGATTAACCTTTTTCACATAATAAACGACTCACGCCACCTAATCCCCCAAAAAACCGCTCTTATTGCTATAATTTCTTTGTACACAAATACCACTCACTGCAAGTGATTCCCTCCTCGGCACACCTCTTCTCAACATCCTCTGTGGTGGTAGGATAATGGAGAACCACCTCCTTACCGGGAGTCCAGTTTGCAGGGAGGGCAACATCATGCTTATCTGCAGTCTGCAACCCTACAATCACCCTCTTTATCTCCTCAAAATTGCGGCCAAGTACCAACGGGTAATAGATAATTGCACGTATCTTGTCTGCAGGGTCAATGAAGAACACTGCCCTCACACAGGCATTGTTGGCCTCACCCGGCATAATCATACCATAAAGTTTTGAAACCGCCTTGCTCAAATCTACAATTATCGGGAAGCCTATCTTCACATTTTTATTGCCGTCCCACTCAATTTTCTCCTCAATGTTCCTAACCCATGCAATATGGCTGCTGAGGCTATCCACTGAGAGCCCCACCAACTGGGTATTGAGTTCCTCAAACTCCTTCTGCATATTTGCAAAAGAGATGAACTCTGTGGTACATACCGGTGTAAAGTCTGCAGGATGGCTAAAAAGGATCTTCCATTTACCGGCGTAATCCTGTGGGAAATTGAGCTTTCCGTGTGTAGTCATTGCCCTGAACTCAGGGGCCTGGTCGCCAATGCGCGGCATTGTCCAGCAAGTGTTATTGTTTTCCATATCTGAAATCGTTTTTAAAGTTTGTGCGAATATACAAAAAAACGATGCCCATATCAAGCCTCCCGGCCCCATATGGACATCATTTCACCTACATTAACCCGCTACTGCTTCCCGTACAGCAGCCCCATTATATCCTTCATGCTTATATTCCCCACAATATCACACACCAACGCCGCATCATCCTTTGAAATGAGTATCAGATACTCACTCTTGAGAGTCCCATACGGTGCCTTGTAAACGGAAACCCTCTGCCCGTCAACATTTATGATTGACATCTGTTCATAAATTCCCCCATTTACCGCCAAGGAGTCAATTCTGTTGTACAATTCTTTTCCCGACGAAGTGGCAAATTTTATCTGGCGGATATTGTCTATCCTGTTCACCACATGGAAACTCTCCTTGGCCTTTGAAGGGAGCAACTCCTGCAGCATTTTTCCCGAAACCTCTGTTGTGGTAATTCCGGCATCACCCTCCTTGAGCACCTGACCTGCCTGCCGGTACACCTCCATGAAACCCTGGCTTTGCGCAATAGCATAACCGCACCAAAGGAAAGCCATAACAAGCAAAAAATACCTTTTCATTTTCCAAGAAATTATAATCCTATACCAATGCTCCATACATCCATTTTAGGGCCACGGCCATTTTTGAAAAGTCCCCCAGGATACCAGTTGCAGTAGATGGAGACATACTTGCACGATACCCTTGCGCTGAATCCGTACTGCAGAAAATTTACCGGAAAATCCCTTGCCTTATCCTTGCTCCCTCCCCTGTATTTTATTTTGGTATGGGAGTTGAAAACCACATCTGCAAAACCTCCCATTGACACGGCAAATCTGGATGGCTTTCCAATTGTAAACTCTGCCGGAATATGGATTGCTGCAGTTGTAAACTTTGTCTTCTTAATTCTCCCCTCAACAGGCACAGGATTTACCACTCCACCAACCTCTCCAATTGTATAAGGGCCATCAAACCTGAAGTTGTTGGCCCTCAGGCCCAAGGCCATTGAAAGCCCCACATTCCCCTTGGCATTTGTAATGCTCATATTGAAAGGATTGATTGTAACCTGCTGCGATTTCCAGTTGTTTATCTCAAACCAGTCTCCCGGAACCTCCTTGTCCAACATGTTCCAGCCATACTCAAACAACCTTATTGAAGACCTTTTTGAACCGCCTATATAAAGGGCCGTACTCTTCTCCTTCTTTTTTACAGAAATTGCCGAATGGAAATTGACACTCTCCTTAACCACAGTATCGGGCTCAAAAGTAATCCCCTGGATACCCAATTTCAGCCCTTGCGCATCTGCCTTAAATGCAGTACCAAAAATTCCTGCAACCAACAACAATAAACCTACAAACTTTTTCATATGATCAAAAAATTACAATTTCAACAAATTGTCCAATGCATCCTCTGCCGGAGCCATCCCCAGAGCCAGATCCTCAAACATCTGCTGCGAGAGTTCCACCGCTTGGGCCTTGTCTGTAACGGGAACCTCATTTATATAACCATACACCTTTTGGGGCTCATTAAGCAGAAGGAACAACCCCAATACCAGCGATGCCGCCACCGCAACCGAATACCTTGCCACAACCGCCGGTCTGAATCCCCACAACAGCCCTTTTCCGGCTCTGCGGTCCTTCAGTTTTACCTCCACTGTCTGCCGCCTCTGAGCGGCAACATACTGCTGCAAAACCTCTTCTGTCCTTTTCTCATTCCACTCCATAATCCATAATTTTAACCAGTTCTTCCTTTATTTTACTGCGGGCCCTTGAACAGGCCATCCTTGCCGCACTTTCATTAACTCCAACAATCTGGGCCACCACATCATAATCCAGCCCCTCAACCACCCTCAAATGGAACGCCTCCCTCTCCCTCTGCGGCAACCTCTCCACCAGTTTCTCCACAATTGCCGCCATATCCTCCCTCTCCTTCTCCTCCTCCCAACTGCAATCCGCCTCCTGCTCCCCACTGCAAACCGTCTCCCGGCCCATAACTGAGGCAAAGCCCCCCTCTCTTCCATCTCCAACTTGACCCCCTTGCCACTCCCTACCCCTCTTCCTTGCCCTGAGAATATCCATACACATATTCCTCACACTCACCATAACCAGCGGCACAAACCCCCTCTTCCTCACCAGCAGCCTCCTCCCCCAGAGCTTCTCGTACAGATCCTGCACCAGATCCTCCGCCTCCTCCCGGTTATGGAGCAGGCTCGCCGCATACCTGTATGCGGCATCCTTCACCTCAACAAACTCTGTATTCAGTTCCTGTGCTGTCATCTATAATAACTGTCGGGAGAAAAACACCTCTTTCCGCCTCCCTTCACAAGTAATACGGAAAAGGTGTGGATTTGTAACATCAAATTTATAATTCTCATACAAAAAAAGTGAAAAACCGCATACATTTTCTTTTTCAGGCATAAGTTTTTCTTTTTTAAAAATAGGAATAAGAATATTTTTTGCACTTTGCGCACACAATTGCTAAATCATTTTAGTATGGAATTGCAGGAGATAAGAAATTGCATTTATGAGATTAGAGGTGTACAGGTAATGCTTGATAGAGATCTGGCTAAAATGTACGGAGTAGAAACAAAAAGACTTAATGAATCTGTACGGAGAAATATTGGCAGATTCCCGGAAGATTTTATGTTTGAACTGACAAATGAGGAGTGTAACTTATTGGAAAACAATTTGAGGTCGCAAATTGCGACCTCAAAAAGAGGGGGTAATAGATATAGAACACTCGCCTTTACTGAAGAGGGAGTAGCAATGCTTTCTTCCGTCCTCAGATCAAAGGTTGCCATTGAGATTAACATACGCATTATGCGTGCATTTGTAACTGTCCGACGTATGGCATTTATTACACCTGCTGTTACCGAAGAGATATATGCCATCAAACGTAAGATGGAAGAACTGGAGTCCAGCACTCTTGAAGCTATAAACGATTTGAGCGAAGATACCAGGAAAGAACTGGACGATATTTATATGGCACTTGCGCAAATGGCAAATAAGCTGAAAGATCGTGCAAACAATTCTGAAAGGAAAAAAATTGGGTATAAAAAGTGAAAAGCGCTTTTAAAGCACCTCTTTCCACCTCCCTTCACAAGTAACACGGGAACGGTGGGGATTTGTAACATGAAAAATCAAAATTATTCTTGCCAAAAACTCAGAACATCTATCTTGTCACTCCATTCATGCATAAAAATATCTTCGCCATAAGCATAGTTATTACGCATCATTACAATAGTTCCAT
>SUYX01000064.1 GCA_015060225.1 Bacteroidales bacterium | reverse complement strand
TTATGATACGGCTTCCCACAACCGTTACTTCATCAAGCAAATGCTCATCTACCTGCATTTTGATGATCCCGATATTCTCATTTCCATCCAAAGTGTGATATACACTATGGTATCCAATAAATGAAAATATCAGAGTACCCGCATCTTCTCTGTTGGCAAGAGCAAAATCACCATCTTCGCTTGTGGTTGTACCCGCAAGAAACGTAGAATCTGCTTTAGATAATAAAAGTACATTCGCACCAACAATAGGAGCATTCTTCTCATCCACCACCTTTCCCGAAATGTTCTGCGCCATCAATGATGCTACAGAACAGATAGAGAAAACTACTAATATAAAAAACTGTCTCATATCGATAAATTTATTGGTTTTATTCACTCTCAATTAGTTATTCTTTTCCATTTGATGTAGCAAAGTTCGCCATTTATCACTACTTATCCACTACCCAATAGAGTAGTTTTGGATATTTATATGTAATTTTGCCCTCGTATTTAATATAAAAGGACTTATGAAAGAGGAATTGTTACGTTTTTTTCGACCTATCAATCCGGATCTTCATATTGAAGACAGTGATTATGCACAACTGCAAGTGTGCGTCTCAATGGCTGAAGCTATGGCACGCAGTACTAATAGCAGTCTGTATATCATTGATTACAATCGAAAGAACTTCTTATATGTATCTCCTAATCCGTTGTTCCTATGTGGATACTCTCCTGATGAAGTAAGGAAGAAGGGGTATGCCTTTTATATGGATGTAGTTCCTGCAGATGAAATTCAAATGCTGTTTGAAATCAATGAAGCTGGATTCAAATTCTATGACAAGCAACCCAAGGAAAAGAAACTTGACATGACTATCGAATATGATTTTCATATCAAGGCTTCTGACGGACATTTGCACCTTATCCATCATAAGCTTACGCCTATACTTCTGAATAGCAATGGCGATATGTGGTTGGCCCTTTGTTCTGTTTCATTGTCTCCAAGAACCACTGTGGGTAATGTGATTATCACATGCAAAGACTGTACTACGCATTACAGCTATTCCTTTGAGGGGAAACGCTGGAGAGAACAACCCAATATAACATTGGCAGAACGAGAAAAAGATATTTTGCAACTTTCCGTTAAAGGATTCTCCAATACGGAAATAGCGGAAAAACTCTTCATTGATGTCAATACCGTAAAATACCACAAGAAGAATCTTTTCTACAAGTTACATGCAGAAAACATCACTGAAGCCATCGGCATCGCAACCAATCTTAGGCTGATTTAGAAAAGTGATGTAGAATTTAGGCAGAGTAGCAACAGGCGGATGCTCCTTGATGTATTGTTCAATCTTCTGTTTGCCTTTTACTGCCTTATCCTCGCACATGGGTTTCTGCTCTTCATCTTTGTTTACGAAAGCAATATTCCAAAAAGCCATATAGAAGATAACATATTTCTCAACTGCTTCTTCAAATGTTTCACTTTCCTTTTGCAAAGAGTCAAGGGAGAAGCCGGAAGCTTCTTCTGATATTCCGACTACAGCCCATGATAGAGTTGCGTATTTTATGACAGGGTTCTGCATATGCATCAATTTATAAGTTCGAAAATTAAGTTTTTTTTATTCTAGGTAATCTTGTTCTTTTTCCATGAGTTTAGTAACCCATAATACCCATTCATCTATATTGTCTGTCAAAATTTTAGGTAATTGAATGGACATGCGAACATCAGGTGCAATGCCAGTTTTATCAATGCCATTTTCTGGAAGGCGACAAGAACGTGTCATAGGAACCCATGTCGTGATTTTGCTCCCTTTCAAATCAGATCTACGAATATTGGAATAGTCAAGGCATCCCAATGTATTGCCTTTACCATATATCGTCGTACGCGAACTACATCCTTTGATGTCCAAAAGCATTTGTTCGGCAGAGCTCGCAACTTTACTATCAATGATAATTGCAGCTTTAATAGGGTATGGACAGATAGTATCATATTTGATAGAGAAATCATCAACCAACCTAATAAATGGTTCAGTTGAATTTTCAGCATTCGTAATTATGTCTTGTAGCCAGGGAAGACGCTCTACTTGAGTCTTCAAATAGTTGATGTTATCAACAGAGTTACGGAGTTCAACTCCTTTCGAAACATATTCCGTATCATATAAAAGTTTTAGAAATGGCTTATAAAAGGAGTCTTGACCACCGCCATTACCTCTAATGTCTATAATTAAATATTTGCATTGAGACTCTTTGTATGCCTTAATGGATTCATTTATCCATTCAAGAGATGGATCACCCGAACAGGATGTAAAACGAATTAGGAACGTCTCTTGAGATACTTTTTGTGCAATAGGCATAGGATTATACTCATCCATTCCTTCAGAAGAACTAACATGTTCTTTTCGTATCTTTCTGTATTTATTGTGTTCTGCAAGCCCAGTTCTGAGATGACTATCTCCAAACCAGCCATAAAGTTCGCCTACTGCATTGTAACCTTCTATCTTCCCTTTTCTAATTTTATTATAAAGTTTAATTTTGAGTTCTGAGTATTCCTTAAATTTAATAGGGTTATCCGCCAATATCGGGAATCCAGCATAATTGTTTTCCAATTCATAAACTGCACCTTCAAAATCTTGAATGCATACAGAAAACACATTGTTTGTCTTGGTTTCTTGTCCAAGTACTGACTGCGAGGTCATAAGAAGTCCCATTAGCAGTAAATAAATCAATTTTTTCATAATTGCTTGATTTGATATTTATTTTTGTTGCAAAGGTCATTGGTTATTTTGATATATCCACTACCCAATAGAGTAGTTTTAAGAGGTCATAAAATGAGAATTGCAGAGGTGTGTATCACAATAATGACGACCACTCATTTGAGCAGTCGCCATTCGATTATATTTTGAACCCTTTATAAATTGATGTGGATTTATCGGGAATAATACCCCCTCTTATATCCATATTTTCTTTCTCAAAGCCCTTCTCTGGTGTTCTTATAATTTCCCTTTTTACTTTTGGTACATCAGCATTGTTCTTTTGTTCCTGTCCCTCACTCACCAGAGTAGGCGGAGCAAGTTCCAACTGAATCTTGCGGTCAAGTGCAGATAGTTCGGATTTCAATTGCTTCAGTTCATCTTCCTTCTTCCAGACTTTTCCAGCCAGTTCTTGCAGTTGCGGAATATCCTTTGCCAACGCTTCGTTTTTCTCTTTTCGTTGGGAGATTATACCGGGTATCTTCTCCAACGCATTGAGGACGTTGGTAGCAGCGGCTTTCGGATCTGCCATTGCCAGATGTCCGTTGTTGAAGGTGTATTTGTAATGACCTTCGATTACGAAACGGTTCTCAATGGTAGCCAATCCACTTGCAAGCGAAGTTTCGCTGATTACCTTGATAGGAAATCCATACAGTTCACCTACACGGACATACTGACCGCCCGTAGTGGCATTCTTGGCTATCTCCTGCAACTTCTTTCCGATGGCTTTCTCATCAGTGGATGGGAAATCGTCCAGCTTTATCAGGTTCAGCCGGTTCCCGTCCTTATCAGTCTTGGCAAGAGAAAGGAACTTGTTGTAGTCTGCCGTCATGCCGTCAATGATTACACGGTTGTTGTCATACTCCTTCTGAATGCCATTCAAGGTAAACTCAGCATTTGCCTTGCCCTTGTTGAACGACTTGCGTTCACCCTCCAAAGAGGCTATACGCTTTTCCA